>CAYMEC010000109.1:0-8485 GCA_964389425.1 uncultured Roseovarius sp.
GACGGATATCATGATCCATGCGGAAGAGACGCTTAAACTGAAGCGGAGACTCAATGAGATCTATGTCAAGCATACCGGCCAGACGCTCAAGAAAGTGGAAGACGCGCTGGAGCGCGACAATTTCATGGATGCGGAGACAGCCAAGGATTGGGGTCTGATTGACGAAATCGTCGAAAACCGCCCCAAGGATGACGACGAATAAAGCATAATCGAAGGCCGTTCGGCGCGCATGTGGCGCGCCGGGCGGGACGCAGCCGAAAGAGGCATTTTGGCGTTGTGATGCCCGAGGGCCTGTTCTAGGCTAGCCCTCGTACGGAGCGAAAAGCAGCGGTGCGGCGCACGGTCAGGCGTCGGAGCACGCTGCCAGAGGTTGAAACATGGCGAACAGTTCAGGCGGCGACAGCAAAAACACCCTCTACTGCAGTTTCTGTGGTAAATCCCAGCATGAAGTGCGCAAACTTATTGCCGGACCCACGGTGTTCATTTGCGACGAATGCGTCGAACTTTGCATGGATATCATCCGCGAGGAGACGAAAACCGCTGGTCTGAAATCCTCCGAGGGTGTTCCCACCCCACGCGAAATCTGTGACGTGCTGGACGACTATGTGATCGGGCAGGCCATGGCCAAGCGCGTGCTGTCCGTTGCCGTGCACAACCATTACAAGCGCCTCAACCATTCCGGTAAGTCCGGGGATATCGAGCTGCAGAAATCCAATATCCTGCTGATTGGTCCGACCGGCTGCGGTAAGACGCTGCTGGCCCAGACTTTGGCGCGGATCCTGGATGTGCCGTTTACAATGGCAGACGCAACGACACTGACCGAAGCAGGATATGTGGGCGAGGATGTGGAGAACATCATCCTCAAGCTGCTTCAGGCGTCCGAATACAATGTCGAACGCGCGCAGCGCGGGATTGTATACATTGACGAGGTCGACAAGATCACGCGCAAGTCGGAGAACCCGTCGATCACGCGCGATGTGTCGGGCGAAGGGGTGCAGCAGGCCCTGCTGAAACTGATGGAAGGCACCGTGGCGGCCGTGCCGCCGCAAGGCGGGCGAAAGCATCCGCAGCAGGAATTTCTTCAGGTCGACACGACCAACATCCTTTTCATCTGCGGCGGGGCTTTTGCAGGGCTCGACAAGATCATCGCGCAGCGGGGCAAAGGCTCTGCCATGGGCTTTGGCGCGGATGTGCGCGATGTGGATGCGCGCGGTGTGGGGGAAATCTTCACAGATCTGGAGCCCGAAGATCTGCTGAAATTCGGGTTGATCCCGGAATTTGTGGGCCGCTTGCCCGTCATCGCCACGTTGGAAGATCTGGACGAAGACGCGCTTGTCACCATCCTGACGCAACCGAAGAACGCATTGGTCAAACAGTATCAGAGGCTCTTTGAGTTGGAAGATGCGAAGCTGTCCTTTACCGAAGATGCCCTCTCTGCGATTGCCAAGCGTGCGATTGAACGCAAGACAGGCGCGCGGGGGCTGCGGTCGATCCTCGAAGACATTCTGCTCGATACCATGTTCGAATTGCCGGGGATGGAGGATGTCGACGAAGTGGTCGTGAATGAAGAGGCTGTGACATCTGACGCGGCTCCATTGATGATTTATTCCGACGCCCAGAAAGAAGGCGCCACCGCCAGCTGAGCCACGACAGATTTATCTGGGGTCTGGCGGCCCGTCGGGTTAAACAATCGGTAGACAGGCGTCGAGGTAGTTCACATGTCCGCACAACACACAACCGAGACCATCGTTGGTGCCGCAGTGCTGGCCGTGGCCGTGGGATTTATGGTCTATGCGGGCCAGGTCGCCGGCGTGGCCGGCAATGCATCGGAATATGAACTGACGGCCAGTTTCCGAAGCGCCGATGGTGTGAATGTGGGCACCGACGTGCGGTTGGCGGGCGTCAAGGTGGGGCGCGTGACCGAGTTGGAACTGGACGCAGAGACGTTCCGCGCCATGGCGTCCTTTTCCGTGCGCGACGGTATCGAAGTACCCGATGACAGCGCGGTCGCCATATCGTCCGAAGGGCTTTTGGGCGGCAACTTTGTGGAAATCCTGCCCGGCGGATCGCCTTTTGCTTTTGCGCCCGGCGATGAGATCCAATTCACCCAAGGGTCGGTCAGCCTGATCTCCTTGTTGACCAAGTTCGTGGCCGGGGACGAGGGCGAGGAATGAGGCGCGCATGTGCGGCTCTGATCGCAGCGCTGACCATTCCGTTTGCGGCTCATGCGCAGACTGTCGCCCAAGGGCAGGGCGCCATTTTGCGCGGGCTGGATAAGACTGACGCGAAGGTCAGCGAGCTGGAAATAGACAACGGAGGCGAGGTGTTTTTCGGCACCCTCTCGGTGCGCATGACCGAATGCCGATACCCGGAAGGGGACGCGGTGGCGGAGGCTTATGCCTATCTTGTCATCCGTGATTTGGCGCGCGGTCGCGATGTGTTCAGCGGTTGGATGCTGGCCTCATCACCCGCGCTGAATGCGCTGGAGCATTCACGTTACGACGTCTGGGTGGTGCGCTGCATTACCGAATGAACGCTGGGATCGAGCGGTTCGCGATGGATGTTGGTGTCTATCTGAAGCGCCTCGCGCAACCGTGCGCGATACTCGCGGCGCGGGATTTCAAACGCGCCGAGGCTCATCAAATGGGGCGTGATGAATTGTGTATCAAACAGGGCAAATCCGCAGCGGCGCAGATGGTCGGTGAGATGGGCCAGCGCCAGCTTTGATCCATCCTTGCGTACAGAAAACATGCTTTCTCCGAAGAAAGCACCGCCGAGTGCGACGCCGTAGACCCCACCGGCCAGCACGTCGCCTTCCCAAACCTCAAGCGAATGGGCATGGCCCAGATCGTGCAGCCCCGAATAAAGCGCTTCGATTTCAAAACTGATCCATGTGTCGGTGCGTTCGGCGCAAGCGGCGACCACGCCGGCGAAATCCCTGTTCAGGCTGACGCGGTAATCGCCCTTGCGCATGCGCCGCGCGAGTGAACGGGAGATATGAAAGCCGTTGATGGGTAGGACGCCCCGCATTCGGGGATCCACCCAGAACATCCCCGGATCGCCGCGCGATTCGGCCATCGGGAATATTCCCGAGGCATAGGCGTGCAGCAAAAGCTCTGGCGTGAGGGGCGGATCGAAATCCTTCATGGGTGGTCCTTCGGAACCGGTGGCCTGTTTGCCAAGGATGACGCCCATGTGCCTCAGGTCAAGAGCGGATCATCAGTCCTGAAGGTTGGTTTCCAGCCATTTTTCGAGCCAGTGAATGTTGTAGTCACCGGAATGGATGTCTTCCTCGGCCAAAAGAGCATGAAAGAGCGGCACAGTGGTGTCGATGCCATCCACGATCAGTTCATTCAGGGCTCGGCTCAGACGTGCCAGTGCTGCCGGGCGATCCGCGCCATGTACGATCAGCTTGGCGATGAGTGAGTCGTAGTAAGGCGGGATGGAATAGCCATCATAAAGCGCTGAATCCATCCGCACGCCGAGCCCGCCCGGAGCGTGAAACTGCGTGATTTTGCCGGGGCGCGGCGCGAATTCGGGCAGTTTTTCGGCGTTGATGCGCACCTCGATGGCGTGGCCGTTGATCACCAGATCCTCTTGTCCAAAGGACATGGGCAGGCCCTCGGCCAGCCGGATCTGTTCGCGCACGAGGTCCACCTCGAATATCGCCTCTGTGACCGGGTGTTCCACCTGAAGGCGCGTGTTCATTTCGAGGAAATAGAACTCGCCGTTTTCGTACAAGAGTTCGATAGTGCCCGCGCCGGTATAGTTGATGCGCGCCACGGCGTCGGCGCAGACCTTGCCGATCTTGGCGCGTTCTTCTTCGCTGATCGCCGGGCCGGGGGCCTCTTCGAAGACTTTCTGGTGGCGGCGTTGCAGGGAACAATCCCGTTCGCCCAAATGTACCGCCTTGCCTTTGCCATCGCCGAAGACCTGAATTTCAATATGGCGCGGCGTGGTGAGATACTTTTCGATATAGACCTCATCATTGCCAAAAGCCGCTTTCGCCTCGGACCGCGCGGTGCGGAAGGCGGTTTCAATATCAGCCGCAGAATTGGCCACCTTCATCCCGCGTCCGCCGCCGCCTGCGGTGGCTTTGACGATCACGGGATATCCGATCTCTTCGCAAAGCGCTTTCGCTGCAGCAAGGTCCGGTACACCGCCGTCTGAGCCAGGCACACAGGGCACGCCCAGGTCCTTCATGGTGTCCTTTGCGGTGATTTTATCACCCATGATGCGGATGTGTTCTGCCGTGGGTCCGATAAAGGTGAGGCCATGATCTTCGACGATCTGAACGAAGGTCGCGTTCTCTGACAGAAACCCATAGCCCGGGTGGATCGCCTGCGCGCCTGTCACTTCGCAGGCGGCAATGATCGCCGGGATCGATAAGTAGCTTTCCGTGCCGGGTGGTGGGCCAATGCAGACGCTTTCATCCGCCATACGCACATGCATGGCGTCAGCATCTGCCGTGGAATGCACCGCGACCGTCTGAATGCCCATTTCCCGGGCGGCGCGGATCACGCGAAGGGCGATCTCGCCCCGGTTGGCCACGAGGATTTTATCGAACATCGCGCTTTACTCGATGATCATCAGCGGCGCGCCGTATTCCACGGCGGCCCCGTCTTCCACCACGATACGCTTCACCGTGCCTGCGCGCGGGGCTGGGATGTGGTTCATTGTCTTCATCGCTTCGATGATCAGAAGGGTGTCCCCTTCGCTCACGCTGTCGCCGACTTTGACGAAGGCGGGCGCACCGGGTTCGGCTTGCATGTAGACCGTGCCGACCATGGGGGAGGTGACGGCGCCGGGGTGATCTGCTGGATCTTCCACAGCTGCGGCGGGTGCGGCAGCGGGCGCGGGCGCGGCGGCCGCGGGTGCCGGAGCGGTCCCGCCACCCGCGGCAACGACCGGCGCGCTGACCTGAGTGACGACTTCCGTTTTTCTGCTGACGCGGACATTCAGCCCGTCATGTTCGCCATACTCGCGTTTGACCTGCAATTCGGTCAGATCGTTTTCGTTGAGCAGTTCCGCCAGGGCCCGAATAAATGCCACATCGGCGTCATTGGTCTTGTTCGCCATCTTGTCCTCGAACAGCTTTGTTTTCAGCGCTTATAGGGGAGTATACGAGGTGTGAAAAGTGGCGCTTTTGGCAAGACGCCCGATGATAGCGCAAAAGGCGACGTTGGGGCAGGTCTGGCCCGTCCAAATTTTCCCTTGCGTGGCGCTAAACTCTTCAAATCGACCTTTTGAAGCCGAATGTCAGCGCAGTTTCTGGTTTTCGACGATTTCAAGAACGTGTTCGGACTGGTCCAGTGCATGAAGGGTTGGCGCATCGACGACCGCCAGAATGCTGGCCGCATTGGTCAGTTGGCGCTCAATCGTTGCATTGGACCGTGAAAGAATCTCTGTGACCGCGTTTTGGGCGGCTTCTTCTGAGGCTGCACGCGGTTCAGGGTTTGGCGATGTCTTTGCAGCGCCGAGGACATGTGAAAGATCCGGTTTTGGCACGTTCAGCACAATGATGACCTGATAGGATGAAACCGATCCATCGGCCATGGCTGCCTGTAGGCGTTCGGATATCTTTGTCTGTGTGTTCACAGGGCTTCCTTGGGACGGGGATTTGGGTGCCGCAATGTCACCGGCATAGCCCGGGAACACGGACGCGGCACCCAATGATAGCGCCAGAACGGTCGCGCTAGAAGCCCAGATTGATGGCTTCATCGATGCTACGCAAAATATTGATGGCCCCGTGGCCGAACCGTTGGTCCTGACCGGATTCACCCATATCGGTGACACCTCCCAACAAGAGGTCCTTTGCGGTGAAGGCCCTGCGATCCGGATCAAGGCCCTTGAGGTCCGTTGCCGCATAAAGGAGTGCTGCCGCCCCGGCCACATGGGGTGTGGCCATCGAGGTGCCATTGAAGTTTTCATACCCGCCATTCGGGACGCAGGATTTCACGCTGACACCGGGCGCGGACATATCCGGTTTGGTGTAGACCAGGGGCAGAAAATCGCTGTTGATCACATTGGATTGTTGCAAGATGTGCGTGCGGCCGCCGCTGAAGCCAGCGCAGCGATCGCGGATATCGTGGGCGCCGACGGCGAGGGAAAAATAGTCATTGCCGGGCGAGCCGGAGGTTTGGTGCCCATCATTGCCGATCGCTGCAACCACCAAGGTGCCGCGCAGCAACGCATCGACGATGGCGCGCTGATAGGGCGTATCGACCGAGCTGTCGAAGGTCAGCCCACCCAAGGACATGTTAATGATTTCCGCGTTGTTGCTGACGGCCCAGTCAATGCCCGCAATGACCTGTGCCAGCGTGCCACCTGCTGCACCATTGAGCACGAGGCCCGCGATCACCTCTGCATCCGGGGCCATGCCGATCCAGCTGCCGCTGGCATTGCCGCCCACGATCGTTCCGGCGACATGGGTGCCATGGGAGCCGCTGTCGCGTGCATTTGCAACGCCTTGCGCCGTGATATTGCCGGAGGCGTCGAACTCTGCGAAGTCGCCGACTTTCCCGGCAAGGTCCGGATGCGTGGCGTCGATCCCTGTGTCCAGCACGGCAACCCGCACTTTCGACCCGTCAGCCCGTTGGCCGCGCGTGCCGAACACACTCCACGCGCTGAGCGCCTTGGTGCGCTCCAGTCCCCAGGTTGTCATTTCATACCCGCCGCCGAGAAGTTCGAGGCTGCCATCCGTTTTTGTCGTTCTTGGGGGCGGCACGTGCGCATTCTGATACACGCCTTCCAGCTGATCGCCGGCTTCCTCCAGCACGTTCTGCAACTCACCCCGGTGGACCATGATCCGGGCCGCATCAATGTTGGCCATGGCCAAGGGGGCAGCGCGTTGTTTTTGCGTTTTGTACTTGCGCACTTTCTGGATGGCGTGATCGACAATCGAGGAGCCGAGGAAATTCGTCACTTGGGGCGCGGAACCCGATCCAAGCACATCAGCCGCCAAAGAGCTGACAGCGCTCAGCGCGATGTTGGCAGCGAGGCTGGCGTTCTTGGTGCGCAGCGCGCGCCGGGCCGAGCTTTGTCCGGAGAAGGCGCTGCGTTTTGGCGGGAACATGCTGCTTGCGTCCACCACCATGGAACGGTTTTGTTCCGTTTCGACGGCGGCTGACAGAAGTTCTACCAATGCTCTGCTTTTGTCAGATCTGAACTGTACGATGACGTCTGCGTAGTTACCCGACGTTTCATCCATAATGCGATCAAACTGATGTTTTACCCTGCGTTCCATGGTTTTCTCATCCAATAAATAAAGGTTCAAAAAATAATCTTGAGGGTGGCAGTATAGCCGAAATCAACCGAAAATTGAACTGTCCTCGCGCCGACAGGCCACCCAAAGGCGACAATTGGCCATGGCCGAACAAGCGCCCTAGAGATGCTATGTGGCCTGTAAAGACTTGTGAAATGGCGCTTTACACCGTGCGGAACCTTGGTGAACCTGTCTCAACCTGACCCGGGTTTTCAGCTTGCGCGGCGGTCGTCAAAGCTCTTGGCGATGAAGCTGGGCATGTGATCGCCCATGCCCACGGTGCCGCCATCGTCACCCTTTCGGGACCTGCGCGACTTGCGTGGCTGGTCGTCTTTCGGGGCGGATTCAGCCTCCGCTGAGGGTTCGGGTTTGGGCGCATCGGTCTTGTCGTCAGTGCGTTTGCGCGACCGCGTGCGTTTAGGCTTTTCCTCTTCCACCTCTTCGGGCTTGCCTTTCAGAGGGACAGGATTGTCGAGGCGCGGGATCTCTTTCTGGATCAGCGCTTCAACAGCATCGAACGCCTTGGTATCGCGCGGATTGCAGATCGTGATCGCCTTGCCATCGCGGCCTGCGCGGCCTGTCCGGCCAATCCGGTGCACGTAGTCTTCGGCATGGCCCGGCACGTCGAAATTGAACACGTGGCTTACCGAAGGGATGTCGAGCCCCCGGGCGGCCACATCCGAGGCCACCAGCAGGCGCAGTTCCTTGTTGCGGAATGCCTCCAGCGTACGGGTGCGCTGGGATTGATCCAGATCTCCATGGATAGCGGCGGCATCATAACCGTATTTCTTCAGCGACTTGGCGCAGATATCGACGTCCGTCTTGCGGTTGCAGAAGATGATCGCGTTGGTGAGAGCCTCACCCTCATTGTCGATCAGTTTCCGCAGAACGGCGCGTTTTTCGCTGTCGGCACGATCCCGGCGGGAGAATTTGAACATCACCACACCCTGTTCAATCGTCTCTGAGGCAGTGGCCTGACGGGCCACTTCGATCCGGGCGGGGTTTTGCAGGAAGGTGTTGGTGATGCGCTCGATCTCTGGGGCCATGGTGGCTGAGAAAAAGAGCGTTTGGCGCGTAAATGGTGTCAGCCCGAAGATGCGTTCGATATCGGGGATGAAGCCCATATCGAGCATGCGGTCGGCTTCGTCGACCACCATGACTTTCACATCAGACAGGATCAGCTTGCCGCGTTCAAAATGGTCGAGCAGGCGGCCCGGTGTG
>CAYMEC010000110.1:0-8431 GCA_964389425.1 uncultured Roseovarius sp.
GGTCAACGTTTTCGATGGAGCAGACGATGATGGCGTTGTCGGCTTTGTCGCGCACCACCTCCATCTCGTATTCTTTCCAACCCAGCAGGCTCTCATCGATCAGGATCTGACTGACCGGAGAGGCATCCAGACCCGACTTGCAGTAGTATTCATAATCATCGCGGTTATAGGCCACGCCCCCGCCCGTGCCGCCCAACGTAAAGGCAGGCCGGATGATCGCCGGCAGGCCGATCTCTTCCAGCGCGTCCATGCATTCCTCCATCGTGTTGGCGATGGTGGCTTTGGGGTTTTCAATGCCAAGGCGGTCCATCGCCTCACGGAAGAGCTTGCGATCTTCGGCCATCTCAATGGCTTCACGGTTGGCCCCGATCAATTCCACCCCGAACTTCTCCAACACGCCCATATCCGCCACGGCCAGCGCGGTGTTGAGCCCCGTCTGCCCGCCCATCGTGGGCAGCAGCGCGTCAGGGCGTTCCTGTTCGATGATCTTGGCCACAACCTCGGGTGTGATCGGCTCAATATAAGTGGCATCGGCCAGTTCCGGGTCGGTCATGATCGTGGCCGGGTTGGAGTTGACCAGAATGACCCGATAGCCTTCCTCCCGCAGCGCCTTGCAGGCCTGTGCGCCGGAATAGTCAAACTCGCAGGCTTGCCCGATGATGATAGGGCCCGCCCCGATAATCATGATGGATGAGATGTCTGTTCTCTTCGGCATGATCTGGGCCCCCCGGCTTTATGCAAATTGTCGGCGTTATAACGACCGGGCGGAGGGGCGCAAGGGGCTTTGCCCCAAGATATAGGCTGGGCTTTGACCACAAGATGTAGGGTGGGGTTTCACCCCACCGCGCCGGTATCCATCAGCGGCGCATTGTCGGGCTGCGGTACGGCGATCCCTGCCTTGAACAGCAGTGCTTTATCGCAACCAAATCCGAGCTCGAGTCGAGCGACACAACAAGCTCAACTAAATCGCCGTGCCGTGGGGGCGGACCGACGATGCGCGGCGGCCCAAGGGCCTTGAGTCCGCGCGGGCGCATTGCAACAGTGAGATCTAGATCTGACGCGATTGGTTGGATGTCATTTACACAAGTATGACCGTTTCGCCGGACAAAGCTGCCGTTCGTTTTGTCAATGCAAGTGATAAAACGCTATGGATTGCATTCTATCTCCGGGGACTGCGCTATGGAACTCGACGACGAAACTGTTTGGAACACGCGTGCGATAGATGCAGCGCATCACTTCGCTGAGACTGTACGCAAGCTATGTGATGAAAATCCAAGTAAACTCGCTGATCCGCTAACGCGCATTATGAATGACGCAATGACTGAGTTGTGGGACTGCGCGTTCAGCCAATCCGAAATTCGACAGGCATTTCTGGAGGCTCTTAATGATCTCGATCGGTATGCCGCCGGTGAAGAAAGGCGCCGCTAACGGCTTTACAATGACAGGTTACTGGTTTGCTTCGAGTGCAAAATTGGAATTGTGGTGCATCACCGGTTGACCGCGCCAGATGCGTAGAATGAGGTTTCACCTCACCACCCAAAGCTCACTCAGCCGCGTGTTTGACTTGCCGCTTTTCGTCTGAATACAGGTAATCCCGCGTCACCGGCACCGCCGTCAGGCTGGGCGAGATCTGGAACTGGTAGACCACCTGTTTCTGGTGCCAGAACGATACCTCGCAAGCCAGCAAGTAATACCGCCACATCCGGCAGAACTTGGCGTCATACAGCGCCTCCGCCTTGTCGATATTGGCCATGAACCGCTCATACCAATGGTGCAGTGTATGCGCGTAATGGGTGCGCCACACCTCAATATCGGCAAAGTGGAAATCGTTGTTTTCGATGTGGTTCGTGGTTTCCGACAGGGCAGGGCAGTAGCCGCCCGGGAAGATGTATTTCAGGATCCAGGGATTGGTGACGCCCGGTTCATCACAGCGTCCGATCGTGTGGATCAGCGCGATCCCATCCTCGGTCAGCAGCCGCCGTACAGTTTTGAAATACTCGTTATAATGCAGAACGCCCACATGCTCGAACATGCCGACCGATACGATCCGGTCGAACTTGCCCGTCACTTCGCGGTAATCCATCAGGCGGAAATCCACCTTGTCCGACAGGCCCGCATCGGCGGCGCGTTTGTTGGCCAGCGCGTGCTGTTCTTCGGACAGGGTGACGCCTACAACTTCCGCGCCGTAATCGCGGGCCAGCATCAGACCCATACCGCCCCAACCGCAGCCGATATCCAGCACCCGCATCCCCGGCTCCAGCCGCAGTTTTTCCGCGATATGGCGCTTCTTGGCCAGTTGCGCCTCCTCCAGCGTCATGTCGGGGGTTTTGAAATAGGCGCAGGAATACTGCCGATCCTCATCAAGGAAGAGATCATAAAGCTCCCCCGACAGATCATAATGATGCGCCACGTTGGCTTTCGATTTCTTCGCCGGATTGAATTGAGAAATGTAGCGATGAACGTAGCGATACGCCTCCAACGGTCGGTGAAACCAGGGGCGGCCATGGTTTGCCATGTTCATGATGGCCAGTTCGAGGAACCCGCGAAGATCGTCCTCTTCAATGGTCATGGTGGCGTCCATATAGGCCTCACCCACCGCCATTTCGGGGGACAGGATCAACTTGCGAGGCAACGCCGGGTCATGCAGCGTCAGCGCCACCTGTGTGCCCTCTCCATCGCCATAGGACTTCACATGCCCGTCGGGATAGGTGACCGTCAGTTCACCCGAACGGAAAAGATGCACCAAAAACGTGTCGAGAAGTTTCGTCCACATATCTCACCCCTCTCTGCACACACGCCCCCCGCGGTGCTTCAAAAACCGATGATTTATGCCCAGTATTTCAAGCGGTGTGTCCCAGGCCATTCGCGCTCAGCGGTAGGAGTTTTGCGCAATTTTGACCTCCTGTAAACCGTTTTGGCGGCGCTGTTGTCCCTCGCGCGGGGCCTTGCCACTAAAGTGATCACTTGACTTTGCCGCCCCACCCATGTGTATCGGCGCGACCAGCTAAACGAGGTTTCCATGCACGCTTATCGTAGCCACTCTTGCGCCGATCTGACCAAAGAAAACGTGGGCGACAACGTCCGCCTGTCGGGCTGGGTGCATCGGATCCGCGATCATGGCGGCATCCTCTTTATCGACCTGCGTGACCATTCCGGGATCACGCAGGTGCTGTGCGATCCCGACAGCCCGGTTTTTGCGGAGGTGGAGAAGGTGCGCTCCGAATGGTGCATCCGCATCGACGGCAACGTAAAGGCGCGCGACCCCGAGCTTGTGAACCCCAAGATTCCCACCGGTGAGGTGGAGGTGTTCGTCCGCGACATGGAGGTGCTGGGGGCCTCGGAAGAGCTGCCACTCATCGTGTTCGGCGACCAGGAATACCACGAGGAAACCCGCCTCAAATACCGGTATCTCGACCTGCGCCGTGAGGTGATGCAGCGCAACATGGTGCTGCGCTCTGACGTCGTGGCCTCATTGCGCCGCCGCATGTGGGATATCGGCTTCCGCGAATACCAAACCCCGGTGATCACCGCGTCCTCACCCGAAGGCGCGCGCGACTTTCTTGTCCCCTCACGCTTGCACCCGGGCAAATTCTACGCCCTCCCGCAGGCCCCGCAGCAATTCAAACAGCTGATCATGGTGTCAGGCTTCGACAAGTATTTCCAGATCGCGCCCTGTTTCCGTGATGAAGACCCCCGGGCGGACCGCTCCCCCACCGATTTTTACCAGCTCGACATGGAGATGAGCTTTGTCGAACAGCAAGACGTGTTCGACACGATCCAGCCGGTCCTGACCGGTCTTTTCGAGGAATTTTGCGGCGGCGCGAAGGTTGATCAGGACTGGCCCCAAATCTCCTACCGCGATGCGGCCCTCTGGTACGGCACCGACAAGCCCGACCTGCGCAACCCCTTGAAAATGCAGGTGGTCAGCGATCATTTCCGCGGCTCCGGCTTTGCCATCTTCGCCAAACTTCTGGAACAGGAAGGCACCGAAATCCGCGCCATTCCGGCGCCCAAGGGCGGGTCCCGCAAATTCTGCGACCGCATGAATGCCTTTGCCCAGAAAGAGGGTTTGCCCGGAATGGGCTACATCTTTTGGCGCGATCAAGGCGAGGGAATGGAAGCAGCGGGACCGCTGGCCAAGAACATCGGCCCCGAACGCACCGAAGCCATCCGCCAACAACTGGGTCTCGATGTGGGCGATGCGGCCTTCTTCCTCGGCGGTAAGCCCAAAACCTTTGAAAGCGTCGCCGCCAAGGCCCGCAACGTGATCGGCGAAGAACTGGGTCACACAGAAGAAGACCGCTTCGCCTTCGCATGGATCGTCGATTTCCCGATTTACGAGAAAGACGACGAGACGGGTGCGATTGATTTCGAACACAACCCATTCTCCATGCCTCAAGGTGGGATGGAGGCACTGCAAGGCGATCCGCTGAATGTGCTGGGGTATCAGTACGATCTGGCCTGCAACGGCTATGAACTGGTTTCTGGAGCCATCCGGAACCACAAGCTCGATATTATGATCAAGGCCTTTGAAATCGCAGGTTATGGCGAGGATGAGGTGCGCAAGCGCTTCGGCGGCATGGTCAACGCGTTCCAATACGGCGCGCCGCCCCATGGCGGTTGTGCGGCCGGGATCGACCGGATCGTGATGCTGCTGGCGGGCACGTCGAACATCCGGGAAGTGATCATGTTCCCGATGAACCAGCGCGCCGAAGACCTGATGATGAACGCACCTTCTGAGCCCACATCCGATCAGTTGATGGAACTCGGTCTGCGGGTGATCCCTCAGGAATAACGCACAATAGAGCGCCTTCGCCTGGCGGGGGTCAGGCGAAGGCGCGGGCGGGCCAAAGCCCTTGATTCCGCGCATAGGGTGAAAAATCCGACGGATTGTTCCGAAACCCGCGTATCATCCTTACATTGGCCCCAAGCCAGCGAAGGATCCGACATGAGTTTCACCCCCGACCGTGCCGCTATCCGCTTTGGTTGCGGCCTGTCGCCCACGCGGGCGGCCCCCGGTTCGGTGGATGACATGTTGGGCGCGCTGTCCGGGCCCGATCAGGCAGCGACGGACTTCCCCATCCCCGGCATGGACCCGGTCTACGCCAACCTACTCGCCGAACGCGATGCCCGCCGCGCCTATCGGAAAGCCAAGACTGAGGAAGACCGCGAAGCGGCCTCCAAAACGCTCACTCAAACCCGCCGGTCCTTGCGCATCGAGGCCGCGGGGTGGTTCGGTCAGACCCTGCTGCGCCGTGCGCAAACGCCAGACGGGTTTCGCGAACGGCTGGTGGCCTTCTGGACGGACCATTTCACTGCCCAAGGCAAGGTGCAAAGCCTGATCCTGTCACAAGCAAACTATGCCGAAGAGGCGATCCGGCCCCATGTTACCGGTCGTTTTGCCGACATGCTGCGCGCGACTACCACGCATCCCCTGATGCTGCACTACCTTGATCAGATCAGCTCCATTGGCCCCAACAGCCGCGCGGGCAAACGCAACCCCGATCGCGGTCTTAACGAAAACCTTGCCCGCGAGGTTCTGGAACTTCACACGCTCGGGGTGGGCGGGCCCTATACGCAAGACGATGTGCGTGCCTTTGCCAACCTGCTGACCGGGATGGGGTTCGATTACAAACGCGGCTTTGCCTTCCGCAAGGCAGCCTCGGAGCCCGGCGAACACGCAATTCTGGATGGGCGGTATGACGGCGGCGGCGGGCTTGATGCGATCCATGCCGCACTGGATGACCTGGCCACCCACCCGGCCACGGCCCGGCATATCGCGGGCAAACTGGCCGTGCATTTCGTGGGCGACAACCCCGATCCCGCACTTGTGGAGGCGCTTGAGACGCGGTTCAACGACACACAGGGCGATCTCTTGGCCGTCTGTGAGGCGTTGCTCACCCATCCCGCCGCATGGACGCATCAGCCGGGAAATGTGAAGCAACCTGTTGATTTCATTGGATCCAGCCTGCGCGCGTTGGATGTCCAGCCGCGCCAGATGCCGATGAAACGTCTGGGCCGCATGCGCCGCTTCTTCTATGACCCGCTGACCCTGATGGGCCAGACCTGGGGGCAGCCCACGGGGCCCGATGGCTGGCCCGAAGCCGATGAAGACTGGATCACCCCCGCCCGTCTGGCCGCGCGTTTGCAATGGGCCATGTTCACACCGCTGCGCTTGCGCCGCACCTTGCCCGACCCGCGTGACTTCGTGGATGTCGCGCTGGGCGATCTGGCGCCCGAAGAGGTCCGTTTTGCCGCCAACGCGGCGGAGACCCGGCCCGAAGGTGTCGGCATCGTGCTGTCTTCCGTGGCCTTTCAAAGGATGTGAGGCGACCATGACACATCAGTCCCGCCGACGTTTTCTGACCCGGTCCCTTGCCTTGGGCTGTTCGCTGGCCGCAAGCCCATTGATGACGCCTGTCACCTTCGCAAGCGCCCCATGGGACAGTCGCCTTGTCGTGATCATCCTGCGCGGCGGGCTGGACGGTCTTGACGCCGTCCGCCCTGTCGGCGCGCCGGAGTTCAACACCCTGCGCGGCGGGTTGGTAACGGGAGAAGACCCCACTACGCTTGACCTGGACGGCTATTTCGCACTGCATCCGGGCCTGTCTGATCTGATGCCGCTTTGGCGGGCCGGACAGCTGGGATTTGCCCATGCTGTCTCCACGCCTTACCGCGACAAGCGCAGCCATTTTGACGGACAGGATGTTCTCGAGGCAGGGACCGGCGCGCCGGGCCTCGAACACACGCGCAACGGCTGGCTCAACCGGTTGCTGACCCAGGTGCCGGGTGCCACGGCGGAAACCGCCTTCGCCATCGGACGGCAATCTATGTTGCTCACCAAAGGGGATGCCCCCGTCTCTGACTGGTCGCCCGAAGCCTCGCTTGTGCTCAGCACGCAGGCCGAACGTCTGCTCGATCTGGTGACCCATGACGATCCGCTGTTCCGCGATGCCCTGAGCGAGGCCATCGACCTGTCCCAGTCGGGTGCGGTGAATTTGGACGAAGAGGTCGACACTGCGGACATGCTGAATGCGATGCAGGACAGGGCCGCGCCCGCCGCGCGAGGCAAGCTGGTCAGCCAGATTGCCAGATTCGCGGCCTCGCGCCTCAAGGAAGACACGCGCATCGCGGCCTATTCCCTCAGCGGGTTCGACACCCATGCCAAGCAATCGCGCAGCATCCCCCGCGCGATGAAACAGATTTCCGAAAATATCCTGACGCTGAAATCCGAATTGGGCGCGGTCTGGGACAAGACCACCGTTGTGGCCATGACGGAATTCGGCCGCACCGTGCGCGTCAATGGCACCGGCGGGACGGATCACGGCACCGGAGGATTGATGATCATGGCCGGTGGTGCGCTCAAGGGCGGGCGCGTTGTGGCGGATTGGCCGGGGATTTCTGACACCGCGCTCTACCAAGGGCGCGATCTGATGCCCACGCGCGACCTGCGCGCCCATACAGGGTGGATCATGCGCGGGCTTTTCGGGCTGGACCGGTCTCTCATTGAAAACACGGTCTTTCCCGGTCTCGATCTGGGCGATGATCCGGGGCTTTTGCTATAGGACAAAGCGCGTATGATGCCGTCAGGCAGACGTCAAAAAGGCCTTGGGGAACATGACAACAGAGAGGCCGGTCGGGCCACACATTCCAAACTGGGCGCCGCCACCGCGACCGGACTTGGCCCCGCTTGAAGGGCGCTATGCCAAGCTCATGGCGTTGGACGCAGAGGCGCATGCCGCGCTGCTGTTCCGAGCCTATGACGGGCATGACTGGGTGTGGGACTACATGCCCGTTGGGCCTTTTGCCTCCTCCGCGCAGTTTCACAAATGGATGCGCGGGGCGACGACGGCGGAAGACATCCTGTTTTACGCCATCGAAGACCGCGCTTCCGGGCAGCTTGGCGGCTTTGCGTCCTTCCTCAGGATCAAACCGGGAAGCGGATCGATTGAGGTGGGTTTCATCTCCATGGCGCCGCAATTGCAACGCACCCGCGCCGCGACCGAAGCGATTTACCTGATGATGAAATGGGCGTTCGAGGCGGGCTATCGCCGGTTCGAATGGAAATGTGATGCGCTCAACACCCCGTCCCGTCGCGCGGCCCAGCGGCTTGGGCTCAGCTACGAGGGCATTTTCCGGCAGGCCACAGTGGTCAAAGGGCGCAACCGCGACACAGCTTGGTTTGCCGCCATTGATACAGAGTGGCCCGCGCTGTCCGAGGCGTTCGAGATCTGGCTGTCAGAGGCGAATTTTGACGACACTGGCCAGCAGAAAGAACGGTTGAGTGACCTCACGCGGCTGGTGCGCGTGACAAGCGACCCGGAGCTTGGCTGACACCCGTCAGCTCTGACAACCTGTCACGTCAATACACGGTCGCTCACGCCTTCTGCGCAGTTCATCCGCGCTCAGATCGCCAATCGGTTCTGCAACC
>CAYMEC010000111.1:0-8369 GCA_964389425.1 uncultured Roseovarius sp.
GCCATTTGCATGCCAAGGCAGATACCAAGATACGGGATCTTCCGCTCCCGCGCGAATTGGGCGGCCTTGATTTTGCCTTCCGTCCCGCGCTCCCCGAACCCGCCCGGCACGAGGATCGCGTGAAATCCGGTCAGATGCCCGGCCGGATCTTCATCGTCAAAAATCTCCGCATCGACCCATTCCACTTGCACTTTGACCCGGTTGGCCATGCCGCCGTGGGTCAGCGCCTCCTTGATGGATTTATATGCATCCTCGAGCTGGGTGTACTTGCCCACGATGGCAACTTTCACCTCGCCGTCGGTCTTGTGAATCCGGTCCGCCACATCCTGCCAGACAGTGAGGTCCGGACGCGGTGCAGGCGAGATGTTGAAGGCATCCAACACGGCCTGATCCAACCCTTCGCGGTGATAGGCCAGTGGCGCCTCATAGATGGAGTTCAGATCATAAGCCGCCACAACGGCATCTTTGCGCACGTTACAGAACAGCGCGATCTTCTCGCGTTCCTTTTCCGGGATGGGCTGTTCCGACCGGCACACCAGAATATCCGGCGCAATCCCGATGGATTGCAGTTCCTTGACCGAGTGCTGGGTGGGTTTTGTCTTGAGCTCCCCGCTCGCCGCCAACCACGGAAGCAGCGTGAGATGCATGAAGATGCATTGCCCGCGCGGGCGGTCATGGCTGAACTGTCGGATGGCTTCAAAGAACGGCAGGCCTTCGATGTCGCCCACCGTTCCGCCGATCTCGCACAGCATGAAATCCACTTCATCATCGCCGATCTCGATGAAATCCTTGATCTGATTGGTGACGTGCGGAACGACCTGAATGGTCTTGCCGAGGTAATCGCCGCGGCGTTCCTTTTCCAAGACGTCCGAATAGATCCGGCCTGAGCTGACCGAATCCGTCATGCGCGCGGGCACACCCGTGAAGCGTTCGTAATGACCAAGGTCGAGATCGGTTTCCGCGCCATCATCGGTGACAAACACTTCCCCATGTTCAAAGGGCGACATGGTGCCGGGATCGACGTTCAGGTACGGATCCAATTTGCGAAGACGCACGGAAAAGCCACGGGCCTGCAACAACGCGCCCAGCGCAGCAGAGGCCAGCCCCTTGCCAAGGGAAGACACCACACCGCCTGTAATGAAAACATATCGCGCCAATTGCTCTACCCCCATACGCGCATGGCCGCCGAGAAGGGCGGTCCGCCGCGTTTTTATTGCCATTTCATGAGGTCCCCGTGATCCGATTCGAACAGAGCACCACGGGATTTGAGTAATACAGGGTTTGCCGAATTTGCGCAAGACGACCGCAACATGATGTTGCGAATTGGTGGCACGACGCAACGGTTAGTGTGCACTGCGCCGCGTCCGCGACGCGCTGCATTCAACTTTCAAAGGCTTTGTGGATCAATCCAAAGTCGGCAGAAGCGGTGCGTCCTCATCGCCCGGTGCGGGCGGCAGCAGACTGTCACCAAGACCTGTGTCACCCGAGTCCGGTTGCTCCGCGGCAGCCGGTGGCAGATCGATCAGACGATCCAGAACCGAAGAACCGGCCGAATTCTGCGCCGCAATGATCGTGAGCGTGATCGATGTCGCGAAAAGACTGATCCCCAAGATCCACGTCAGCTTGCCAAGCCCGGTGGCCGCCGCGCGCCCCGTACCAGCCGGACCACCGCTGCCCATGCCCAGACCACCGCCTTCGGACCGCTGCAAAAGCACCACGATGATCAAAGCCAGCGTGAGCAGCAGATGGACAAGAAGGATGACGTTTTGCATGGGGCTAAACCACTGCTACTTCGGGGTCGAACGTTGTGTCGCGCCTACTTATGCAATTCGGGTGACGCCCGCAACCCGTCACTCATCCACATCATCCATATCTGACTGACCGGACAGATAGCGCCGCACGTGGCTCCAGCTGAGCCCTACACCGAGCACCAGTGACAGCGCGATAAGACCCAGCCAAACCATGTCCGAGGTTTGCGTGAGATTGAGCAACTCATAGTCGTAAAGCACCCAGACCAGTGCCCCCACGAGGGCCAGCACGAGGGCCATGCCGAACGCGCCGATGGACCGCAACGTGGCGCGCAGATAGATGATGTAGCCCACCAACAGGATCAGCCCCGCCAAAATGGCAATCGGCATATGGTCGTTGAAGTTTCGCTGTGCCCAGCCGATATAGTTGTAGCGTGTAGGGTTGAACGTGATCGCAAGCAGCGCGAACGCCACCGCCCAGCGCGCGAAAAAGCCTGCCATGACTGCCCCCCATCCGTTCCTGCCGCACTAAATCCCAAACAGCGCCCAGCTGTCTAGGGCCTGTGGACCCACTTTGAGGTTTCAACCCTGCGCGACACTCGTTATTCAGGTCTTCGGTTTCGATGTACCGAGGGGATCAAGATGGCCAATGTCGTGGTGGTGGGCGCCCAGTGGGGTGACGAAGGCAAAGGCAAGATTGTCGATTGGTTGAGCGAACGCGCCGACGTGATCGCGCGCTTTCAGGGCGGGCACAATGCGGGACACACGCTGGTCGTGGACGGCAAGGTGTACAAGCTGCATGCGCTGCCTTCGGGCGTGGTGCGCGGCGGCAAGCTGTCGGTCATTGGCAATGGCGTTGTGCTGGATCCCTGGCATCTGGTGAATGAGATCGCCACGGTCCGCGATCAAGGCGTCGACATCAGCCCGGACACCCTGATGATTGCCGAAAACACGCCGCTCATTCTTCCTATCCACGGGGAGTTGGACCGCGCCCGGGAAGAGGCCGCCAGCAAAGGCACGAAGATTGGCACGACGGGCCGCGGCATTGGCCCGGCGTACGAAGACAAGGTGGGGCGCCGCGCGGTGCGTGTCGCGGACCTTGCCGATACTGCCACGCTGGAGGCGCGGGTGGACCGCGCGTTGCAACACCATGACCCGCTGCGCAAAGGGCTCGGGATTGACCCTGTGGACCGTGATACGCTGCTGGCCAAACTTATTGAGATTGCACCCCACATCCTGCCCTACGCTGCACCGGTCTGGAAAGTGCTCAACGAAAAGCGCAAGGCGGGCAAACGCATCCTCTTCGAAGGGGCGCAAGGCGCGCTGCTGGACATTGACTTTGGCACCTATCCGTTCGTCACCTCCTCCAATGTGATCGCGGGTCAGGCGGCCACGGGTGTGGGCATCGGCCCTGGTTCGGTGGATTACGTGCTTGGCATCGTGAAAGCCTATACAACCCGCGTGGGCGAAGGCCCCTTCCCCACCGAACTTGAGGACGCCGATGGCCAACGCCTGGGCGAGCGCGGGCATGAGTTCGGCACCACCACCGGGCGCAAGCGCCGGTGCGGGTGGTTTGACGCCTGCCTCGTGCGCCAGACCTGCGCCACGTCCGGCATCAACGGAATATCTCTGACCAAGCTCGATGTACTGGATGGGTTCGATGTGCTGAAGGTCTGTGTTGGATACGATCTGGATGGCGCGCGTCTCGATTATCTGCCCATGGCGGCGGAGGATCAGATGCGCTGCGTGCCTGTCTACGAAGAAATGCCCGGCTGGCATGAAAGCACAGAAGGCGCGCGCAGCTGGGCCGATCTGCCCGCCCACGCGATCAAGTACGTCCGCCGCGTGGAAGAATTGATCGACTGCCCTGTCGCCCTACTTTCCACCTCACCGGAACGGGATGACACCATCCTGGTGACGGACCCGTTCAACGACTGACGCAAAAGAGGCACGCATGCCGCTCAGCTACAAAGCCCGCAAACGCTGGTCCCTCGTGATTTTGTTGGTGGCCCTGCCCGCGTATATCGTCACGGCGGTGACCGTGATGAACATGCTCGATCGTCCCCCGATCGCCGTGGAATTTATCATTTACGTGGTGTTGGGCGTGATCTGGGCCATTCCGCTCAAGAAGGTGTTTCTGGGCGTTGGGCAAGCAGACCCTGACGCGGCGGAGAACGACAAGCCGTAACCCGCGCGCGTGGCCTCTTGAAAGACTTGGGGCGCGCCTAGAAAAACGCGTGTTCGTCGATGTAGCTGGCGACTTCCAGACCATCTACATAAAGGATGTGCGGGTCATCGAAGAGCAGATCATGCACCGTGATCGTCGCCTTGGGTTCAAGCGTCACAAACTCTCCGTCCACCAGACGCTCCGCCGGAACGAGGGCCACTTTCGATCCAAACATCGCCTGCGCCCGCCAATCGCGGATCAGAATGCGCTGGCCCGCAGGCATCACAGTGTCGTCTTCCGGGCGATTATGGCCCAGCGACCGCGCCGCGATCTTGACCAGAGGCACTTCCACCTCCCGCGCGCGCAGATCATCAAGCACGACCATGCCCTGATCCCGCGTCACAATCCTGTCGCCGGGCTCGAGCATGTCAACGCAACGCTCACCCAAGGCTGTCATGATATTGGAATGGGCCAACAGACCACCGGTCGACTGCGTCGCCTCAAGGGTCAGAATCCCGTAATCCCGATCAAATGTCGGTGTCATTTGCCTGTCCTCAGATCTTATGCCTGCTCTTTTTTGGACACCATAAGGCAATTTTTTATTAATGTCGCCCGCTTTGTGCGATGACACTTCGATGCTGTTGTAAGATTTCCTCTCGCCTGTCCCGATCTGCTTTGCTAAGACCCGCCCGCATGCGGGTGTGGCGAAATTGGTAGACGCACCAGATTTAGGTTCTGGCGCCGCAAGGCGTGGGGGTTCAAGTCCCTCCACCCGCACCATTCTTTATCTCACGGCGCGTGGCGGCTCTGATGGGACGGCCTGGCCAGCCGGCCTGCGGTCGCACGCTTGGGTGTTTCAGTTCATCTACTGCGCGGGCTGCTGTCGAGCTTTGCTAAAGCACAGCACGCATCGCGTGGCCCTCTGCGAAGACGAGCCGCACCTTGGTGACTGACAGCGCGCCGTTCCACGTCAAACGATCCAGCACGAAAACGGCTATGCCTGCCCCACAATCGAGCGCCTCCGCCTCTGTGGGGCTGGCATTGGCGGCGGAAAAGGCGATCTCGCCATGGGTGTAGGGCGCGTGTTTCAAAAGCCATTCATTGCTGCTGGTCTCGGCAAAGTCCTGGTCTTTTGCCTGCGGCACGGCCATCAGATTGACCCAGCGGTCCTCCACCGCATAGGGCCGCGCATCGGCCATGTGCAGCGCGCGCAGGTGCAGCAATGGCTGGCTTGGGTTCGTTCCCATGCCCGCCGCCGTGGCCGCAGGCGGGATTTCAATGCGGCGGTCGATCAACTGGTGACGGTAGCGTTGTCCGCGCGCTTCTACCTCTTGCCGGATGACCGGAATGGCAAGGGTGGCCTTGGCAACGGGTTGTTCCGCCACGCGCGTGCCAGCTTTGCGCCGCCGATCCAAAAGGCCAGTCTCGGCAATCTGTCGCAACGCGCGATTGACCGTGGCACGTGCACAGCCGAATTCGGCTGCCAGATCAGCCTCATGGGGGATCATTTCTCCGGGCTTCCATGCCCGTGTGTGGATGCGGCGCAGAACCTCGTCATGAACGCTTTGCCAGCTGCGAAACTCGGGTTTGGTCACAGGTCGGCCCTCAACTTTCGCATCATGTTTCGATAGGTACGTTCAATGACATCGCGATGGATATGCCGCCCGCCCTGCACCATATGACGGCCCGCGGACCAGACATCGGTGACCATGCGGTCGTCGCCTGCGAAAATCCAGGCATCAAGCCCTGTATCCCCATGCCGACCCTCCAGATGGATGGACGCATCATCCAATGCCAAGAGATCGGCCCATTGCCCGACAGCCAGAGCGCCGGTATCGCGCCCCGCCGCCTGCGCCCCACCTGCGACCATCGCGTCGAATATCCGCCGCCCGGTGGAGTGATCAGGGGTTGCCAGCGCGGCTCGGCTGTGATCGCGCAGACGTTGGGAATATTCCAGCGTGCGCAGCTCTTCCGTCAGGGAAATTCTTATATTGCTGTCTGAACCGATGGCCATGGCGCCACCAGTGTCCATCCAGCGCGCCCCGTCAAAAATTCCGTCACCCAAGCTGCTTTCTGTCATCGGGCAAAGCCCGGCCACGGCCCCGGTCCGGGCCAGTCGGGTGGTTTCTTCTGGCGTCATTTGCGTGCAATGGATCAGACACCAGCGGTTGTCCAAGTCCATATTGTCCAGCGCCCAGTCCACGGGCCGTGCGCCCCATTGGTCCAGGACCTCGTCCACCTCGGCGATCTGTTCGGCCAGATGCATGTGGATGGGGCCTGTGGGGAAACGCTGTGAATAGGCCTTCAGATCGCTCGGCCCCACTGCGCGCAGGGAATGAGGGGCGACACCCAGATGGGCATCATCGGTAAGTCGGGCCACGGCCTTGCCCGCCCCTTCATGCAACCGTTGAAACTGGTCCAGCTTACTGCCAAAGCGGATCTGCCCTGCCGTCAACGGGCGCCCATCGCAACCCCCGAATTCATAATGCACGGGCAACAGGCAAAGCCCGATCCCTGTCTCGTCGGCCGCCGCCGCAACCCGCTCCGACATCTCTGCCAGCGTGTCATAAGGCACCCCGCCAAGCTGATGGTGCAGGTAATGAAATTCGACATTGGTGGCGTAGCCCGCCTCCAGCATCTCCATCTGCACCAGCGCGGTGATCGCCTCCACATGTTCTGGCGTCAGTTGATCGAGGAAACGAAACATCAGATCCCGCCACGTCCAGAAACTGTCGTTCGCGTTGGGGCCCCGCGCCTCCGTCAGGCCCGCCATGGCGCGTTGGAAGGCATGAGAATGGACGTTGACGGGCGCGGGCAGCAAGCGCCCGACACGGTGCCCGGTTTCCGGCGCATTCCCGGACACCGCCACGATCCGCCCATCCGCGCCAATGTCGATCCGCACACCCTGCGCCCAACCGCCCGGCAACAGCGCCTCTTTCGCCCACACAGATGTCATCCAGCCCTCGCTTGACAGGATATTATGTGCATACTTATTACCATAAACAATACATCTAACAAGTGAGTCTCATGCTGCTGACCAACGCCACCCTTGCGACCATGGACTGTGACGACGGGTTTGGCCTGTTGTCTGACGGTGCCATTGCGATGCAGGAGGGCCAGATCGCGTGGGTTGGACCCACAAATGATGTGCCATCCGCCTACCGCGATGGTCCGGTTCAAGACCTTGCGGGACGGCTGATTACCCCGGGGCTGATTGATTGCCATACCCACGTTGTTTTCGGCGGTCACCGTGCAGCGGAATTCGAGATGCGCCAGAACGGGGCAAGCTATGAAGAACTGGCCCGTGCGGGCGGCGGAATCATGTCCACGGTGCGTGCCACGCGGGAGGCCGCTCCAGAGGCTCTGCTGGCCGATGCGCTGACCCGCGTGGATGCGATGATCGCCGAAGGGGTGACAACCCTTGAGGTCAAATCCGGCTATGGCCTTGATCTTGAGACCGAGTTGAAAATGCTGCGCGTGGCACGTCAGATCGGACAGCAACGGCCGATCGATGTGGTGACGACCTTCCTCGGCGCCCACGCAGTCCCCGGCGGACAGGCCGCCGACACCTATATTGACGAGGTTTGCATCCCCACCCTGCGCGCGGCCCATGCCGAGGGGTTGGTGGATGCGGTGGATGGGTTCTGTGAAAGGATTGCCTTTGACACGGCCCAGATCGCGCGAGTGTTCGACGCAGCCGCGGACCTCGGCCTGCCTGTGAAACTCCACGCCGAGCAGCTGTCCAACATCGGCGGCACGCAGTTGGCCGCGCAGTATGGCGCGCTGTCAGCGGATCATGTCGAATACGCGACCGACACCGATGCCAAGGCGCTCGCCAAGTCAGGCACAGTGGCCGTGATCCTGCCCGGTGCCTTCTACACCCTGCGCGAAACGCAAAAACCGCCCATTCTGGCCTTCCGCGACCACGGCGTGCCCATGGCGCTGGCCACGGATTGCAACCCCGGCTCCTCCCCCATGACCTCGTTGTTATTGGCGATGAACATGGGCTGCACGCTCTTTGGCATGACACCGGCAGAAGCGCTGCGGGGTGTCACGATCCATGCCGCCCGCGCGCTTGGGGCAAAGGATCGCGGCCAAATCGTGCCTGGGCAACGTGCCGATCTGGCCATTTGGGATGCGCAGCACCCCGCTGAGCTTTCTTATCGCATCGGGTTCAACGCCCTGCATGTCCGTTTGTTGGAAGGCAAGCCATGACCATCACTCTCACGCCGGGCGCGGCGACGCTGGATCAACTCCATGCCCTTTGGCGCGATGGAACGCCCGCCAAGCTGACCCCAGAGGCCGCCCCGAACATCGAGGCAGCCGCCGCCGTGGTCGCCCAGGCCGCCGCCGGTGAGGCCGCAATTTACGGCGTCAACACGGGCTTTGGCAAACTGGCCAGCGTCAAGATCGCGCCGGAAGACACCGCGACGCTGCAACGCAACCTGATCCTC
>CAYMEC010000112.1:0-3410 GCA_964389425.1 uncultured Roseovarius sp.
GGTCTCGATGCCGTAGTCGTACTTCAGGATGGTTTTCAGTTCTTGTGCTTCGAGAAGCGTGAGACCCGCGATCTCTTCTGCGAGTTTTTTCAGATCAGCCATTTTATCAGCTCTTTCCGTTTAGATGATGTGTTCCAACGTCAGGCGATTGCCCCACGAGGGTATCGAGGTTGCTTTACGCGGCCTTCTCTTCGACCGTAGAGATAATGCTCGCGATGTTCGAAGCAGGGGCGCCAATCGCACCGGCGATGTTCGAAGCAGGCGCGCCAATGCAGCCGACGATGGAGGCAATAAGCTCATCGCGGGACGGCATTTTCGACACGGCTTCCACACCGGACCGATCCAGAGCGTTTTCACCCATCGCACCACCAAGGATTTCAAACTTCTTGTTGTCCTTGGCGAACGCCTCGGCGACCTTGGCTGCTGCCACAGGATCTTCCGAGAAGGTGAGAACGGTCATGCCCGAAAGGTACTCAGCAATGCTTGCGCAAGGCTTGTCCGTAAGGGCGATCTTGGCGAGCCTGTTCTTGGCGACACGAACGGAGGCTTCGGCTTCGCGTGCGCGCGCCCGAAGATCCTGCATCTCAGCAACTGTCAGACCCTCGTAGTGGGATACCACGACGACGCCAGAGCTTTCGAAGATCTGGCCGAGTTCCTCGACCACTTTCTCTTTCTGGGCTCTATCCACAGTTTCACTCCAATTTTGGGGGTTTCCCCCCGGCTCATTTACGACGGTGCGGATGCACCGGCGGTTACAGTCCTTTTTACGGGGGTGCCAGATCGCCAGAAGCCGCGCATGTGGCGGCTTGAAAACTGATCATGTCTATCCCGTCTCAGGCAGGGAATTAAGCGAACCGGATGGCCGCACCCACCGTCTTGGACGATATGTTCGATGACGAGTTGCCACCGAACAGGGCGCGTTTAAGGGTATTTGGTTGAGATGTGAAGCAAAAACTTGGCTCAGCGATTTGTTTTTGGACCGGTTTTTTTGAGCGCTCCACTGCGCAGAACTATGCCAGTCGCACCTTTGGGCGCAGCGGTTTTTTGCTGAGGATGCGTGCGAGACCCGTGATGGGCGGTTTTTTGCGCTGGGTCAAACAAGACGCGATCAGCAAGGGCAGCACTGGGTCCACACCGGTTGAGAAAGATCGCGCAAGATATACGAAACACTCATATTTTTAAGGCCGCTCGCGGTTTCGCAGGCGTGGATACTCCTGCCATCGGTGCAGGCTATCCGCGCGATGTATGACGCATCGAAGAGGCCTGTTTTGGATTAATTTCGCCTGGAAAACGGGGCCTCTTCACAAACCCTTGGACCACCAAATGTGCGAATCAGATGCACCTCGCTATTCTTTAGGTTGTGCAGGCCGGACTGCCACCCGGCCTGAAATGCAATCTGCCAACGAACGCCGCGCTCTTTCATGCTGCCACTCAGACGTCAGCGCGGGTCCACCAGAGGGGAATACACATGCCGAACGGAGGTGTGATCACTGCGCTGTTGTTTCAGGATTTTTCCTTCCTGAACGACAACGGGCAACTGAACCCATCACAGAACGGGCCGTTCACCCTGCCCGACGACGCCACGGCTGAGCTCGCAACCGGCGCACAGCAATTCAGTATCGTAGTCGATGACGATGACCCGGAATTCGACGATGGGTTTCAGGATGATCCCAATCCCGGTGCGCCAAACCAGTTTCTGGTGGGGGATGAAACCGTCACGGCCGCGGATGGGACCATCATCAACTTGACCGATGGGTCATTATTGGAGGTGGAATTCACGCTGACGGCGACGCCGCAAGGGGGTGGCCCGGCGATTGACCTGTTGTTTGTGGCCGTCGGCCCGTCGGAGAACGCAGGCGATCTGACCCTGGTTGTGGCGACCGGTCCGGTCATCCCGGGCGTCGTCTACGATATCGAGTTCAAGAATGACGGCGGCGGTACGCCTTATGCGGACATCCCCTGCTTCGGGCGCGGCACCCTGATCTATACGCCGCAAGGGCCGCGCGCGGTGGAAACGCTGGAGGTGGGTGATACAGTCGTGGCTCATGGTGGCGCACGAAGGATTGTGTGGCTGGACCATCAGGCGATATTCCGACCCGCAGAAGACCGTTGGCCCGTACGCATTGCGCGTGGGGCGCTTGGGGGAGACCTGCCCCTGCGCGATCTGACCGTTTCGCCCCAACACGCAATGTTGCTGCGCGATTGTGAACTGAAGGTGCACTTTGATTCGTCAGAAGTGTTCGTCCGTGCGCGTCATCTCATTGGGCTTCCGGGGATTGAGCGCATAGAACGCCAGGTGGTGGAATACTTCCATATCATGCTCGATGGTCATGATGTCATTTATGCAGAAGGTGCTGAGACAGAGACGTTCTTTCCCGGCCCTGCATCGCGCAAATGGCTGACGGAGCAAGGACGCGCGCGTTTGTCTGCGCTTTATCCATCCTTGACGCAGGACGATGCCCCTTCCCCATTTCCAACCGCGCATCCCATGCTCAAGGCCTATGAGGCCTGCGTGGCACGGCGTGTTTTGGAACAACAGCATCAGGTTGACGAAGACGACGCGGTTGCGGACCCGTCAACACAATCCGACCGCGACGCGGCATGAAAAAAGCCCCGCACAAGGCGGGGCTTTGCAAAACTCTATGGAATGAAGATCACTCGGTAACAGCGTTGTCCACCGCGATCGAAACGCCCGGCCCCATGGTCGAGGTGAGCGAGATCTTCTTCATGTATGCGCCTTTGACGCCCGTGGGCTTGGCTTTGGCCACGGCAGACACGAACGCCCGCACGTTTTCAACCAGCTTGGCCTCATCGAACGACGCTTTGCCGACGCCCGCGTGCACGATACCGCCTTTGACGGCCTTGAACTGCACTTCACCACCCTTGGCGGCTTTCACAGCGTCCGCCACATCCATGGTCACTGTACCCACTTTGGGGTTCGGCATCAGGTTGCGGGGGCCGAGCACCTTACCCAGACGGCCAACGATGGGCATCATGTCGGGTGTTGCGATGCAGCGATCAAATTCAATGGTTCCGCCCTGGACGGTTTCCATCAGATCCTCTGCGCCGACGACATCCGCGCCTGCTTCTTTCGCTTCATCAGCCTTTGGGCCTCGGGCGAAGACCGCCACGCGGACGTCCTTACCAGTGCCATTGGGCAGCCCCACCACGCCACGGACCATCTGATCGGCGTGACGCACGTCGACGCCCAGGTTCATGGCGATTTCGACGGTTTCATCGAATTTCGCATTGGCGTTGCCCTTCACCAGAGCCACGGCCTCTTCCACGGTCACGTCAGACTTGCCTGCAAAGGCTTCGCGTGCGGCGCGGGTACGTTTTCCTACTTTTGCCATCTTACTTCACCTCGATGCCCATGGAACGCGCGGAACCGGCGATGATCTTCATGGCCT
>CAYMEC010000112.1:3447-7899 GCA_964389425.1 uncultured Roseovarius sp.
CTTGGCTTCCGCGATCTCGCGCACCTGCTTGGCCGTCACGGTCGCAACCGTTTCACGGCCAGGGTTGGTGGCACCAGACTTCAGCTTGGCGGCTTTCTTCAGGTAGTAAGACGCAGGCGGCGTCTTGATGTCCATTTCAAAGGACTTGTCCTGATAGTAGGTGATCACGGTCGGGCACGGCGCGCCCGGTTCCATGTCCTGCGTCTTGGCGTTGAACGCTTTGCAGAATTCCATGATGTTGATGCCGCGCTGACCCAGCGCCGGCCCCACAGGCGGGGACGGGTTGGCTTGCCCGGCGGGCACTTGCAGTTTCATCGTGCCAGCAAGTTTCTTGGCCATAAGACCTTCTCCTTATACAGCATCCGCGCCATCGCGATGGCGGGACAGGTTTGCCCGTGGTCCGGTGCCGCTACGCGTAGCGACCGCCTCCCACGTTTGTGTGTCTCATTCAACACTCGGCGAGAGATAGAGGGAAAGGTAGGCATATGCAAGGGTCACTTGTGAGAGCCGAAAATTTCGGCCAATCGCCAACACACATCGAGATGTCTGACGAGGACGTGCCGGGTCAAGTTTTCGGTTAGTCACCGAACCCCAAAGCTGAGATGAACAGAAACAAGGGCCCGCAAGCGGCAATGAAATGATACCATCGCCGACACTCCGTTTCTTCGACCTTCGGCATTAAAGGCCTACCACGATAGTGCTGCTGTTTGGTTGATTGAAACACGCCGAACAGAAAAGGAGTTGTTGTGATGAGTTTGCGATTTTTGACGCGGTAGCCCGCCAAAAACAAAAGCCCGATTGGCCAGACAACTACGCCGACGGCAACGATAAGATACAACATAGAAGTGGCCCACGTCGCGAACCGCTCAAATACTCTTTGGCCTTTCCGGTTCGATTGGCGAAGCGGAATGTTTGCAACCCACGAGGCTATGTCTGTTTCGTGACCTGCGTGTATTCCAGTTCTACCGGCGTTTCACGACCAAAGATGGAGACAGTGACCTTGAGGCGCTGGTTGTCTTCGTCGACTTCCTCGACCATGCCGTCGAAATCCTCGAACGGGCCGTCGTTGACCTTGACCTTTTCGCCCACATCGAAGCTGATCATCAGTTTCGGCGCTTCTTCACCCTCTTGGACGCGGTTGAGGATCGTGTTCACTTCGGCATCGCGCATAGGCATCGGGCGGCCTTGCGGGCCAAGGAAACCGGTCACCTTGTTGATGGAGTTGATCAGGTGATAGCCCTTGTCGGACATCTCCATGTGCACCAGCACGTAGCCGGGCATGAAGCGACGTTCTGCGGTGACTTTCTTGCCGCGACGCACTTCAATCACTTCCTCGGTCGGGACCAGCACTTCGTCGATCTCGTCCTCGAGGCCCTGATCTGTGACCGATTGCCGGATCTGTTCGGCGATCTTCTTCTCGAAGTTCGAGAGTACACTGACCGAATACCACCGCTTTGCCATGTCTGACCCAGTTCCTTGCTGCCTGACCCTGCCCAACCGGCGGCGTCAGAGTTTAAATCCAAGTCCCAGATAAAAAACGGGCGCGCCACTCAATTCGTTGCGCGCCATGTCTTGGGACTTGGATCACCTACCGCCGTTCGTGGGTGAAATCAAGGCGATTTGTTGAGTGGATCTTCAGCCGAAGATACCAAGTACCTGCTGCAAGCCGCCGCGAATAAGCAGATCCACAAGGGCAAAGAAAATCGCTGTCAGCGTGGCCATGATGAAGACCATGATCGTGGTCAACGTCACTTCACGTCGCGTGGGCCAGACCACTTTGCTGACTTCCGTGCGGACCTGTTGGATGAATTGAAGCGGGTTTGCCATATGCGGTTCCTGAGGCCAAATGCCGATGCGTATTGTGCTTTGGATCGAGATACGCGCAGCCCGCGCCAAATTCAAGCGCCATCACGACGAACGCCGCCCCGTGACAGGGACGGCGTTGCGCAAAAACCTGCGGGTTATCCGCGTTTGGGGGTCACGGGTTTGGAGAAATCGGGCAAGGCAAGGCGATCCGCCATCCCGCCCGGCATGTAGTCAAGCACTTGTTCTATTGCGCTGGCCACCGTGTCGGCCACCCGACGCGCACGTTCTGCCCGTTCCGGCGACCGCGCAACAATGCGCTGCCAGACCCATCTGAAGACACGGGCAAAAATCGCCACGCGCATCAACTGCATACTGGCCACGAAAAGGGTCAAAGCCAAAAGGCCAGCCAGCAAGACCTGAAGCGGCCAGATCACGCAGATCACGGCCGCCACGGCCACGGCCCCTATGATGACGCCTCTCGACATCCCGTCGCCTGCCTTTTCGGCCTTGGCCTTGATCTTGGCCCAACCACTGGTGGGCTCGATCTGATCCTGGTCATGCAGGCGCGGAAACGCGTCTTTCAGCACCTGCTTGACCAGTTCATCTTCGCGCATTTCGATGGGCCTGCTATCCGCAGGCGGTGCAGGTTCGGGTGCGGGTACGGGCGTCGGCTCGGTGGCGGCGTCCAGCACCTTTTGGAGGATGGCATCATTTGTGGCGCATTGAGTCACCGGCTTGTAGGCAGGCTCCGCCCCCACCGGCTCCGCTGTCCGAAATGCTGCATGTTCCGACAGGGGCTTTGACACAGTCCGCGACTCAGATGCGGTCTGCGGGCGCTTGATGGCCTCAAATTCGCCCTTGGTCTTCGGCAGTGTCAAATTGCCGTTCATCAGCTGACGCACCAGGTCATCGGCATCGCTTTTGGCAAGTTCGATGTCCTCCGCACTGGCGGGTATCTGTTGAATTTCGACCCCGTCATGGGGAAGGTGCGGGTTCGTTTTACCCGGCACATAGTGGTTAAAAGACATGGCAGCCTCGCAAAAACCCATTAGAGGCGGGCATCCCAGAAACACGGAACACCACGAGATGACGTCACGATCAGACAGCAGCGTCTGACCATTCATGGCAAAATCTAGGTGGAATGTGGCAAGAATGTGGCAAGCCCCGGTTTCGCCGTATTTAAGTTAGATTTTAACCATTGTTGTCTTGGCTCGGTTTACAATCAAACATCGCGGTCAGGATTGTTCACAAATCATTCGTCGCGTCCCGTGGGATGGACGTGATTCCCCACCAGCCAAGGGAATCAATGCCACGGAAATGACAGATGTGTCCGCCAATGCCCGACCCGGCAGTCAACGACACGTTGTAATTTGGGTGGATTGTTTTGGCAGGGGCAGCAGGGTTCGAACCCGCGACCTACGGTTTTGGAGACCGTCGCTCTACCAGCTGAGCTATACCCCTGCGGTGGCGGGAGGGTTACGGAATCGCGGGGCGAATATCAAGCCTCGATTGTGGAAGATCTGCATCCGGCCCAAAGGGCGTTTACCTGGCCGGCTTCTGCATCCTGTAGGCTTTCCGCTCACCCGGGTTGGCGCGCACGGCCTTGATCAGGCGCCTGAGGCCGCGTTCGATGTCAAAAGCCTGCATCTGCGTTTTGGCCTCTCTTATCGCGGCGATCATCTGGCCGTCGCGCAGATCGGCAACGCGAAGGTTTTCCATCACCTCCGCCGGGGGTGTCTTGACGCACAGGTAAGACACCGAATAGCGCGGAACGTAGGCCACAGGGGTGAAGTACTCCGTCAACAATGCCATTTGCGCGGCGATCCAAGGTTGCTGCCACCACAGAAAATCCTGTTGCACCACGATGGACCTGCCGGGGACCAGATGGGGGAAAAACGTGGCGCTCATCTTGTCCATGGTCGCGGCGGTTTTGGACGCGTCCATCACCAGCACCTCGATGGGTCCGGCCTCCCAAGACACATCCTCTATCTGGCCTTTTCGGAGCTGCACGCCGTCGCCCCAAGGCGATAGGAACAGCTCTGCCAGGGGCAGAAGGTCATTGGGCGCGCTGTCCGGCATGGCGGGCGGGTCAAAGCGGGACAGGCTGGCAGGCGGCACGGCCCAGTAGTTGGCGCAGCGTTCCTTGAACCCCGGGTAATCCTGAAGCCCGAACTTGTCATATCCCACAACCACCTGCGCGCGCCCGGCCTGCGCCACCCCTTCGGCAAGGCAGGCCGCCGACCCCCCGGCAAAGGAGCCCAGATCGACAATCGCCCCCGCACCTGTCGCCCAGTCGCGGCCCAGCCAGACATAGTAAGACTGTTCCTTGACGTTGAGCATGGTCGGCACCAGCGCTGCTTGCCCGAGCGTGTCGGCGGTGAAGGCATCCCATGGGGTGTGGGAGAAAACGTCGCCTCCATCCATCACGTCCGCAACATCGAGCCCGATCGATATCCAATTTTGCGCGTCAGGTTTGATGGCGGGCATGGGGGCGTCCTGATTGAGCTGTCGGTGCATAGTGATCAGAAGCTCGCCAAAAAGAAAAGAGCGCCTGGGTGGGGCGCTCTTTCTTGATCAGGTGTAGGCCGGGGTTAACCCCGGCCTACAGGTGCTTGATTACTCGATGATCTTTGCGACCACGCCGGA
>CAYMEC010000113.1:0-7868 GCA_964389425.1 uncultured Roseovarius sp.
GGATCATCTGCAACACGGGACGCGCGAAATAGGCGTTCATCTCTTTGCCGTTCACTTCGACCTTGCCAGAGCCCGGCTTGATCCACACACGGGCGACTGCGTCCTTCCGCTTGCCCGTCGCATAGGACCGGCCAAACTCATCGCGCACCGGATCCCGGTTCACAGCTTCCTCGACCACAGGCGCGTCCACGCCCTCAGCCACGGCTTCCAACCCTTCGAGGGATTTGATCTCTTCGGTCATCCTATCACGCCCTCGTGTTCTTGGAATTCATGGATTTCACATCCAGCACGTCGGGCGATTGCGCCTCGTGGGGATGCTCGCTTCCTGCATAGACCCGCAGGTTTGTCATCTGGCGGCGGCTCAGGCGGTTGCCCGGCAGCATGCGCTTGACGGCCTGCATGACCACACGCTCAGGATGCGCACCTTCCAGGATCTGGCCCGTGGTGCGGGATTTGATGCCGCCCGGATAGCCTGTGTGCCAGTAATTCGGCTTGTTGCGTTTGTTGCCCGTCACCTGCACCTTTTCGGCGTTGATGACGATCACGTTGTCGCCCATGTCCATGTTGGGCGTGAAGCTGGCCTTGTGCTTGCCACGCAAGCGCATGGCGACGATCGAGGCAAGACGGCCCAAAACAACGCCCTCTGCGTCGATCAGGATCCACTTCTTGTCGATGTCCGCCGGAGTGGCAGAATAGGTTTTCATCTTGTTGACCTTCTGGGGTATCGTTGATCCGCGCTTTCTACAGCATGGCTGCGCATAGTCAACACGGGTAAACGGTTAATAACATAAGCAAAACAATGACTTATAAATTAGGTATTATTTTACCCCATAAAATCTGCGGACTCTTCCCATGCCCATGATCGATATCGGTCCGGTTCTGGCCACAGCTGCACTTCTGTTCATATCGACGGGCATTGGCCTCACCCAAGTCCAAAAGATCATCCAAATCCGTGAAGCCAAACACGAACTCAAACACGGCTCAGCCGGCTTCCTGCGGTCCGTCTCCGGCTGGTCAGTCATCTTCATCTGGCTCGGCCTCGTCTGGTTTACCGCCACCATCATAGGCGATTGGGGCGTCACGGGCGACCTTGAAGGCGCCATCGACCGCGGCTGGGTGCGACTACGCGTGCTGCTGGAAATCCTCGCCGCCCTGGCGGAGAGCGATTGATGATGGATGCCACCCCTCCCGGTGTGGCGCAAACGGCGCTGCAATGTCCCAAATGCGCCGGTCAAAGCGTTTTTGACCCGAACACCGGCGGGCTGACCTGTGGCAATTGCGGAGATGTCCGCGATCTGGCCCACGCGGATGACGCCGACGCCCACATCGAATACGGCTATGACCCCTTCGCCCCGGAGGAAGAGCCTGCCTCCCGACCCGACACACTTGAACATCACTGCGCAACCTGCGGTGGGCGCGTGATTTTCACCGGCCAGCAACTCTCTGAAAACTGCCCCTATTGCGACGGCGCCGTGGTTCTCTCCCAACCCGTAGACGGCTATGACACCATGGCCCTCATCCCTTTTTCTGTTGATGACGGCGCCGCACAAACGCGCGCCAAGGCATGGGCCACCTCCCGCATCGCTGCCCCCTCGGACCTCGCGGATCATGTCGAACCTGCCCGCGTCGCTGGCCTCTACGCGCCATTCTGGACCTTCGATTCGCGCGAAGCGGTCTCTTACTGGGCAAAATACACAACCGGGTCCGGTGACAACAAACGCACGCACGCCGTCTCAGGCGCCATGACGATCAATTTCGACGATCTCCTGGTGCCCGCCTCTGCCCATGTCACGCCCCTGATCCGGGACGGCATTCTTCATGAATTCGAACCTTCTAGACTGCGCTCTTACCGTGCAGGATACCTTGCCGGGTTCGCCGCCGAACGCCATCACATGACCGTCGCGCAAGGGCTGGATAGCAACCGCAAGGACAAGGGCCTGCTGATCCGCAACCGGATCAAGCAGCATATCAACCGCGCACGGGTGCACTCCATCCGCTACCGCACCGACACAACCGGCATCCACTACCGCCGCATCCTGCTGCCCGTCTGGATCCTGCATTACAACTATGGGGGAAAACCCTACAAAATCGTCGTCTCCGGCATCAACGGCCGCACCTTCGGCGAACGTCCTTTCTCGTCATGGAAACTGGCGGGCTATTCCGCCCTGATCAGTGCGGCGGTCATCGGCTTCGGCCTTTTGTGGGGGGCCGCGGGATGGCTGTAACGCTGCGGCCTTTCACTGAAAAAGACCATCATTTAATCAGTGCCTTAATGACCGACCCTAAAGTCACTTTTGATCTTGGCGGTCCGTTTTCCGCCGTTGAGGTCGAAGAACGACTGCGCACCTGCGTCACGGCTTACAAGACGCATGGCTATGCCCGGATGGCGGTCTTCGACGGCCCTGATTTCGCGGGATATGTCGGGATCATGCACAACGACACACCCGGTCATCCCCTCGGCCCCCATGATGAAATCGGTTGGCGGCTTCTGCCCGCGTTTTGGGGCAAAGGCATCGCCGTCCGTGCGGCCCGTCTTGCCCTGTCTGACGTGTTTGATCGCGTGGGGCTGCCGCATGTCCTTGCCTATACCGGCCCAGACAACCTACGCTCTCAGGCGGTCATGGTGCGCCTTGGCATGACCCGCAGAGAGGACATGGATTTCGAAGAACATTACCCGCCCATTGGACTGTGGAAGGGCCTGACGTGGCGCATAACCGCCGGGGATCACCGCGCAGGCGGGATCGAATAGGTCATTGAGGCCCGCGCCACCGGATCACGACCCCCTTCCGAGTAAACAAGCACATCCCCCACCGCCAAAACACGGCCCAATTTCAACAACTTACAGCGCGCAATTAAATCCTTGCCGCCCTCCGGCTTGCGCATGAAGTCCACCGAAGACGATGTCGTGACCGCCAACACCTCCGGCCCGGTCATCGCCATCACGGCCATATACACCGCCACATCCGCCAGCGCGAAGATCGACGGCCCCGACACCGTGCCGCCCGGGCGCAAATGCTGCTCCCCGACTTTCAGCCGCACTGTGATCTCCATCTCACCCAGTTCTTCAATGGCAAACTGCCCCGCGACCTGCCCGAAGACCTGATCAATCAGCGCCATCACTTCATCCGCATTCAGTTTCAGCGGCATGCTTTCCCCTTCTCAAACTTGCGCGTAAAAGGGTGATCACAGCGAGGATGGAGAGACAAGATGACAATTCTGGAACGCAGCGACGAAAACGGCATAGCCCATCTGCGCATGAACGCACCCGAACGGCTCAACGCGCTCTCAGACGCCATGCTGGCCGAATTGCAAGCCGCGTTCGATGCGCTGAAGGAAGACCGCTCCATCCGCGCCGTCATCCTGTCGGGCCAAGGCAAAGCGTTTTGCGCCGGTCACGACCTCAAGGAAATGACCCAGGGCCGTCAGGCCGAAGACGGTGGAAAGGCCTATTTCGCCGATCTTTTCACCCGCTGCGCCCGCGTCATGACGGCGATCCGCAAACTGCCCCAACCGGTCATCGCAGCCCCCCATGGCATCGCCACCGCCGCCGGGTGCCAACTGGTCGCCTCCTGCGACCTGGCCGTCGCGGCGGAGGGCACGAAATTTGGCGTCAACGGCGTCAATATTGGCCTCTTCTGTTCTACCCCCATGGTAGCGCTGTCCCGGAATATCCCGCGCAAACAAGCCTTTGAAATGCTGACCACGGGCGCATTCATCGACACAGACCGCGCTCAGGCGCTCGGCCTCATCAACCGCGCCGTACCCCATGAGGATCTGCACGCCGCCGCGCATGACCTCGCCGAAACCATCGCCTCCAAACTCGCTTCCGCTGTCAAAATCGGTAAGGAAGCCTTCTACAATCAGCTCGAAATGGGCCTCGATTCCGCCTACGATTACACCCGCGACGTCATGGTCGAAAACATGATGGTCAAGGACACCGAGGAAGGCATCAACGCCTTTATCGAAAAACGCCCGCCGGAATGGACACAATGACGGAAACACTCCACATCGTTGGCGGCGGTATGGCCGGGTCGGAAGCGGCTTGGCAGGCCGCAAACATGGGCGTGCCGGTCGTCATCCACGAGATGCGGCCACGCGTGGAAACCTTCGCCCATCGCACCGGCGATCTGGCCGAAATGGTCTGCTCCAACTCCTTTCGCTCTGACGACGATGAACAAAACGCCGTGGGCCTTCTGCACTGGGAAATGCGCGCGGCCGGCGGCCTCATCATGGAAATGGCCGATCGCCACCGCCTCCCCGCAGGCGGCGCACTGGCCGTGGATCGCGATCCCTTCGCCCGCGCCGTCACGGAACGGCTCAAATCCCACCCCATGATTGCGGTCGAGGAAGGCGAAGTGTCCGCCCTACCCTCTTCAGGTCATTGGATTTTCGCCACTGGCCCCCTTACGTCTGAGACCCTCGGCCAAGCCATCGCCGCAGAGACGGGAACAGACGCTCTCGCCTTCTTCGACGCCATCGCCCCCATCATCTATTTCGACAGCATCGACATGTCCCGCGCCTGGATGCAATCCCGCTACGACAAGGGCGACACGGAGGAGGAGCGCACCGCCTACCTCAACTGCCCCATGGACCGCGACCAGTATGAAGCCTTCATCGACGCGCTGCTCGCCGCAGATAAAACCGAATTCAAACCCGGCGAAACAGCTGGATACTTTGACGGTTGCCTGCCCATTGAAGTCATGGCCGAACGCGGCCGCGAAACCCTGCGCCACGGGCCGATGAAACCGGTGGGCCTCACCAACCCCCACGCGCCCGATCAGAAACCCCATGCGGTGGTCCAGCTGCGCCGCGACAATGCATTAGGAACGCTCTATAACATTGTCGGATTCCAGACAAAAATGAAATACGGCGCACAAACAGATGTCCTCCGCATGATCCCCGGTCTGGAAAACGCGAGCTTCGCCCGGCTGGGCGGCATCCACCGCAACACCTTCCTCAACTCGCCCACCCTGCTCGACGACCAAATGCGCCTCAAATCGAAACCCCATATCCGCTTCGCCGGCCAGATCACCGGCGTCGAAGGCTATGTCGAATCCGCCGCCATGGGTCTCCTCGCCGGTCGCCTTGCCGCCGCCGACATCCTCGGCCAGCCTCTCAGCGCGCCACCCCAGGACAGTGCCATGGGTGCCCTCATCCACCACATCACTGGCGGAGCCGAGGCAAAAACCTTCCAGCCCATGAACGTCAATTTCGGTCTCTTCCGGCCTGTGGATGGGTTCAAGGGCGGCCGCCGGGGCCGCAAGGACCGCTACAAGGCCTATACCGACCGCGCCAAAGCGGCCTGGACCGGATGGCTTGGCCACAAAACCCAAAACGCCGCGTGACATTCAAAACCCGTTTCGCCCCGTCCCCCACCGGGCCTCTTCATCTGGGCCACGCCTATTCCGCCTGCCTTGCCCATGACATGGCACAAGCCGCAAAGGGCCAGTTTCACCTGCGCATCGACGATCTGGATCAGTCGCGCAGCCGCCCCGAATGGGTGGCCAAGATCAAAGAAGATCTTTCCTGGCTCGGCCTCTCATGGGAGCCGGAGATCTGGTGCCAATCCGACCGCCTTCCCCGCTACCGCAGAGCGCTCCAGACACTATGGGACATGGGCCTTCTCTACCCTTGCACCCTCACCCGGGCTGAGATCCGCGCCGCCGTGAACGCGCCCCAAGAAGGCGCAGAAGGTCCAGACGGCCTCATCTACCCCGGCACGCACCGCCCCGACATGCCGCCTTCCGGACCGATGCCAGACACAGCCCTGCGCCTCGACACCGCCCGCGCCGAAGTGGCCGCAGGCCCGCTCACCTACACCGAAACCGGCACCAACCCGGGCATAGTCCCTGTCGAAAACCTCTTTGAAACGGCCGGAGACGTCGCCCTCGCACGCAAAGACATGGGCGCCTCCTACCACCTCGCAATCGTCTGCGATGACGCCGACCAAGGCATCACCCATGTGGTCCGTGGCGAAGACCTTGCCCCCGCCACCGGCATCCATGTCCTGCTGCAACACCTTTTGGGGTTCAAAACGCCCATCTACCACCACCACCGCCTCATCCGCGACGAGAACGGCAAACGTCTGGCCAAACGCGATGACGCCCGCGCCATCACCATCTACCGCGCCGACGGCCTTACCCCAAAGGACGTCCGCGCCCAGATCGGCCTGTAACCGTTCATTTTGCCAAAAAACATCCCCGGCCGAACCTGTCGCGGAGGCAAGACACCTCACGTCATGGGGTCCATCAGCACCTTTTCTTCGCCACCGCGCACCGCCGTGTAAAAACACGTCCGCCGCCCGGTATGGCACGCCGGTCCCGTCTGTTTCACCTGCATCAGAAGACAATCCCGGTCGCAATCCACCCGCATCTCAACAAGCTCCTGAATATGCCCCGACGTGTCCCCCTTCGCCCAAAGCTCCTGCCGCGACCGGCTCCAATAGGTCACGCGGCCCGTCTCAAAGGTCCGCGCCAAAGACGCGGCATTCATCCACGCCATCATCAACACCTCACCCGTCTCGTGATCCTGCGCGATCGCGCTGACCAGTCCATCGGCGTTCCATTTGAGCGTGTTCGGGTCCAGCATCACGGAAAATCCTTTGCCTAACGTCACATGCGCGACTAACTATAGGCCCTATGCAAGAAGGACCATGCCAAAAGGGAACTCCATGAGCGGCGACACAGACCTCATAAAGCTCTACTCCGCCCGCATTCTGGAGCTTGCGGCCTCCATGCCCCATACCGGGCGTCTGCCCAACGCGCAAACCACCGTGACCAAACGCGCGCCGCTTTGCGGTTCAACCGTCACCGTGGACATCGTGACCGACGGAGAGACCATCACCGATTACGCCGCCGACGTGAAAGCCTGCGCCTTGGGTCAGGCCGCGGCCAGCGTCGTGGGCAGCCATGTCATCGGCCGCACGCCCTCTGAACTGCGCGCGGCGCGGGACGCGCTCAAATCCATGCTCAGGGAAAACGGTCCCACGCCGCCCGCACCGTTCGAAGACCTCGAAGTGCTGCGCGCCGCGTCCGACTTTGCCAACCGCCACGCCTCCATTCTGCTCACGCTGGACGCACTGGTGGAAGCCACGGACAATACTCAAACCTCCTGCGCCTGACCGACACCCGCCCAAAAAAACCGCCGCACGCTGGAACAGCGGCGGCGGAAGGAATGCGTTGCTCCTGATCTGTCTCTCACGCGGGCCCGGGGGGATGAGGCAGACCCCGGGAAAGTGCGGGACAAAGCGCAATGGCATCACGTGTTGGGGACAGAGGATGCACAGCGCGTGAGCGACAAGGAGCGTCGCAGGCAGAATTCAAAGACTCAGAACAGCCCCGGCAGGTAAAGCCCACCCACAAGCGTCACCATCAACGCCGCCCCGCCAATCAGATCACCTATCAGCGTGTCCTGCGTGCGGGTGGTGAAGGTCTTGATGTGCTTGCTCATGATGGCCTCGTTCGGGTTTGTTCTTATATGTTGCTTATTTGTTCTCATTTTGGAAACCATTTGTAAAGAACTTTATGAGAACAAACGCGAACTTTTTGAACGAAAATAGAGCAAGTATCTGAATTTATTGAACACTTTTGTTCTCAAACTGCATTTCGAAAAAGAGAACAACAGATTGCCTTCGTCAGGCCCCGGTCTGGCGATCCTGAAAGGTGCACCGCAGCACTTTATCATTGGGTTCCCGGACGACACCGGAGCGACAGCCTGCAACTACAATTTCGCCAAGCCTTGGGCGGGGCCTTGCGAAAGCGCGGCGGCGCAGGCGCCTTGGGTCCGCGCCCAACCCGGCTCACCCCACATCAATCAACCGAATGGCCTGGTCCTGCTCCATCAACCAAAGCAAGACGCGCGCCGCTTTC
>CAYMEC010000114.1:0-7782 GCA_964389425.1 uncultured Roseovarius sp.
GAGATCGAGAAGGCGCATCCGGATGTGTTCAACATCATGCTGCAGGTCATAGATCACGGCAACCTGACGGACCAGAACGGTCGCACGGTGAACTTCCGCGACGTGGTTCTGATCATGACCTCGAATGCAGGCGCGGCAGAACAGGCGAAGGCCGCGATCGGCTTCGGCCGTGACCGTCGCGAAGGCGAAGATACCGCCGCAATCGAGCGCATGTTCACGCCGGAATTCCGCAACCGTCTGGACGCGGTCATTTCCTTCGCACCACTGCCGAAGGATGTTATCCTGCAAGTGGTCGAAAAGTTCGTGCTGCAACTTGAAGCGCAACTCATTGACCGCAATGTCACCATCGAGCTGACCAAGCCTGCTGCCGAATGGCTGGCCGACAAGGGCTATGATGACAAGATGGGCGCCCGCCCGCTGGGTCGCGTGATCCAGGAGCATATCAAGAAGCCACTCGCCGAAGAGCTGCTCTTTGGCAAGCTCGCAAAAGGCGGGATCGTCAAGGTTGGCGTCAAGGATGGTAAGATCAACCTGCAGGTTGAAGGGCCGGAACAGCGCCAGCTTTCTGGCAAGAAACCACCCCTTCTGACCGCGGATTGATGCGCATTCTGGTTTGCGCCGGGCTTTTGGCTCTGGCGCAAGCGACCCATGCTCTTGAGCTAACATTCCCCGTAGATTGCGACTTGGGTGAGACCTGCTTCATCCAAAACTATGCCGATGCGGATACATCCCCTGACTATGCCGATTTCACTTGCAACAGGCTGAGCTATGACGGCCATAAGGGCACCGACATGGCCCTGCCTGCCGCGCGCGATATGGCGCCGGGCGTTTCCGTTCTGGCCGCCGCCGAAGGCACGGTAATTGGCTTGCGCGACGGGGTGCCAGACCACCTGCCGGGAGAAGAGTTGCGCTTCCCCGAAGGTCAGGATTGCGGCAACGGGGTGGTGATAGCCCATAAAGATGGCTGGCAAACGCAGTATTGCCACATGGCGCAGGGCAGTGTGGTCGTGACACCGGGGGATGGCGTGCTCGCCGGGCAGAAACTGGGTGAGATCGGCATGTCCGGACGCACCGCATTTCCCCACCTCCACATAACTGTGCGGCGGGACGGGCAGGTCGTCGATCCGTTCGATCCCATCCCTGATGGCAGATGCGGCGCGGATCCCGTGGATCAGTTGTGGCAACCGCCCCTTCCCTATGCAGCAGGCGGCCTCATACAGGCGGGGTTTCACCCAGGCGTACCTGACTTTGACACGATCAAGATCGGCGATGCCCATGCGGCGACACTGGCGATTGACGATGGCGCACTGGTTTTCTGGGCACATCTCTACGGCACGCGCGCGGGCGACCGGTTGCGACTGACGATCACCGGGCCAAAAGGCGAATTTTTCGAGGACACCATCACTCTCGAAAAGACACAGGCGCAGGCCTTTCGGGCCGGCGGACGGCGACTCAATGCTGGCAACTCAGTGCCGGGGGCCTACGAAGGCACGGCGCGCCACATCCGGGATGGTCAGGAAATCGGCGTCATGACGGCCCGGACCGTTCTGGAATGATTGCCCGCCTTACTTCTCCGTAAATTTCAGCTCGATCCGCCGGTTCTGCGCGCGGGCCTCATTGCTGTCGCCCAAGGCCACAGGCTGAAATTCCCCGAACCCGTTGGCAGACAGGCGTTCCGGCGGCATGCCCAATTCCTCAACCATATACAGCACCACCGACAGCGCACGCGCCTGGCTCAACTCCCAGTTATTGGCATAGTTCGGGCTGTTACGGATGGGCACGTTGTCAGTATGGCCATCAACCTGCAACACCCAGTCGATGCCTTCGGGGATGTCATCGGCCACATTGCGCAAAATCTCCACGACCTTCGCAATCTCCACCTCGCCCTCTTCCGCCAGTTCCGCCTGCGCGGGTTCGAACAGCACCTCGGAGGAGAAGACGAAGCGGTCGCCCACAATCCGTACGCCTTCCTGCGTGCCCAGAACATCGCGCAACCGACCAAAGAATTCGGATCGGTATCGCTGCAAATCTGCGGCCTCTTCCTCCAGCCGTTTGCGTTCTTCTTCCTCCAGAATGCGCCGCCTGCGTTCCTCGGACGCCGCGCGGGCCAGCGCGATATTCAGATCCTGACCCAGCGCCTGAATTTGCACATCTGCCGCCGCCTCGCGTTCCTTGGCATCATCCAGGATGGCCTGCAATTCACCCAACTGATTGCGAAGCGCCGCCACCTGTTGGCTCAACAACGCTTGCTGGCGTTGGGCTTCCGTGGAAATTTCCTGCTCTTCCGCCAACCGCGCGCGAGCCTCTGCCAGCAACGCCTCGCGTGCCTCGGCCTCGGACAGTTGTTCATCCTCCGCACTTTGGGCAGCAGCAAGCAGCGTCAGTGTTTCTTCAGCGCGGCGGCGTTCCTCTTCCAGCGCAAGCGTCATCGCCGTCAGCTCCGCATCAGCATTTGCCAGCCGTTCGCGCAGGGCCTCCGCCGCAGCGGCCTCCACCAGACGGGCGGCTTCGTCCTCCGAGATCCGGGTTTGCAAGTCGTCCACCTGGCTAGAGAGCGCCGCAGTCTGGTCCTGTTCCTCCGCGTACCGCCTGCGCAGATCTGCGATCAGGCTTTCCAGCGCTTCCCGGCGCGCAGCAGCCAGACGGGCGGCCTCGGATTGTTCATCAATCTCCTCACGCAGATTGGCCAGCGCGAGGTTAAGTTGCTCTTGCTCTGACAAAAGCGTGTCCCGTGCGCCTTCCAGTTCCGCAATCGTGCCCAGATCGGTATCTCGCTGCGCCAAAAGTCCGGCCACCTGCTCTTCAAATGTCGCAATCCGGGATGCGGCCTCGGTCAGCGCCTGTTCCTGCTCGGCAGTTTGCGTTTGCAACGTGGCAATCAACGCGGCCTGTTCTGCCTCCCGCGCCCGGGCATCGCCCAGTGTTACGGTCAACTCCCCCACCCGCTCGGTCAGCGCGGCATTGCGATCCCGCGCCAACCCCAAGGCATCTGCCAGCGCCGCCACTTCCGTCGACAAGGCATCCAGCTTGCAGATCCCGCGCCAACCCCAAGGCATCTGCCAGCGCCGCCACTTCCGTCGACAAGGCATCCAGCTTGCTTTCCTGCCCACTTATCGTTTCGCGCAGCACAAATTGCACGATCATGAAAATCGTCAGCACGAACATCAGCACCAGCAACAGCCCGGTCATCGCATCCACGAAACCGGGCCAGATCGAACCCTGAAAGCGATTGCCGCTGCGGCGGGAGAGAGCCATGGCCTAGCTCCCTTTCTCCGGCTTGGATTTGGGCGTTCGGCGCGGAGCGGTCGGTGGCTGAGACAGGATCTTGCCCAAAGCACTGATGTCTGTGCGGATCTCCGCCATGGTTTCCTGCCGGCCTGCGCTGATCTCTTCAAGAATGCGTAACATCTGCACATCAATGGACCGCAGGCGCATACGGCTTTCGGCGTCAATCGTGCCCTCTCCCGCGGCCTCAGAACGGGATTCCATCAGGTTGATCAATCGTTCCTGCCCCGCCGCCACCTGCATCAGCGCCTGATTGACCGGGTTTGTGTCGCTCAGCCGAAGGGTCAGGCGTTCAATGCTATCGGCCAGCACGCCCAGCTTTTCATCCACCATCGCGCGGCTGACATCGGATTGCGTGACAAGGTTTTGCAGCGCCTCCATCTGTTCCGACAGGTGGTCCATGAAGCCACCCATGCCAGCGCCCTCACCGCCCGCTTCACTGTCACCCGAGGCAAAACCAACCCGCGTGATGGAGGACATCCATTCCTCCAATTCGCGGTAGAACCGGTTTTGCCCGTGGCTGGCGAAGAGTTCCAGAAGACCCACCACAAGCGATCCGGCCAGACCCAGCAGAGACGAGGCAAAGGCCACGCCCATGCCGCCCAACTGCGCCTCCAACCCGGTCATCAGGCGATTGAAAACCGCCACGCCTTCTTCGCCGTCTTGCGGCGCGAGGCTCCGGATGGTGTCGACCACCGCGGGCACGGTGGTGGCCAAGCCGTAGAACGTGCCCAGAAGGCCAAGGAAAATCAACGTGTTGGTGATGTAGCGCGTGATCTCACGCGCCTCGTCGATGCGTTGCGCCACGGAATCAAGAATGGATCGCGCCGATCCTGACGGGATCTGCATCCGCGCCCCGCGCCCGCGCATCAGCGTTGCAAGCGGGGCCAGCAGTTGCGGCGCTTTCTGGGCAGCACGATCCTCACGCCCGCCAGTGAATCCTTCGATCCAACGCACGGAACTGATCAGCTGGAATACCTGCCAGAAGGTGGCCAGCACACCGATCACGAAGACAAAGAGGATGAACCCGTTCAGATACAGATTGGCCTGAAACACCGGCAGAACCCGCGGCAGTGCAACAAAGGCACCAAAACCCGTCAATCCGATCACCAACAGCATGAGGGCGATCTGGCGGAACGGTTGCGAGAAGTGCGGCTCGACCTCGCGGTCCGGCTTGTCCATCAGGACAGCTCCCGGCTCTGTTTTCATTGGGCGCAGTCTAGTCCGTATCTAGTAGCAAGCCAAGGGATTATCCCACGATCTGGCGCACCCGTGTCACCAGCCAATCCAGCTCTGCATCCTCGATCCCGAGCTCATGCAGATGGGCGGTGGTGTTGTAAAGGTATTCGGTATTGGGTCCGCGCCCGCCAACGGCCGTCGCGATGATTTGCGCCTGTTCTTCAAGCGCGATCCCTCCGCAATATTGGACATGATCCGCGTCGACCACATAGGTCACCGCGGTGACACGGCGGCCATCCGTCAGATGAACCTCCAGCTCTTTTTCCAGATAGGCCGACGAGATCAGTTCGCGTTCGCGCAAATAGGCCAGCGTCGCCTCCTCCTGCCCCGCCGGTACAGACAGGGCAAGGCCGGAACACTGCGCATCCGGTGTTTCATCCAGGGCCAGCACGAGACCGGGGTCGTCTTGCGTCCCGCGATGGTGGATCGACCGCATGCAGAAACTGCGGTGATATCCGGGCAAGGACGCGATGATCCGTTGGTCATAGTCGAACCCCGGGTTCCACACCAAAGAGCCATATCCAAAGACCCACATCGTCATTTTGCTGTTCCTCTCGCGCGTGACGCTCAGAGCGCTTCCGGGTTCAAAGAAAAATGCATCGCTTTTTGCGTTCGCAGAGGCAGCGAAAAGCGATTCAATGTTTCCCGGAAACGCTTTAAACACCATCAGGCAGAAGCGGGAAAGAGGCAGGTCATGCGGTTTTTGCTGGGGGCGATCACGATTGGGGCAGCGCTTTGGTCGGGCTATTGGTTCGTGGGCCAAAACGGCGTGACAGCCGGATTTGCCACTTGGTTCGAAGACCGCCGATCTGAAGGATGGGCCGCTGAATACAGCGCGTTGAACACCCAAGGCTTCCCGAACCGGTTTGACACCACGTTCACCGATCTGGTGTTGGCCGATCCCGATACCGGGTTGGCATGGGAGGCCCCGTTCTTCAAACTTCTGGCGCTCAGCTACAAACCCAACCACGTGATCGCGGTCTTTCCCAATGACCAGCTGTTCGCGACGCCCCGGGACAAGTATCGGGTGAAGGCCGAAGAAATGCGCGCCTCGGTCATCACGGGCGCCGACATCCGCCTGCCGTTGGAACGCACAACGCTGACCGCCCAGAACCTGTCCATCACCCCCGACAGCACCGGCGAGACCGCCACGGCCGATGCCTTGCGTCTCGGCGTGGAACGGCTTTCGACCGGGCAGCCATCCTATCGGTTCGGGCTGGCAGCCGATGCCCTGTCGCCTGCGCTCGATTGGCGGGTTCAGTTGGATCCTGCCGGGCGGTTGCCGGATGCGTTTGACGCGCTCAATGCCGATTTCACCGTAACCTTCGACAAGGATTGGGACCGCACCGCGATTGAGGATGCCCGCCCTCAACCTCGGCGGATCGACATCAAGCTCGTTGAGGCCCGCTGGGGCCGGTTGGAACTGCTGGTGGCAGGTGAAGTGGATGTAGACGCCAGCGGTCTTCCCGAAGGAGAGATCGTGGTCAAGGCCCGCAACTGGCGCGATATCCTGCAAATGGCCGTGACATCCGGCACCCTGAAACAAGGGTTTGCCGATACCTTGGAAAGTGGCCTGTCGCTCATTTCCCAAATGGCGGGAAATCCGGAGACACTGGACATCCCGCTCAATTTTGCAGGGGGGCGCGTTCGGATCGGGCCTGTGCCACTGGGCCCTGCGCCTGTGTTGCGGCTCCGGTAACCGTGCGCAGATTTTGTCGAAACGTCATGCTGACACGGCAGAACCCACATTTTGCCCAGCCGCGGCAGCGCAGGATTGTTGTCTCACAGTCCGGACAAATCCGGCCGCGACACCCTGCGCACCCTGCACCTCCGCCGGGCGTGCTGATCACTCTACCTTGGCGACTGCTTTGACGACACCGTTACGATCGCCCTGAACTACCACCACGGCAGGCTGGTCCCCGGTCAGATCCATGGTCATGTCAAGAGGTTCTGACATGTCCCATTGGGTCAATACCTGCATGTCCGTGACCACATTGGCATAGGAAAACGTGCGCCCTGCGTTCTCACCACTCAGAATGTCGACCTTCGATTCCGGGATGTAGCGGAAGACATAGACCGTCACGGTATCAGCCGCGTCCGACATCGCTTCACCGGACACCGTTACGCTGTCACCCACGCGGGACACTTGCAAGTCGACCTCGACAGGCAGTTCCTGATGGGTCTCGATCACACGGTTGGTATCCTTGAGGTTAGATCCGATGACGTGGTCACTGCCGTTGATAACCATCTGCGGCGTGTACACCATTTTGCGATTGTCGAGACGCGCATAGGCCCGTTGACGGGCGGTGAAATCTGGCTGCGCAAAGCTGTCTTTCCAGCCAATGTAATCCCAATAGTCCACATGCAACGCCAGGGCGACGACGTTCTCGCGCTTTGCCAATTCATGCATGAACTCGTCGGCCGGCGGACAGGACGAACATCCCTGGGACGTGAACAGCTCAACAAGGACCGGACGCTCTTGCGCCTGCGCTGCGGTGTCAAGGGCGCCGCTAAAGGCCAGGGCTGCCGCAAAAAGGAATGAGCGTGGTTTCACAGGTTGTATCTCGCGTTCGACTCGGACGGGTAGGTAAGACCGTTAAATATAAAGCCCCATCGCCATGCGCCAATCACCCTTTCGCGAGACCGGGGTGAAGTTGGCATATCGGCCACATGCTGCGGCGTCTCTTCTCTTGATCCTCGCGCGTCAATCAATACGCTAGGACTGCCAGCACGCGCTACCCGCCAGAGGACAGACCATGCCCATTACCGTCGGCCATGACACCGCAAAATGTCGCAAGACACTGAAGATAGGCGAGGACACCGTCGCCTACTATTCCATTCAGGCCGCGGAAGAGGCGGGCTTGGGCGATTTCTCCCGACTGCCTGCCGCGTTGCGCGTGGTGTTGGAGAACATGTTGCGCTTCGAAGACGGCAAGACAGTCAGCCTGGATGACATCCGCGCCTTTTCCGATTGGGCGGCCAATGGCGGACGTGCGGATCGGGAATTGGCCTATCGCCCGGCCCGCGTCCTGATGCAGGATTTCACCGGTGTACCGGCGGTGGTCGATCTGGCCGCCATGCGCGACGGCATCGTGGAACTGGGCGGAGATGCCCAACAGATCAATCCCCTGAACCCTGTGGATCTGGTGATCGACCATTCGGTGATGATTGACGAATTCGGCAATCCGCGTGCGTTCCAGATGAACGTGGCCCGCGAATACGAACGCAACATGGAACGCTACCAGTTCCTCAACTGGG
>CAYMEC010000115.1:0-7324 GCA_964389425.1 uncultured Roseovarius sp.
AATTCAATCGCATCCTGGCCTTCGCGCAGGATGTTGTAGCTCATGAAATCGTCCGGGTGGTCCGATTGCCCGCGCCCGCGATAATCCATGCGGATCACCCGGTAGTCGCTGAGATGCGGCATGAGGTACGTGAAATCCCGGCTGTTGCGCGTGAGGCCAGCAAGACAGAGAATGGGCGGTCCGTTTCCTTCATCTTCATAATGCAGGCGAACCCCGTCCGATGTTATAAAGTCAGGCATCGGCCAAGTCCGGAATGGTCGTCAGATCCGACAGCACGTGATCAGGTTGGGCGGGCAACCGGTCCAAGGGTTCACCCGCGCGATTGACCCAGGCGGTGCGGAAGCCGTAGCCCGCTGCAGCGGCTGCATCCCAGCCGTTCGAACTGACGAAAAGAACCTCTTCCTTGGCGCAGTCAAAGCGCTCGATGACAAGATCGTAGACCACGCTGGCGGGTTTGAAGATGCCCACGCTTTCGACGGAAAGCGTGTCATCAAGTACGGCGTCTATCCCTGCTGACTGTACCGCGCCATTCAGCATATCAGGGGAGCCATTTGACAGGATCGCTGTGTTGTTCCCGTTTTCTTTCAAGGTGCTGAGCATTTCGGGCACTTCTGGATAGGCATCGAGTTCCCAATAAAGCTGCAACAAGCGCGCGCGTAGATCCGTGTCTTCGTCCAGCCCTTCGGCCTCCATCGCCCAATCCAACCCGTTCTGCGTCACTTCCCAGAAATCCGTATGCGTGCCCATGACTGCGCGCAGCCAAGTGTATTGAAGCTGCTTGAGCCTCCAGTGATTGGCGATGGCGGGCCATTTTTCAGCGAAGGCTTCACGCCCCGGCTCTGCCGCCGCGTTTCTGGCCGCGGCTGCTACGTCAAACAGCGTGCCGTAAGCGTCGAAAATGCAGGTTGTGATAGGCATGGGGCATCCTCCGGGCTTGGGGCGCAGAGTGGCACGGGTGTTGAAGAGTGAAAAGCAGAGATTTCTTGCCTCCGGCGGGGATATTTTCAGCCAGAAGAAACATGAGGTTGATTGCTTGTTCTGGCCACAAATATCCCGGGGGTTTGGGGGCTGGCCCCCATGTCAACCGGTGCGGAGAAGAACGGCGCCTTTTCGGCCCGGGGACATCACGGCGTCTTGGGCAGCCGCGTAGTCCTCGAAATCGAAGATCTGATCGATCCGCGGGACGAGGCCGCCAGATGTGAGGGCAGTGTGCAGGCGCTCAATCGCAGCGGCGCGTGCGGGTGCAGGGAGGATGTAGATGAGCGTGATATCGATCTTCAGCGCTTTGAACAGCATGGGGCCGAAGGGGACTTCTGGCGTCATCGCTTTGCCGGATCCGTAGGTGGCAATGGTGCCAAGCGGGCGCATGACCTCTGCCAGTAGGGCAGCATTTTGACCGAACTCTACCTCGACCGCACGGTCAATACCGGTTCCGTCGGTAGCCTCCAAAATCTTTGTGGCGAGGTCCGGATCGTCGTAGTCAAACACATCCGCTGCACCGGCGGCGCGGACCTCCTCCCTTGCCTTGGCCGAGCAGGTTGCAATGACATGTGCGCCGCCCCATGCGGCGAGCTGGACCGCGTTGTGCCCCACAGCCCCCGCACCTCCGCTTATGAGAAGCGTTTGACCTTCGATAGCGCCGCCACCAAAGACGGTTTGTGCCGCGGTGAGGCCGGGAATGCCCAAGGTCGCGCCGATGCCTTCGTCGATCCCGTCTGGCAGGGGTACGGCTTGCTCGGCGGGAAGTGTGATCATTTCGGCAGCGGTGCCGAAAGCGCGCTGCCATTGACCATTGAAGACCCAGACACGGGAGCCAAGACGGTCGGCATTCACACTGTCCCCCACCGCTTCAATTATGCCTGCACCATCGGAGTGCGGTATGACGTGTGGAAAGGGCGGTTTCGTTACGCCAGGCCGCAGGCCCGCGCGCGCCTTGGCGTCGGATGGATTTACACCGGAATAGCTGAGGCGCACACGCACCTCACCCGGCCCGGGCTCGGGCGCATCAAAGTCCTGAATGGACAAGACATCCGAGGCGGCACCAAAGCTGTCATAGCAAATGGCGCGCATCTGCCGGCCTTTCCAGGTTGATCAGGCGTTGGTCTTGCGCAGGCGGATCACGACATCGACGCTTGCAATTTCCGCCCCGTCAGGCGCGTTTGGAATGCGGGTGATTTCAAGCTCATCGGCGGGCGCGTCGGTCAACACCTGATCGTCTTCCCAGAAGAAATGGGGGTGATCATGCGTGTTCGTATCGAAATAGCTTTTCGATCCTTCCACGGTCACCTCCTGCACCAGCCCTGCGTCACAAAACGCACGCACGGTGTTGTAGACCGTTGCGAGCGATACGGCCTCACCCCGTTCCTTGGCGGATGCAAACAGGCTTTCTGCCGTGAAGTGGCGGTGTTTCCCGTCGCCCACCAGAAGGGCCGCCAAAGCCACACGCTGGCGCGTCGGTCGCAGGTCCGCGGAAGCGAGCCATTTGGTTGAACGGGTGATTGCGTGCGTGTCAGACATGATGCGTTCCTTGCAATACCTTCATATAGTCGCTGATGCGGCCTGATTTCAATAATAATTCACGCGCACATGCCGCCCTCCCGAGGCACGAAGTGGCCTCTGAATCGCTTGCATGCGGCTTTCACGGGGTGTTAGAGGAGCCGGTGAACGGGGAAACTGATCAAAGGGGGCCCACTTTATGGCTGATTATCCGAGCCATTTTGACCGTGAGGACCTGTTGAAATGCGCGCGTGGGGAGCTTTTTGGCCCCGGCAACGCACAATTGCCTGAACCTCCCATGCTGATGATGGATCGCATCACCGATGTATCGGGCGATGGAGGGCCGCATGGCAAAGGTCATGTGGTGGCTGAATTCGACATCAAACCCGACCTTTGGTTTTTTGAATGCCATTTTCCCGGAAACCCGATCATGCCGGGTTGCCTTGGCCTTGACGGTCTGTGGCAATTGACAGGGTTCAACCTCGGCTGGCGCGGATGGACAGGTCGGGGGTATGCATTGGGCGTGGGTGAGGTCAAACTGACCGGAATGGTGCGGCCCGACCGCAAGATGCTCACTTACTACGTGGATTTCACCAAGGCCGTGCAGACGCGGCGATTGACCATGGGCGTGGCCGATGGCCGGGTTGAGGCCGATGGTGAGGTGATCTATCAAGTCAAAGACATGAAGGTCGCTCTGTCAGAAAGCTGATGGGTCGCGTACCGTCATCACATCTTGACGAGAGGAGTGCCAAGATGCGCAGGGTCGTTGTCACCGGGCTGGGGATCATCTCAAGCATCGGAAACAATGCGGATGAGGTAACGGCCTCGCTCAAAGCGGGCCGGTCGGGCATTTCAGCTAATGACCAGATGGTCGAACACGGGTTTCGAAGCCAGATTGCCGGAGCGTTGAACGTCGATCTGACGGAGGCTATCGACAAACGGACCTTGCGTTTCATGGGTCCGGGGGCGGGGTATGCCTATCTTGCGATGGAACAGGCGATTGCGGATGCGGGCCTGAGTGCGGCGGAGGTGTCTGATCCGCGCACCGGGCTAGTGGCGGGCTCTGGCGGGCCATCGACATCAGCCATGTTGGCCGCGCATCAGACAGTGCTTAAGACAGGCGCGACAAAGCGGATCGGGCCCTTCGCGGTGCCCAAGACGATGTGTTCCACGATTTCGGCGAACCTTAGCACCGCATTCAAGATCAAGGGTATAAACTACTCCATCACCTCGGCCTGTTCGACATCGCTGCATTGCATTGGCAACGCGGCAGAGCAGATCATGATGGGAAAACAGGATGTTATGTTCGCGGGCGGCGGCGAGGAACTCGACTGGACGCTGTCGTGCCTCTTTGATGCAATGGGGGCGATGTCGTCGAAGTTCAACGACACGCCCGAAAAGGCATCGCGCGCATTTGACGTGGATCGCGACGGGTTTGTGATTTCAGGCGGCGGCGGGATTGTCGTTCTGGAAGACCTGGAACGGGCCAAAGCGCGCGGCGCGAAAGTCTATGCTGAAGTCACCGGCTATGCGGCCACGTCGGATGGTCATGACATGGTCGCGCCCTCGGGCGAGGGCGGTGAGCGGGCCATGCGGCTGGCGCTGGGTCAATTGGGCAATGAACGCAAGGTTGGCTACATCAATGCCCATGGCACTTCGACCCCTGTCGGTGACGTCGGGGAAGTGGAAGCGGTGCGTCGCATCTTTGGCGAAGGTCATGTGCCGCCGATCAGTTCGACGAAGTCCATGACGGGACACGCGCAGGGCGCGGCTGGCGCGCTTGAGGCGATTTTCTGTCTTCTGGCGCTGGACGGGGATTTTGTTATTCCTTCGATCAATGTTGAAAACCTCGACCCGGGAATTAATCCAGATGAGGTGGCCACGTCCCTTGCTGAAAAGGCCGGTCTCGATACGGTGATGACGAACTCTTTTGGCTTCGGCGGGACGAACGGATCCATGCTGTTGAGCAAATTGTGGGACGCGTGAGCACTCCAATAGACTGAGGAAAACCCATGAAAATCATTGTTACACTGGCCGCTTTGGCGCTCACAACCGGCGCTGCGCATGCGGAAATGTCCATGTCCTTCAAATGGGGTAACATCCCGCTTTGCACCACAGGCAAACCAAATCGCGTCGGCAATCCGGCCTTCGTGATGAAGGGCGTGCCCGCGGGGACCAACAAGATCGTCTTCAAGATGAAAGATCTCGATGTGCCCAGCTACAATCACGGCGGCGGCACCGTTTCTGTACAAATGAGCGGCAATGGCACGATCCCTGCGGGTGCGTTCAAGTACAAATCCCCGTGCCCGCCCAACGGCAAGCACACGTACCAATGGACGGCCACGGCCAAGAACGGCTCCAAGACACTGGCCACGGCGAAAGCACAGCGCAAATACCCCGAATGATCCGCGCGATTGCGGCACAAGATACCTTTGAGGAACGACGGCACCATGAATAAATCAATGACCGGGATGCGCGGGCTGATCATGGGAGTGGCCAATGACCGCTCCATCGCGTGGGGCATTGCCAAGGCAATGCATGAGGCGGGCGCAGAACTGGCCTTTTCCTATCAAGGAGATGCGTTCGGAAAGCGGGTGGAGCCACTGGCGGAGTCGCTGGGGTCCAAGCTGCTTCTGGACATGGATGTGACCAATGAGGCTTCTGTCGAAAAGGGGTTCAATGAGTTGAAGCAAAGCTGGCCCACGATTGATTTCGTGGTTCATGCCATTGCGTATTCCGACAAGGCGGAGCTGACGGGGCGATTTCTGAACACATCGCGCCAGAACTTCAAAAACTCAATGGATATAAGCTGTTACAGCTTCATTGAGGTGGCGCGCCGGGCCTACCCGCTGATGAAGGACAATGGCGGCACGCTGCTGACGCTGACCTATCAGGGGTCAAGCCGGGTTGCACCTAATTACAATGTGATGGGTGTGGCCAAGGCAGCCCTTGAGGCGACGACACGCTATTTGGCCAATGATCTGGGGCCGGACAAGATTCGGGTGAATGCGATCTCTCCCGGTCCCATGAAGACATTGGCGGGTGCGGCCATTGGCGGGGCGCGGAAAACCTTCCGCCACACGGAAGAAAATGCGCCTTTGCGGTCCAACGCGACGCTGGAGGCCGTCGGGGGCACGGCTGTCTACCTCGCCTCCAACGCCGGGGCTTACACGACGGGCGAAATCGTTCGTGTGGATGGCGGTTTTCACGTCCTCGGCATGCCGCAGGCCGAACATCTTTGACATAAATTTGCCATGCCGTTTTCGCGTTCGCGCCGCTTTGCTGTGCGACGAGACATCATGGATATTTTAAATGAGAGCAAGTTCCAGGCACGCCAAGTTGCCTATTGCACCCGGGCTGACACCGCGCAGCGTTGGGCGCGCAGGTTGCTTTGGTTGACGTTCGCGATCGGGCTTTTTGCCGTATGGCAGCACCGCGAACTGGCCCCGCCTGTGCATGACGGGATGTTCTTGGTCTCAAACGTTGCGACGGATATCTGGGGCGGGGCGCATGAAACCCGTGGTGTCGTTCAGAACCTGTTCAGCAGCGGATCGGACAATGGTGGGTCACAGGAATTCAACGCCATCACGCGATGGTTGCTGGATAACCGGTGATGTAACGCCCTTGGCAGGCCCAGATCACGCCTGTCGCAGCCTGCGTATCTTCAAAACCACTGCCCCGGTTCCATAAGTCCCAAATCCAGAAGCTGGCGGGAATGCCATTCGAAAGGCGCTGTGTTGTGCCAGCAGAAGTTATGGATATCGAAAGTCGAACCCGGGTTTGTTTTCAATGCCTTGGCCGTGCGAAACGACATGACCGCAGCGGTCAGGTTGTTGTGCCAGGGACAAGCATAGGTGTTGTATTCTTCATCTGAAAACGTGTGATTGGCGAGCAGCGTAAGTTGCGGCTTCGCTCGGAACAGGGAGATGCGGTCGATTTTGCGCTTGTCCTGCGGCACGTGTTCTTCGTACCGCCACCGCAGACCGCCAAAGAAATCCAGCTGCCGTTCTTTCGGATCGCCGCTGTCCGGCCGCTTCATCCGCGCCAAAGCGTAGTACCCCGACTTGTCGAGATGTGCATCTTCCAGCGATACGCCGTTGCGGTTCTTTTCCAGATCTTTGGCGTACATATCAATGACATATGTCAGCATAGCGTCTCGGCGTTCCTCTGCATGGAAGGTTAGCAACTCCCCCACGCTGCGCGTCTCGCAGAAGGGGTAGAACAGGTATTCTGCATTGAAACAGTAATAGAGCCAGATACCCGGTACCGCCTCGATAACGCGGTTGATGACCTCAGTGTAATTGTCGCCGCGCGCCACATCGAAATGCACCCTGTGCACCTTGTCCGCCACATCCTGGGACAGTTCAAATCCCCGCGGCAAGAAGGCCAGAACCTGCTTGAATTGCAAATCCAGATGGTGGCGCAAGGTGCTGTCCACCTCGACTTCATCTTCCACGAAAATAAGCGCTATGGGTCCTTTGGCCAACAAGGCCTGACCAGTGGACAAAAGCGCGTCTAAGGAATTGAAAATCATCTTGAGTCTGGATGTTTCTGGCACTGCTTGCGATCAGAATCCGGCATTTCGTCTTTCATTGCAAGTCGCGGGTGGGATGATATAGGCAAACACTCTATCTTTCGTGAATTAAAACAAGTGACATGCAGGGACACCGATGTCTGAGTTGAAACCAGGGCATAAGAAGCTTTTCATCAAGACCTATGGGTGCCAGATGAACGTCTACGACAGTGAGCGTATGGCGGAAGCCATGGGCGGCGTGGGCTATGTAGAAACCAAAAGCGCGGCTGATGCGGAAATGCTGGTGCGCAATAC
>CAYMEC010000116.1:0-7164 GCA_964389425.1 uncultured Roseovarius sp.
ACCACGACGCGGCCTTTGACCTGACCTTTAAGGATGTCTTTCCCAAGCCCCGGCAGATCCGACAGCGTCGCGGGTTGGATCATCGCCTCCAGCTTGGTCCTAGGCAGGTCCGACGCGATCCGCTGCCATGCCCGCACGCGGTTGTCATAGGGCTGCATCACGCTGTCGATCCCCAACAGGTTCACCCCCCGCAGCAGGAAGGGAATGACCGTCGCAGGCAGCCCCGCGCCCCCGGCCAGACCTACGGCGGCAACGGAAGCGCCGTAGTTCATCTGCCCCAGAACCCGCGCCAGCATGTCGCCGCCCACGGCATCCACGCAGCCCGCCCAGGTCTCGGCCTCCAGCGGGCGCTTGGTGGTCTCGTTGATCTCTTCACGCGCCACGATCTGGGTCGCGCCCAAGCTCTTGAGGTAATCAGCCGTCTCCGGCCGCCCGGTCACGCCCGCCACCTCATAGCCCAGGTTCGCCAGGATTGCCGTGGCCACGGAACCCACACCGCCAGCCGCGCCGGTCACCAGCACAGGCCCCTGCCCGGGCTTCAACCCGTGATCTTCCAGTGCCATCACGGCCAGCATGGCGGTGAACCCGGCCGTGCCCACGGCCATCGCCGCGCGCGTGTCCAGCCCTTCGGGCAGCGGCACCAGCCATTCGGCCTTCACCCGCGCCTTCTGCGCATAGCCGCCCCAATGCACCTCGCCCACGCGCCAGCCGGTCAGGACAACCTTGTCACCGGGCTTGTAGGCATCGTTGTCAGAACTCTCCACCGTGCCTGCAAAATCAATCCCCGGCACATGGGGGTACTTGCGCACAAGGCCCCCGCCCGGCCCGATGCACAGCCCGTCCTTGTAGTTCACCGTCGAGTATTCCACCGCCACGGTCACATCGCCCTCGGGCAGGTCCTCCACCCCGATCTCGGCCACGTTTGCGGATGTCTTCCCGCTCTCTTCGTCCTTCTCAACCACCAAAGCGTTAAACATCTCGAACTCCTTTTCTGCCGGGCTCCCTGCCCTGCTTCTTTCTTGTCATAAATACCTAAATCCCGACCGTCACAGCCAGAACTTCGATTGCACCATCGCTCCGCGCGGGCCTTCCGGGGTTTCCACCCGCAATTCCGTTCCGGGCGACCAATAGGGGATCCGGATCATGCCAATGGCCACATTGGTGTCGAAATCCGGGCTCCACGCGGCAGAGCTGATGCGACCCACCACCTCGTCGCCCGCCCGCACGGGCCACCAGCGATCACAGGGCGGCACCGGCCCGCCATCGATCACCAGCGCGCGGATCTCCTGCACCGGGCCTTCCTTGGCCACGCGCAAAAGCGCATCGCGTCCGATGCAGCCCACGGCACTGTGGGTGTTGCAGAACTTGCCCAGACCGCATTCGTGAGGCGTGTTGTCATCGGTCATGTCATTGCCGTAACTCAGCAAGCCGCCCTCGATCCGCTCAATCAGGTTCGGGCAGCCGGCATGCACATCAAGATCCTTGCCTGCCTCCATCAACGCGTTCCAGAGCGGCATGCCAAGGTCACTGCCCTCGACGTAAATCTCGAACCCGCCCTGCTTGGAATAGCCCGACCGCGCCACCACCAGCTGACGCCCCTGAAAATCCAGCAGGTCATACCGGAAGAACCGGATATCGCGCACCGTGTCGCCAAAGACCCGCGCCATCAGATCATCCGCCTTGGGCCCCTGCACAGCCAGCGGCGACACATCCGGTTCGTCCACCAGCACGTCAAGACGCCACCCATTCGCCACGCCCTTGACCCAATAGAGAAGGTCACTGTCCGCAATCGAAATCCACCACCGGTCATCGGCCAGCTTCACCGCCACCGGATCGTTCAGCATCCCACCCGTCTCATCCACGATGGGCACGTAGAAACACTGCCCCGGGTTCATTCCCCGCAGATCGCGCGGCGTCAGCATCTGCATCAGGCGCCCCGCATCCGGCCCCCGCAGTTCGACCTGACGCTCGACCGCGACATCCCAGACCTGCACGGCGGATTTCAGATGGTGGTAATCCTCTTCCGGCGACCGGAACACCGTGGGCAACAACATCCGGTTGTAGACGGTATAGGCCTTGACGCCTGCGGCCTCCACACCTTCGCTGAAAGGCGTGCGGCGCAACCGACGGGACGGAGACAGGAGCGGCGCGGCCATCACACGCCCTCCGGGATAAAAACGAGGTCCGACGTATTGCCGGTCAAACCTGCACTGGTCATCATCGTGTGTACTTGCCCTCTATGATGGGTCGCGTGATTGAACATGTGGGTGATGCAGAAGGCGCGGGGTTTCACCACGTCGCGCTCTGCCGCGCCCGAATACCATTCCACGTCGCCCGAAAGCTCCGTGGCCGTGACGCCCCCGGCCCACTCGGCCATGCGCGAATCCAGATCGGCGCGCGCCGCCTTCCATGCCGCGTAATCAGCGCAGACTGTCGGGCTGTCGGGGATGCCGCCCCGAGGCTTTTCAAACCGATCATCAAACCGGCTCATCCAGATCTGGTCGGCCCAGAGAACATGATTGAGCGTGCCAAGGATCGATCCGAAGAACGCGCCACGCTCCGCCACGATATCGGCCTCCGGCACGGGATCAAGCGCGGTGACAAGCTGGCGGTTCTGCCACGCGTTGTACCGCGTCATCATCACGCAATAGACAGGGGTGATCATTGCCCGAAACCCTCACCGGCACCTTACTTGGGGCCGCTCCAGTCAATCGGGCAGATCTCGGCCGATTTGCCGCCGAAATCCCAGATCCGCCCATAATCACGCACCTTCGACTTGGTGCCGCGCGCGGCGATGATATCGGGACCCATCCAGTATTTGGAATTGGTGATCATGACCGGGTGATCGGGATTGCCACCATCGATCATCTCGATTTCGCCCTGGATCTTGCGGCCAATGTAAAGCCCGCGCTTGGTGCCCTCGCGCACGATTTCCACCTGCTCGCGCTCTGCACCCACGATGTCGCTGACAAGCATGGTGAAAAGCCCGGTCGTGCCCCCTGCCTGACCGGAGAAGATTTGCAAGATGCCGTTATAGGCTTTTCCGGATGCGCGCTCATCCACGTAGGCCGCGACTTTCCAGCCGCCTTCGGCCATGCGGCCCGGGATCTCCACCATCAGACCCACGTTGAGGCCCGAAAGGTCTTCCCCTTCGTAGTGGCCCTCGTCAATGGCAATCGCCATCCAGGCGTTGCAATGCCCTTCCGTAGGCGGGTGCTGACCCAGCGACACCACGCAGGGGCAAAAGACCGTGCAGGAACAATTGAGGAAAAGCTCCCCCTTGATGGCCCATTCCGTGGGCGTCATCTTGCGCCGCTTTGGGTTGGCCATGCGGTTGTCGATCCGCTGGCTGATCGGCAGCTTGTCCGCCTTTTTCCTGCGTTGCAAAGCCATGTCTTATCCTCCTGTGACCAAAGGCCAGGCCAATACGGCCAACCCGGCGAAAATCAGTATAGCACCCATGGGCCGCGTCACCACATGCCCGATCTGCGGCAGCTTTTCCACCACCATGAAAACCGTCGCGAGCCCCATCCACAGAAGGCTCATCACGCCGCCGACGAAACCCAGCACCATGAAGCCCCAACAGCAGCCCACGCAGAACACACCAAGCCCCAGCCCCATGCGCAACCCGCCCCCGAAACGACCAGAGCTGCCCGGTTGCCAATGGCGCAGATAGTAGGTCATGGGAGAATGGCAGACGCCATGGCAGATGTCCTTGACCCGGGTAAATTGAAACGCGCCCACGACAATCAGCAACCCGCCTGTGATCCAGGCGGATTTGGCGATCCCCAACATGTCGATGACACCGCCAAACAGCAGGCTCAGCTGGGCTCCCGCGATCACGGCGGCAAAGGCCACCCAGACGATGGCATATCCCAGCAGAACACCGATCCATCCTGTCCATGTGGCATCCGCCGACACCATCAGGTCCTCATAGGCGCGCAAGGTGGGGACCAGCGTGGGCAACATCATCGCCGCCATCATCACCGCCCACATCGAAAACAGCGGGCCAAAACTCGCCATCGGCATATACATGGGCATGCGAGGGTCCATCGCCTGCATCCGCTGGCCTTCCGGACCCGGACGACCGATCAGGTCGACATCCATGTCGACGGCCATCATGTACAGTACCCACCACGCCGCGAGGATCGCCGCAAAGAACGAAAGCCACAAAATGCTCCGCATCGGTGTGACAAATTGAGTGCGCATGAACGCGGCCTTTGACATAAGGTGGAACGACTCGGAAGCCTTGCGCGGAAAATGTCAGACAATTAAATGTATGACAAATGAAAACTGAACCCAAATCCCCTTCTGACCTGTCGGCGCAAATCGCAAAGGCGATCCGCGATGCCATCGTCGAGGGTCGCATGATCGTAGATGAACGCCTGCCCTCTGAGGCGGAACTGGCGACAGAGTTCAACGTCTCCCGCCCCACGGTGCGCGAAGCGTTGAAACGGCTGGCGGCACAATCGCTCATCCGCACCCAACGCGGGGCCTTCGGCGGGGCCTTCGTAAAACGGCTGTCCTATGAAGAAGCCTATGGTCAACATATCACCACATCGACGCTGCTTTTGTCGATGAACGCGGTGCGGTTTGAAACGGCCTGCGAGGCCCGCTACGCCCTTGAACGCGCCTGCGCGCCACTCGCTGCCCAACGCCGCACGCCCGATCACCTGGCCACGATGCGCGCGGAAATTCACCGACAGGGCCAACCGGGTCTGTCAGATGAAAGTTTCTGCGCCTCCGATGTCACCTTCCACCGCGCGCTGGTGGATGGCGCAGGCAACCCGGTGCTGAGCTACCAACTGGCCGGTGCCGTGGAAGCCATGCAGCCGCTCATGAACATGATCACCTTCACGGAACGATCCCGCGAAGAAATCGTGAGCCTGCACACGGCCATTGCCGATGCGATTGAAGCCAAGGATGCCAAGTCCGCCGATGCCAATCTGGAAGAACTCGCCGCCTACACCCTGACGCTCGGTCAGGACGCCATGGAAAAGCGCGCGCGTAAATCTGAATGAGCCATGGGGGCCAGCCCCCATACCCCCAGGATATATATGGCCAAAAAAAGCAACCACTCCAGTGTTTCTTCTGGCTGAAAATATCCCCGCCGGAGGCAATAAATCTCTTAGAGCAGATGCCCGGATTTTGTCGCCTTGGTGGCCAGATACGCCTCGTTCTGAGGATTGAGCCCCACCTTGAGCGGGACGCGCTCTTCGACATCAATCCCGTTGGCGCGCATCATGTCGATCTTGCCGGGGTTGTTGGTCAGAAGCCGGACCGCCGAGAACCCGAGGCGGCGCAGAATATCCGCACCGATCCGGAAATCGCGTTCGTCGTCTTCGAAACCGAGACGGTGGTTGGCCTCTACCGTGTCGAACCCCTGATCCTGCAACGAATAGGCGCGCATCTTGTTGGCCAGCCCAATCCCGCGCCCCTCCTGGTTGAGGTAAAGCAGCACGCCCGCACCCTCTTCTCCCATCTGGGACAGCGCCGCGCGCAGTTGTGGCCCGCAATCGCATTTGAGCGAGCCCATCACATCGCCGGTAAAGCAGGCCGAATGCAGCCGCGACAAGACCGGTTTATCCCGCGCGGGCGATCCGATCTCGATGGCGTAGTGTTCTTCGCCGCCATCATCAGGTCGGAACACGTGCAAGCGACCCGCCTCCGAAACTTCAATCGGCAGGCGCGCGCTCACAACCGAATGCATGGGGCTGTTGAGCTCCAGATGCGGCAGCGTTTTGGAGGCTTGCAGCGCGGTCAGGCCATGCGCGCGCGCAAATTCCGCCGGATCCTCCAGTGGCAGCACCACCGCAGAGGGCAGCATGCGCGCCGATTTCGTCAATTGCATGGCCAGACGATGCAGGTCCGCCGTGCCTTCGCGCTCGCTCATCAACGGCCCTTTCATGGGGCTCTCCAGATCATCCGCAGGGTCCGCAACGCTTTGCACCCAAGGCTGGCCTGCATCCGCAGGCAACACGATCCGCGCAAGATCGCCATCATAAGCGCGAGCCTTCAGCGTCTGAGCCCGGCGGGCACTGATCACGACGACCACGTTGCCCTCTAGCGCGCGAATTTCCGCCAACCGCGCGGGCGTCAGCGTCTCCACCGCCGCAATAAGCACGCCGCGTCCGCCTTCCGACAGCACAACAGGCACGCCCATGCGCAGATCCGCACGCGCGCGGGCCAGCAAATCAACGGGGGTTGGGGCCAAAGACATGGATTTTGCCATGGGTGTTTCCGCGAAAGGTCAATCCGTTGCACGAAGCCCTACAGGCTTTTGGCACAAATTGAAACATTCGCTAGCGATCCAACACAGGGACGTGAGAGCATTGACATACGTCTTGCCTTGCGGCCTCCGCGATAGCACATGCGATGCAACAGAACGAGGAACACAGATATGGCCCAGCTGAAGAAAATCCTGCTTGTCGATGATGATGACGACCTGCGCGAAGTGCTTGGTGAACAACTTTTGATGACAGAGGATTTCGACGTTTTCGAGGCAAGCAACGCTCATGAAGCGATGATCAAGGCAAAAGACACGCTTTATGATCTGGTCATTCTGGATGTGGGCCTGCCTGACAATGACGGGCGTGAAGTGTGCCGCCTGATGCGCAAGCAGGGCGTGAAAGCGCCGATCCTGATGCTGACCGGCCATGATGGCGACGCCGATACGATCCTCGGTCTTGATGCCGGTGCCAATGACTACATCACCAAGCCGTTCAAGTTCCCCGTGCTGCTGGCCCGCATTCGCGCGCAGCTCAGACAGCACGAACAATCCGAAGATGCGATTTTCCAGCTTGGGCCGTACACGTTCAAGCCATCCATGAAGATGCTGATCACAGAGGATGAAAAGAAGATCCGCCTCACGGAAAAAGAGACGAATATCCTCAAGTTCCTCTACCGTTCCACGGAAGGCGTGGTGCCGCGCGATGTGCTCCTCCATGAGGTCTGGGGCTACAACGCAGGTGTCACCACCCACACACTGGAGACCCATATCTACCGTCTGCGCCAGAAGATTGAGCCTGACCCCTCAAATGCACGTCTTCTGGTGACTGAATCCGGCGGCTACCGCCTGATGTCCTGACCCCTGCCCGCGCGGCGACGTGCAGAGCGTCGCACGGGCTCAAGGTCTCAATACCTCCCTGTTGGACTGCCCCGGCT
>CAYMEC010000117.1:0-7088 GCA_964389425.1 uncultured Roseovarius sp.
ATACTGGTTGATTGTGTGGGCCGGGGCCGGGGATGGGACAACAACAGCGGGCAGGCGGGACCCTCTCGACGCAGGGGGGTGTACTTGGCGGGGGACCATGTGGGGTGCGGGGGAGGATTGTCAATGGAGCCCGCGACGGATGGTTTCTCAATGATGGTATTGCCGCCTCGCAACGCGACGAAATGGCCGCAAATCCCACGTCGGTATCGCGTCGGTATTACGTCGGTATCGCGTCGGTGCTATCCCGACCGGGACAGAAGCCCGCCGGGATGGCGTTCGATCTTGCCGTCCACTTCCAGATCGGTGAGCAGCGGCGTGACCTGTGCCGCCGGGGTGCCAAGATCGCGGATCAGTTGATCCTCTGGCACGGGTGACGGGCCGAGGCGGTCGAGGATCACCTGGTGAAGCCCGAGCGTTTCCGCGCGGGTGCGAGTGTCGGGCCGGTGGGTTGGCGAGGTTTCGCTTTGACTCGGGTCGTCTTGCTGCGCGGCCTCCAGATCCAAACCGCCGGAGAGCATTTCCAAAACATCCGCTCCGCCGCGCACGAGGGTGGCCCCGTCGCGGATCAGCATGTTGCAACCAGAGGCGCGGGCGTCGAAGGGGTGCCCGGGCACGGCCAGCACATCGCGCCCCTGATCAAGCGCGGCGCGGGCCGTGATGAGAGAGCCTGATTTCGCCGCGGCCTCCACCACCACCAGCGCGCGGGACAGCCCGCTCACGATCCGGTTGCGGGAGGGGAAGTGACGGGCGCGCGGTTCCAGCCCCATCGGTTGTTCAGAGATAAGCAGGCCCGCGCCTGCAATCTCACGCGCCAGATCGGTGTTCTCGGACGGGTAGACCACATCGACACCGCCCGCCATCACGGCGATGGTGCCAGTGGCCAGCGCGGATTTATGCGCGGCGGCATCAATGCCGCGCGCAAGCCCAGAGGTAATGACGTGACCTTGTTCACCCAGATCGCGGGCCAGCGCGCGGGTCATGCGCAGCCCCAGCGACGAGGCATTTCGGGCGCCAACCATGGAAATGCATGGCCGCCCGAGAAGAGAGACATCCCCGATGGCCCAGAAGGCGGGCGGTGCATCCGGGATTTGGGCCAATAGCGCGGGGTAGGCGACATCCCCAAGGCAGACAAGCTGCGCACCGCATTGCGCGGCGCGGGCGAATTCATCCGCGATCACCGTGTCCGCACAGGGGGTATAGCCTTTGGCACCCGCCGCGCGCGCGAGGTCCGGCAGGGCGGCAAGCGCGTCGTGGATGTTTCCCTGCGCGTTGAGAAGTTTGTAAAAGGTCGAAGGCCCCACCCGCCGGGAGCGCAACAGACGAAGCCATGAGAACCGGTCATCTTCCGTGGTGGGTGGGAGTGGGGGGTGGGTGGAAGGATGTCTATCCACGGGTCTCACAGCTCCGCCTGATTGCAAGAATCAATCTAGCGTGCGGGTGGTTAACGGCGGGTAAACCAAAACCTGAATCCGTCGGGTTTGGAGGGTTTTTGGGGCCGCTCATGGCTCCGTTGCTGGCGGGCCTCGCTATTTATGGGGAGGACATTCGGCTTTACGCGCGGTGACCCACCAGACACGGTGCGGGATTTGCGCGGGGTCATCTTTGAAAAAGCACTCCATCATGGCGGCCAGTTCCGCGTCAAACTCGGCCACGGCCTCGGGGCTGAGCGAGGCGGCGACGCCTGCGCTGGCGCGGATGCGGCCCCGCCATGCCTCATGACTATAGGTTTGGGTCACGTCGAAAGACGCGGTTTCGAGATCGCAGAACCCGGCGGTCGCCAAATCGGTCAGCCAGTCAGGATAAAGCCCGGTTCCGCCCGCGCCTGCCCAATCGGGGTTGTAGCGCAGGATCAGCGCCTCTGTCGCGGCCACGAGCGAGCCGGGCATGGGAAGCCAATCAAAATGGGCAATCACGATGCGACCACCGGGGCGAAGCAGGCGGTAGGCTTCAGATGCGGCGCGGGTGCGGTCGAACCAGTGCCAGCATTGGCCGGCCGTGAGGAGGTCGGCAGCATTGTCCGGCAGGCCGGTGTCCTCGGAAGAGGCTTTCTTGTAAGTGACCTGCACGCCCGCCTCTGCATCGAGCGCGGCGGCGGCGGAGAGGAGATCAGGGGCAATGTCGAGCCCTGTGACGTGGAGCCCCGCGCGGGCGAGCCCGCGGGCGATGGTGCCGGTGCCGGCGCCGAGGTCAACGGCTGCGTGGCCCGGCGTCAGGTAGCCGCGATCTTTGAGCGCCGCGAAGAAGTCAGGCGTAAAGCCCGCGCGGTGGGTGCTGTAATCCGATGCCGTGCGGCCAAAATCGACGGTTTCGCCGAAGGCGCGCAAAGCATCCGGGTCGGTCATGCCGCAGAGCCACCCACGGTGAGCCCGCCAATCAGAACGGTGGGTTGGCCCACGCCCACGGGCACCCACTGGCCTGCCTTGCCGCAATTGCCCATGCCGGGGTCGAGGGCCATGTCATTGGCGAGACCTCGAATGTGTTTGAGGGCTGTCGCGCCATCGCCAATCAGCGTCGCGCCTTTGACCGGCGCGCCGATCTGGCCGTACTTGACGCGGTAGGCTTCCGTGCAGCTGAAGACGAATTTGCCGTTGGTGATGTCGACCTGACCGCCTGCGAACCCCACGGCGTAGAGGCCATCCTTGAGGTCACCCACAAGGTCGTCGCGGGTGGCGGTGCCGCCCAGCATGTAGGTGTTGGTCATGCGAGGCATGGGCGCATGGGCGTAGCTTTGGCGACGGCCATTGCCGGTCGGAGCCACGCCCATCAGGCGCGCATTCTGGCGATCCTGCATGTAGCCCACGAGGATGCCATCCTCGATGAGGACGTTTTTTGCCGATGGCGTGCCTTCGTCATCGACGGAGATGGAGCCGCGCCGGTCGGGAATGGTGCCGTCATCCAGTACGGTGACGCCCGGGGCGGCGATGCGTTCGCCCATGAGACCGGCGAAGGCCGACGCCCCTTTGCGATTGAAATCGCCCTCAAGCCCGTGGCCCACGGCCTCATGCAGCAGGATGCCGGGCCAGCCGGGGCCGAGGACCACATCCATGACGCCAGCAGGGGCGGGTTCGGCCGAGAGGTTGACGAGGGCGATGCGGAGCGCCTCAACGGCTTTGGCTTGCCAATCACAAGGGTCGATGAGGCCGGTGAGGCCCACGCGCCCACCGCCGCCCGCGCTGCCGGATTCGCGGCGACCGTTTTCTTCGACAATCACCGAGACATTGAGGCGGGTCATGGGGCGGGTGTCGGACACTTCCGTCCCATCAGGGCGCAGGATCACGACCTCTTGGTGGGAGGCGGCGAGGGTTGCGCTGACCTGCACAACGCGGGGGTCGAGATCGCGGGCGAAGGCGTCGATATCGCGCAGGGTGTCCAGTTTGACGGGGAAGGTGACGCCTGCGATGGGATCGTCATCGGTGTAGAGTTTGGTGTTGGTGTGCGCGGGGGCGCCGGCCAGCGTGCCGCCGCCGTCGCCGACTGCCAGGCGTGCGGTGTCGACGGCGCGTTTGAGGGCATGTTCCGTCATTTCGGTCGAATGGGCGTAGCCGGCGACTTCGCCTTTGACGGCGCGCAGGCCGAATCCTTCGGAGGCGTCGTAGCTGGCGGTCTTGACGCGGCCATCGTCGAAAACGATCGACTCAGAGCGGCGGCGTTCAAGGAAAAGTTCGCCGTCATCGGCGCCGAGGGTGGCGTTTTGCAGATGCTGGAGCGCCTCTTGCCGGGCGAAGGCCGTCTCAAACGGGCGGAAGGGCGTGTCGCTCATGCAGATCTCCTGAAATCGAGCTCGTTTCGGTCAAGGTTTTGCGCAAACAAGCGTCCGTTTGCCGCAACCTCCAATTCTTGTGCGTGGGCGTGGAATAGGATTTAGTCTGCTCAACCACGCCTGCCATGTACAGGTCGCACTTAACCCCCTTAGCGGGACGCGCCAATGACAAAGCTAAAGAAAGCCGGAACATCCATGAAAAAACTGTTCAGCCTTTTGGCCGTATGGGCCACATTCGGCCTGAGTTTCGCCTCCACTGCCGTGGCGGAGGAGCTTGAAACCATCGGCAAACCCGAGCCGGGTGGCCTGAATTTCCAGCCGGCGGTGACGGAACTGATGGAAGACATCGTTTGGCTTGATACGATGCTTCTGGTCATCATCACGGCGATTTCGCTGTTCGTCTGCGCGTTGCTTTTGATTTGCATCGTGCGGTTCAACCGTCGGGCCAACCCGGAGCCTGCGTCGTTCACTCACAACTCTCCGCTGGAGATCGCGTGGACCATCGTCCCGATTGTGATCCTGGTTTTTATCGGGTCTTTTTCGCTGCCGGTGCTGTTCAAGCAACAGGAGATCCCGGAGGCGGATATCACGATCAAGGCAACGGGGTACCAGTGGTTCTGGGGCTATGAATATGTCGACCATGAGTTCGGGTTCGAAAGTTTCATGCTCCAGAAGGAGCAGCTGGCCGAGTACGGCTATGCGGAGGATGAATTCCTGCTGGCCACGGACACGGCCGTTTATGTGCCGGTGGACAAGACTGTCGTTATTCAGGTGACGGGTGGCGACGTGATCCATTCCTGGACGATCCCGGCCTTCGGTGTGAAGCAGGATGCGGTACCGGGACGGATTGCCGAGCTGTGGTTCAAGGCCGAGAAGGAAGGTATCTATTTCGGTCAGTGTTCCGAGTTGTGCGGCAAGGATCACGCCTATATGCCGATCACGGTGAAAGTCGTGAGCCAGGAAGCCTATGACGCCTGGCTGGATGGCGCGATCGAGGAATACGCCGGCAAGCCGCGTGATGTGACGGTTGCCGCCAAGACAGAGTAACGAAGCGCCGCCCCAAGGACGGGGCGGTGACGGGAGGGACGCGCGAGATTGTCCCGAAAAACAAATGGAAGGTGGTCCTACGACGGATTCGAACGGGCCGCTCACCTAAGGAAAAACGGGATGACGGACGCAAGTCTCAACAGGTCGACACACGCCACCACATCGCATGTCAGCGATGGCGGGTTTTCCGACTTCTTCGCCCTTCTGAAACCGCGTGTAATGACGTTGGTCGTGTTCACGGCCTTTGTCGGGCTTTATGCGGCACCGGGCGGCATTCACCCGCTGGTTGGTGCCATTGCCATTCTCTTTATCGCGCTGGGCGGCGGGGCGTCGGGCGCGCTGAACATGTGGTGGGATGCCGATATCGACCGCATCATGAAGCGCACGCAAAAGCGCCCCATTCCGGCGGGCCGCGTGACCGAGGGCGAGGCCTTTGGGTTCGGCATGACGCTGGCGGCATTCTCGGTCGTGTTGCTCTGGCTGGCGACCAACTGGGTCGCAGCGGCGCTGCTGGCCTTCACGATCTTCTTCTATGTCGTGATCTATTCCATGTGGCTGAAGCGCTGGACGCCGCAGAACATCGTGATCGGTGGGGCTGCCGGTGCTTTCCCTCCGATGATTGGCTGGGCGGCGGTGACGGGCGGGATCAGCCTCGAGTCCGTGCTGATGTTTTCCATCATCTTCATGTGGACCCCCCCGCATTTCTGGGCGCTCGCGCTGTTCATGCGGTCGGATTATGACGATGCGGGCGTGCCGATGCTGACAGTCACGCATGGGCGCAAATCCACACGCATTCACATTCTGGTTTACACGCTGCTTCTGGCCGCGCTTGCGGTGGGCATCGGGTTCACGTCTGTGGGCGGGCCGATTTACCTGGCCGTGTCCATCGCGTTCAACGCGATGTTCATCAAGGGCGCTTGGCAGATCTGGCGGCGCACCGAGGACATGGCTGAGGCAGACAACTACAAAGTCGAGAAATCGGTCTTCAAGCTGTCGCTGTACTATCTGTTCGCGCTGTTTGGCGTGATCGCGCTTGAGGCCGGTCTGGAGCCCTTAGGATTGGGAGGCTGGTAATGGGTCTTGCACGCGAACACGAACTGCACAAACGGCGCTTTTCCCGCAATATGGGGCTGGGTCTGGCCTTGGCTGGGCTTGTCGCTGTGGTCTTTGGCCTGACGGTCGTCAAGGTCTCCACCGAAGAATTTACCGAGGCTCTATCTGCGACCCCGTTTCTGGGCTCGGACGCTGCGGAATGACGGATATGTCCCAAACACCGCCGCCGAACCATGGCCGCACCGTGCTGAAGCTGGTGAGTGTCGTGGTGTTCATGGGGGGCCTCGCCTGGGCGTCGGTGCCGCTGTATAACTGGTTCTGCCGGGTGACAGGATTTGGCGGCACGCCTTCGGTGTCGACCGTTGGATCGGATGAAATTCTGGATCGCACAGTGACCGTGCGCTTTGACGCCTCCACCGAGCGGGACATGCCGTGGGAATTCAAACCCGTGGAGCGCCAGATGGAAATTCGCATCGGCGAGACGGGGCTGGCTTTCTACGAGGCGTACAACCCGACTGATCGCCCGGTGGCGGGCACAGCGGCGTTCAACGTCTACCCCTATGAGGCAGGCGGGTACTTTACCAAGATCGCGTGCTTCTGCTTCGAAGAGCAGGTGCTGCAACCCGGGGAGCGAGTGCAGATGCCCGTGACCTTCTACGTTGACCCCGGATTGGTCGAGGACCGGGATGCGAAATACACCCACTCGATCACGCTCTCTTACACTTTCTACGAAATTGACTTGCCGCAAGACAAAGAGGATTACGAGCAAGCCGCGCGGGATGATGGATCCAGCGACAACGAACGCCAATAAGGCGAGGGACTTAAGACCATGGCACATGAAAAGAACCACGACTATCACATCCTGAACCCCTCTATCTGGCCCTTGGTCGGGGCGCTGGCGGGCTTCATCATGCTTTTTGGCGCGGTCGTCTGGATGTCGGGCGGCATGTCCGTTCTGTTCGGCGCGGCAGAACTGAGCGGACCCTGGCTGTTCGGACTGGGCTTCATCATGACGCTTGTCACCATGTATTTCTGGTGGGGCGAAACGATCAACGAGAACTTCGCAGGCGATCACACGCCTGTGGTTCGGATCGGTCTGCGCTATGGCTTCATCATGTTCATCATGTCGGAGGTGATGTTCTTCTCCGCGTGGTTCTGGACCTTCTTCAAGCACGCCATGTATCCGATGGGCCCGGGAAGGCCGGCAGTGGCTGGTGTCTGGCCTCGG
>CAYMEC010000118.1:0-7050 GCA_964389425.1 uncultured Roseovarius sp.
GATCGGAAGAGCACACGTCTGAAAGCCCCGGTCTCGTCATCATCGATTCGATCCAGACCATGTGGGCTGACACCGTCGACAGCGCGCCGGGTTCCGTCAGCCAGGTCCGCGCCACTTGCCACGAACTCACCACGTTTGCCAAACGCAAAGGCACTGCGGTGATCCTCGTGGGGCATGTCACCAAGGACGGCCAGATCGCCGGCCCCCGCGTCGTCGAACACATGGTCGACACGGTCCTCTATTTCGAAGGCGAACGCGGCCACCAATTCCGCATCCTCCGCTCCGTCAAAAACCGCTTCGGCCCCGCTGATGAGATCGGCGTTTTCGAGATGACCGGCGCTGGTTTGGCCCAAGTCACCAACCCCTCTGAACTCTTCCTCGCCGGGCGCGGAAGCCCTTCCCCCGGCTCGGTCGTTTTTGCAGGAATAGAAGGCACACGCCCTCTTCTGGTGGAGCTTCAGGCTCTCGTCTCCCCCACCCCACACAGCCAGCCGCGACGCGCCGTGGTCGGTTGGGATTCAGCGCGGCTTGCGATGGTGCTGGCCGTCCTTGAGGCCCGCTGCGGCATCCCCTTTGCGGGGCTCGACGTCTATCTCAACGTTGCTGGCGGCATCAAAATCTCTGAACCTGCCGCCGACCTCGCTGTCGCCGCCGCGCTTCTGAGTGCCCGAGAAGACACATCCCTTCCGTCCGAGACCGTTGTTTTCGGGGAGATCGGCCTGTCCGGCGCCCTTCGGCCCGTCGCGCAAACCGAAAACAGGTTGAAAGAGGCACAAAAACTTGGTTTTACATCCGCCATTGTGCCAAAGGGTGGGAAACCTGTGAGCGCATCAGGCATGACGATCCAGTCCTTCGCCGATCTGAGCGGATGGGTGGGCGACATGTTCGGCGCCGGATAAGGCGCGAAGGGACAAAAGGAGCGGGCAGCGCATGGAAGGCTTTACCATTATCGACGGCGTCGTCGCGCTGGTCATCATTCTCTCAGGTCTTCTGGCCTATTCCCGGGGGTTCGTCCGCGAAGGGTTGGCCATTGCAGGCTGGATCGTGGCCGCCATCGTGGCCTTCATGTTTGCGCCGACCGTGCGTCCCATGGTCGAAGAGATCCCCTATGTCGGCGATTTCATTCGCGAAAGCTGCGATCTGGGTATGGTCGCGTCCTTCTTCGCCGTGCTCGCCGTCGGGCTGATCGTGGCCTCGCTCATCACGCCGCTCTTTTCGTCTGTCATTCAACGCTCCTTCCTTGGTGGCATCGACCAGGGGCTCGGGTTCCTGTTCGGCGTGGCGCGCGGCATCCTCCTGGTGGCCGTGGCCTATTTCGTCTACGACACGGTGGTCGCGGCACAGAACATCCAGGTGATCGATGACAGCCGCTCGGCCCGGATTTTCGCCTCCCTCACAGGCAGCGTCGAAAACCAGGATCCCGAAGCCGCCGTGGGTTGGGTACAAAGCAAAGTCGATCAACTGCTGGGCAATTGCGACGCGCAGTGACATCAGGTCACTTGAATTTCAGACCCTAAGACACAGAATTAATTTACGAAATCCGGGGTGACCAGGCGCCGCTCCGAGACCTAGTCATCTGCGCGACGACGGACCTGTGTCATACTGCCGTCGCTCGGCTGCCTCAATCACGGCTCATTCTTTGTTTACGCCCTCTCCCTATACGTTGTGAGAGGTTTCATCATGGTCGCCAGATCGTTCTTCGCCATCGACAGTGCAAACATGGTCGTGCAGTCGAGCACCAATGGCGCAATCGTGGGCAACCCCATCATCAACAATTCCGACACTCCCGACGGCACGGTGTTCACCTATTCGGCGGGCGGCGGCACGACGGTCACGATCGACGACACCGGCGGCAGTGCGGACACGTTCAATGATGACCAATCCGGCAGTCACACCGTCACCGATGGCGGCGGGATCGTCTCCAATGGCAATGGGGTGGAGGCGGAATCCACCATGATCATCCGCGCTTTGGATGAATTCGGGAACCCGACCGGGCCCAACATCACGGTCACGGTCTTTTCGCAAAACGGCGTGACCAGCAACGTCTGGGGCTTTGCCACGGATACGCCGCTTCAAGACGGTGTGTCATATACGAAAATCTCCGGCTCCAACACCGGCAGTTCGGCCTACAGTTCCTTCATCACCTGCTTTGGCCCTGGCACGAAAATCCTGACGACCAAGGGCAACCAGCCCATTGAGGCGCTGGACGTGGGTGACATGATCTGGACACAGCACAACCGCATGCAACCCATCCGCTGGATCGGGCGCACAACCGTGGCCGCAACCGGCAACCTTGCCCCCATCGTGTTTGCGCCTCATGCCCTTGAGAATGAACAGGAATTGGTCGTCTCGCCCGAACACCGCATGTGCCTGCGCGGCCCCATGCCCGATCTTTTGTTTGGCGAAGACGCTGTTCTAGTCGCGGCCAAGCACCTGACGGACCTGCCCGGCGTCTCCATTCGCGAAGGTGGTATGATCACCTATACGCATTTCATGTTCGACCGTCATGAGATCGTCTACGCCAACGGCCAACTGACCGAGAGCTTTTTCCTGTCCGATCTGTCCATGGACACGCTGGAACCGGATCAGGCCAGCGAACTGAGGGCCCTTTTCCCGCATCTGAGCGATGGAACCGTGGCCTATGGGCAGACTGCCGCGATGGTCTTGAAGGCCAAGGAAGCCAGCGTCTTGTGTCATCTTTACACCAAGCACGTTGCCTGAAACGCAGGCCGTTGCGGGCATCGCGACCACATCCTTAAATTACCCGACGTCCTTTTGTCATGAACCCGTGACATGAGCGGCCCCAACCCCTATGTATGGCACCCACACGCCTTTGTTGGGAATCGGAGCTGCCCATTGCCCCAAGATTCGCCCGTCGACACACCCTTTGACGACGCCATGTTTGGTGAAGATAAAATCAAAGAGGAGTGCGGCCTGTTCGGCGTCATCGGCCTTGCTGATGCTGCCAACTTCATCGCCCTTGGTCTTCACGCATTGCAACATCGCGGACAGGAAGCCGGCGGGATCGTCACACATGATCCCAAGAACGGTTTCAACTCCGTCCGACGATTTGGCTATGTGCGCGATAACTTCACTACGTCCGAAACCATCGCGATGCTGCCTGGCTCGATCGGCGTAGGCCATGTGCGCTACTCCACCGCTGGCAGCAAGGGCAACACCGCGATCCGCGACGTACAGCCCTTCTTTGGTGAATTTTCCATGGGCGGGGCGGCGATTGCCCATAATGGCAATCTGACCAATGCCAATTCCCTGCGCCGTGATCTCATTCAGCGCGGGTCGATCTTTCAAAGCACGTCCGACAGCGAATGCATCATTCATCTGATGGCGCGTTCCATGGGCCGCACGATCCCTGACCGCATGAAAGAGGCGCTCCGACAAGTCGAGGGCGCCTTTTCCGTCGTGGCCATGACACGCCGCAAACTGATCGGCGTGCGCGACCCGCTGGGCATTCGCCCGCTCATGCTCGGCAAGTTCGGGGATGCGACGGTGCTCGCCTCTGAAACCTGCGCGCTCGACATCATCGGGGCGGAGTTCATCCGGGAAATTGAACCGGGCGAGATGGTGGTCATCAACGAAAATCAGACCATCGACAGCTATCGCCCGTTTGAACCTGTGCGCCCGCAACCCTGCATCTTCGAATACGTCTATTTCAGCCGCCCGGACTCCGTTCTTGGCGGCAAATCCGTCTATGAGGTGCGGCGCAATATCGGCAAGGAACTGGCCCGTGAAGCGCCGGTGGAGGCGGATATGGTCTGCCCCGTGCCAGACAGCGGCACGCCTGCGGCCATCGGATATAGCCAGGAAAGCGGCATCCCTTTCGAGATGGGGATCATCCGCAATTCTTACGTGGGCCGCACCTTCATTGAGCCCACCGAACAGATCCGCAATATCGGCGTGAAGCTGAAGCTGAACGTGAACCGCGCGCTGATGAAGGGTAAACGGGTGATCCTGGTGGATGACAGCGTGGTGCGCGGGACGACCTCGCGCAAGATCAAGGACATGATTCTTGAAGCCGGTGCTGCTGAAGTGCATTTCCGCATTGCCAGCCCCCCCACCACATGGCCCTGTTTCTTCGGCGTCGACATGCCCACGCGAGAAGAGCTTCTGGCCGCCAACATGACGGTGGAACAGATGCAGGCCTATATCGGCGTAGATAGCTTGCGGTTCGTGTCGATTGACGGGCTCTACCGCGCCTTGGGCATTCCTGAGGGCCGCGATAACAAGGCCCCGGCCTATTACGACGCGGTGTTCACGGGCGACTACCCGATTGAACCCAAGGACATGCTGGAACAGGGTTTTGAGCTGAAAGCGGCGGAATAGGGATCGCATTCTTTAAAAGAATGCGACCGAAATCTTTTAAAGATTTCGTGGCACTCCGGGCGGAAAGCTGCGCATCCATTGCAGGCCCGCTTTTCTTTCGCCGCGCCTCCGCATATCTCAGCCGTCTTGCAACAGCTGAGTCTGCCCCATGAGCCAACAAGACGATACGACCCCCCTTTCCTTCCTCACCTATCTCTCCGCCACCGAACGCGGCGTGCTGCCGATGAACCGGCCGTCCCTGTTGGGGACGTTTTCAGGCCCCGACGGCATCAAGGCGCTGGTTCGACTGGCTGACGGGGAGATCAGGGAAATGCGGCAGGATGACTACATCGGACAGGCCCGGATCGTCGCGTTGGGCGATGGGCATCTTGATCTCAGCCTGATGGGCGAGCGCCATCGCCTGACCATCCCGAAGTCATAAAAAAAGCCGCCCCGCATCAGGGCGGCTTTCAACCTTTTGTTGGGCGTTTCAGCCCTTGCGCGCTTTGACCAGCTGCCAGCCACCGGCGACGACCATCGCCGCGATCACGGCTTTGATCATGTCACCCAAAAGGAACGGGGCCATCCAACCGGCCCAGAGTTCCGGTGCAGTCTTGCCGAGAAAGGCCGCCGGCCATGCCAGGCCGGGAACGTACAGCAAGACCGACACAGCCGCGCCCACGATCAACGTGACAAGCATGTTCTTGGTCCAGCCACGATCCGCAGCAAGGCCCGCCAGCCAAGCCATGGCCACAAAGCCATAGAGGAAGCCCGCGGTCGGGCCCATCAGCGCGGGCAGCGATTGGCCATTGGAGAACACAGGCAAGCCCATGGCGCCATAAGCCAGATAAGCAATCAGCGTGGCGGCCGCGAGGCGAGACCCAAAGGTAAATCCAATGATCAGAACCGCCAGACCCTGCAGCGACATCGGCACAGGCCAGCCCACGCTCATCTGCGCCACGATGGCCAGCGCGATGGAGCCGGCCAGCACAAGGCCAACTTTCTTTACAATACCGTCATGGCCGATCAGGGCCTTGCTCAACACCATGTCGCTCATTGCGATCCCCTCGTTCAATGTGTTTGCAGTCTTTTTCGCCCCCCACGCCCCAGAGTCAAGAGAATGCGCTTGATTTCTGGAGGCGGCGATGAAATCCCCTGCTCTCATGACAGACAAACTTGCATTGATCACCGGCGCGTCGCGCGGTCTGGGGGCCGCCTTCGCCGAGGCGCTGGCGCCCGAGTACCATATCGTCGCCGTGGGCCGGACCACCGGCGCGCTTGAAGAGATCGACGACCTGATCAAGGCCAAGGGCGGTGCCGCCACGCTGGCCCCGATGGACATCACCGAAAAGGCGGCGATGGCACAACTGTGCCGCTCGATCTATGACCGTTGGGGTAAGGTGGATCTATGGGTTCACACGGCCATCCACGCCGCCCCCCTCGCACCTGCAAATCACATTGATATGAAGGACTTCGGCAAGTCTGTTCAAGTGAATGTCGAGGCGACGGCGCAGCTCATCACCTTCGTGGCCCCGCTTCTGGGCACGGACGGGCATGCGGTGTTTTTTGACGATGCCAACGTCACAGACAAGTTCTTCGGCAGCTATGGCGCGTCGAAGGCCGCACAGATGACACTGGCCCGCGCGTGGCGGGCGGAGACGGCGAAGACCGGACCCCATGTGCATATCCTGACACCTCAGCCCATGCCGACCGCCACCCGCGCTCGGTTTTTCCCGGGCGAGGATCGCGACGCGCTGGCGTCTCCCAAGGCAGAGGCCGCGCGGCTTCTCAGTGAACTCCAACAGAGTTTCTGAAGCCGCGCCTTCGTCAGGCCCCGGTCTGGCAATCCTGACCTGAAGCAAGGGCACTTTATCGTGATGTACTGCCGTATGGTCGAATGACGCGCCAACGCCACCAATTCGCCAGGCCCTGGGTGGGGCCTGACGAAGGCGCGGCGGGCTGACGCCCTTGATTCCGCGCCCCGCAGCACCTCGAAACACAAAAAAGAAAAGCGGGGGGCACAAAGGCCCCCCGATGAAAGTTTCGCCACTCAAGCTCTGTTCATTTACCGCCCGGTTTCTGCCTGCGGCCTGAGTGTCGTCAGGGGGCGAGCGCACCCGCCCCATGTCTCTTTAACTCCTCTTCATTTCGTCGGGGTCGAGGCGGCTGCGAGACCTGACCTCAAGACCCCTACGCATCCCCCAAAGGACGCGATCTCTTAGCTACACCCGCTGGTCGCCCCACAGGTGTTGCACTTCATGCAAGTCCCGTTGCGCACCAGCGTGTAGTTGCCGCATTCGCCGCAGGCCTCTCCTTCGTAGCCCTGCATTTTGGCCATGGAAGCACGGTCCACCGCTGCCGCTGAGAGCGATGAGGCGCCTTTAAGCACGGTTTCGGTCGAGGTCGCTGTCTCAGGCACGAGCGTCTGAAGCGCCACTTCCGGGTCCGAGGTGTCCAGCGCGGTCGCGCCCATACCCTGACCACCGTTCAACACGACCAACTCTTGCGGCAACCGCTTGCGCAGGTAGCCCGTGGAGCTGATTTGCTTGAGCACTTCGAGGGACTTGGCCGCCGCATCTTCGGACATTTCCGAGATGTTGGAGACCCCTTCTTCCTCACCGCGGCCCAGGTCGTCGAAGGTCGTGCCTTCGGCCTTCACATGGGCCAGATCGGCGCGATCGCGATAGCTCACCGCCAGTCCGCGGAAGATATAGTCGCGGATCGAGGTCG
>CAYMEC010000119.1:0-7046 GCA_964389425.1 uncultured Roseovarius sp.
TGTGATGGCGAAGATAACGACTGCGACGGCAAGACCGGTGCCGACAGGTGTGAAGGTCTTCAGCTGGATCGCCACCATGTGGGGCGGCTCCATTGAGTTCAAAACACCCATGCTCTGGGCCTTCGGCTTCCTCTTTCTCTTCACCGTGGGTGGGGTCACCGGGGTTGTCCTGTCTCAGGCAGGTATCGACCGCGCCTACCATGACACCTACTACGTGGTGGCGCACTTCCACTACGTGATGTCGCTGGGCGCCGTGTTTGCCATCTTCGCCGGGGTGTACTTCTATTTCCCCAAGATGACCGGCCGCATGTACCCTGAATGGGCAGGCAAGCTGCACTTCTGGGCGATGTTCATCGGTGCCAATCTGACCTTCTTCCCTCAGCACTTCCTGGGCCGTCAGGGCATGCCCCGCCGCTACATCGACTACCCGGAGGCCTTCGCCTTCTGGAACTACTGGTCCTCCATCGGCGCGTTCATCTCATTCGCGTCCTTCATCTTCTTCTTCGCGGTGATCTTCTACTCGATCTTCCGCGGGGCCAAGACGACCGAAGCGAACCCCTGGAACGAATACGCCGACACGCTGGAGTGGACCCTCCCCTCCCCGCCGCCGGAACACACGTTCGAGATCCTGCCAAAGCAGGAAGATTGGGACAAGCAGCGCGCCCACTAAGCCGCTCGAGAAAACACGAAGGGTCCTCGTTTTCGGGGGCCTTTTTCTTTGCCGCCCTTGGCCCGCGCGTGATACACCGCCCAAAATACTATCCAAGGCCGCTGCCCCATGACCAACGAAATCCGCCTCGCCTTTGAACACCCTGCCGGCCGCTCCCGCGCCACCGCGCCCGACGCCCCACTGGATCGGATTTCCGTGCGCGATCACACGGTCGAGGTTGAGATCGGCGCCTTCCAAGCCGAGCGCGGCACCACTCAGCGCATCTGCTTCAACGTGGTGGTGGAGGTCAGCCCTCTGACAGAGGTGATCGACGACGATGTCGACCGCATCCTCAGTTATGACAAGGTGACCGAGGCCATCGAGGCCGCCCTGTCCGAGGAACGCCTCAACCTGCTGGAAACCCTCGCCGACCGCGTCGCCGAACGCATCCTCTGGGAACCCCAGGCGGTCCGCACCTTCGTGCGCATCGAAAAACTGGATCGCGGCCCCGGTGCACTTGGCGTCGAGATCGTCCGCTCAGTCGATGACATCGCTGTCAAAGGCCCTCAGGCAGACACGCCTCACCCTCACGTGGTCTTCCTCACAAATCCCGCTGTCACCTCCCCCAATCTGCACGGCTGGCTCGACCAGCTGGAGGCCCGCGCCGAACCCGTCATCCTCTGCGTCGGCCATTCCGACACGCACGCCCCCCAGACCGGTCACAAAATGACCCAACGCCGCGTCGACCTCCTGGCGCTCGAACAGAACGCCTGGGTCCTCGCAGGCCGCGATGATCGCTGCGTCGTCGTGGGCACACGGACAGAACTCGACTGGGCCATGAAGAACGGCCAGATCAGCGTCTGGGCCCCCTCCAAGATCGTGCTCGACGCCGTCGACGGCCCCACCACCGGCCCCGATGATCCCGTCGCCCTCACTACATGGTTTGCAGGCCATATCGAGGCCTCCGATCTCACGCTCATCGGCGCCGCGCCCTCGGGCGAGGCGTCGGTGCCCGTCCTCATTCAGGATACCGAGATCGCAGGGCTCTAACCCCCATGCCCTATTACCGTCCGATCTCTCAGACCGATCACGCACGTCCGTCAGACGCGCACCCCCTCGCGGGCGGCTGGTGCTGGTTTGATCGCGTGGAATGCCTGTATCGTGACCGCGCGTCCGAACTCATCCCCGCGTCAGACCTGCCCGCCGACACCCTCAAACGCCTCACCGCCCCCCGCGCGCATATCGCCGGGCTTACCTTCGACGCCCCAACCCTCATGGGCATCCTCAACGTCACGCCAGACAGCTTTTCCGATGGCGGCGACCACTTCGCGCTCAGCGACGCGGTCACCCGTGCCCAAACCATGATCAGCGAAGGCGCAACACTCATCGACATCGGCGGCGAATCCACACGCCCGGGCGCGGCAGAGGTGCCCGTCGAAGAAGAGATCCGCCGCACCGCCCCCGTGATCGAAGCCATCCGCGCGGAGACCTCCACCCCCATCTCCATCGACACCCGCAAAGCCGCGGTGGCGCGCGCAGCTTTTGATGCAGGCGCAAACCTCGTCAATGACGTTGCCGGTTTCACCTTCGACACGGGTCTCGCCCCCTTCTGCGCGGATGCTGGACTCTCGGTCTGCGTCATGCACGCCCAAGGCACGCCCGACGTTATGCAAAAGGACCCGCGCTACGACAACGTGGCCCTCGATGTCTATGACTTCCTTTCAGAGCGCGTCGAGGCCCTCACCGCCCAAGGCATCCCTCGCGACCAGATCATCGTCGACCCCGGCATCGGCTTCGGAAAAACACTGGAGCACAACCTGACGCTTCTGCAAAGTCTTTCGCTGTTTCATGCCCTCGGTTGCCCCATCCTTCTGGGCGCCTCCCGCAAACGCTTCATCGGAACCATCGGCGGCTCGGAAGAGGCCCGCAAACGCGCGCCCGGCTCCATCGCCGTGGCGCTCGCCGGATTGGCCCAAGGCGTGCAAATCCTACGCATCCACGATGTTCAAGAAACAAACGAGGCCATGCGCCTCTGGCAAGCCTCAACCCTGGGCGCCCGCATTCTTTAAAAGAATGCGTCCGAAGTCTTTTAAAGACTTCGCATCCTCAGCCGAAGAACCCGACTTCCCCACCCGGCTCTGCGGCATCCTTCAATAGGTTGAACATGTACTCTGCCACAGACCGGAAGCAGACCACGCGCACGGTCTCTTCGTCGACCATCCAGAACGCCGCCGCCACCTGCGCGAACCGTGTGCGCCGGAACTGACCCGGCTTGAACGCCTCAGGCGCCATGTCCACAGGGGCGAGCTTCGCCACCACCTCGCGCACCGCCGCGCCCTTCACTTCAAACACGGCCCGTGCATCAGACACGTTGACCGCAAGGAAATGCTGACCCTTCAGCGCCTTATCCAGCGCGGCGACCGTTGCCCCCGCCTCTGAGTAAGGCACCATCACCATCACCTCGTCGGGTGACATCCATGCGACACCCTTGTCGCCCGACAGTGCAACCGACCAGACATCCGGCACCGCCACCCCGGCCACCTTCTTGACAGCCGACTTGACCTTCGTTGCCGCCAGATCCCCGCGCAGTGTCACCATGCCTTGCAGGCCCACTTCGCGGACCACCACATAACCTTCGTATTCCGCGCCCGACAGCGCGCTCACAGCGTCAGACATTCTGCTTCTCCCCCTCCGGGTCAAAGAAGACCGGGTTCACGATCTTGGCTTTCACCACGGTGCCATCCACCTTCGGAAACTCCAGTACCTCGCCCATCCGGTCCGGCCCGTGATGCACCAGCCCCATCGCAATGCCCCGATCTAGCGTCGGTGAATAATAGGTCGACGTCACCCGCCCCTGCACCTTGCGCTGACCATTGGCATTGGTGCCCTCGGCGGTCGCATAGGCCCCATCGGGCAGGACCGATCCATCGACCGTCTCCAGCCCCACAAGCCGCCAGCGATCCGGGCTTGCCATGTGCTTGCGCTCTTGCGCGCGCTTGCCCATGTAATCCTCTTTCTTTTTGGAAATGGCCCAGCCCATCTCCAGATCCTGCGGAATGACCGTACCGTCGGTTTCATCGCCAATCATGATGAAGCCCTTCTCGGCCCGCATCACGTGCAACCCTTCGGTGCCGTAGGGCGACGCGCCGAACTCCGCGCCCGCCTCCAGCAGTGCATCCCAAAGCGCACGGCCTTGCCCCGCAGGCACGGCAATCTCATAGCTCAACTCACCCGAGAAAGAGATCCGATAGGCCCGCGCCTCGATACCGGCCAGCGTGATGTCCTTGAATGCCATGAACGGCAAAGCCTCGGCGCTCACATCATCCTTAGTCAGCTTCTCCAGTGTCGCCCGTGCCTTGGGACCAGCCACGGCGATCTGGGCAAACTGTTCCGTGGCATTGACCACGTAGACCTTCCAGTCCCACCACTCGCATTGCAGCCAGTCTTCCATATGCGCGTGAATGCTGTCGGCACCCCCGGTCGTGGTATGGCACAGAAACGTGTCTTCATCGAGCCGCGCCACAACGCCGTCATCCATCAGAAAGCCGTTCTCATTGCACATCAGACCGTAGCGGCAGCGCCCCGGTTTCAGCGTGCTCATCATATTTGTGTAGAGCATGTCGAGAAACTTGCCCGCATCCGGCCCCTTCACAATCAGCTTGCCCAGGGTTGAGGCATCCAGCAGGCCCAGACTGTCCCGCGTCTGCTTGATCTCCCGGATCACGGCCTTCTCGACGCTCTCCCCAGACCTCCGGAACGTGTAAGGCCGCCGCCATGCGCCAACTGGCTCCCAATGAGCCCCGTTCGCATCATGCCAGTCATGCATCGGCGTCTTGCGAATGGGCTGGAACAACTCCCGCCGCGCTTCACCGGCAATTGCGGCCATCGAAATCGGCGTGTAGGGCGGGCGGAACGTCGTAGTGCCCGTCTGCGGAATGGGTTGGCCCAGCGCGTCTGACAGGATCGCCAGCCCGTTGATATTGCTGAGCTTGCCCTGATCCGTGGCCATCCCCAGCGTGGTGTAACGCTTGGCATGTTCCACACTTTCAAACCCTTCGCGCGCGGCCAATTGCACGTCAGAAACCTTCACGTCGTTCTGAAAATCCAGCCAGGATTTCATGCGCAGATCAATGCCTGCGCCTTGCGGCATCATCCAGACGGCCTCCATCGGCGCCTGTTGCGCCTCGTCCGCCTGAGGCGCCTTGGCCCGAGACGCTTTGCCACCTGTCGCCTTGCCAGCCGCTTTCCCGCAGGCATCCGCATCGCCCAAAACCGCGCTCAGCGACATCTCTCCATTGGCGGCCCCTGCCGCAGAAACAAAGGCTTCCCCTACGTCACCCAGCGGCGCATTATCCACATCCGGCCGGAAATGGGCCTGAGCCTCGTCCCAGATCAGCTTGCCGCCGCAATGGGACCAAAGATGCACAACCGGCGACCAGCCGCCCGACATGGCCACCGCGTCGCAGGGTATCTCTTCCAGAACAGCGCCTTGTCCGGCTTGCGCGCAGATCGCCACACCCGTGACGCGCTTGCCGCCCTTGACCTTGGCAATCGCCTTGCCGTTTTCCACGCGAATACCCAACGCCTTCGCCTGTTCGGCCAATGCGTCACCCCCGCCCGCGCGGGCGTCCAGAATGGCAGGAACCTCAAGCCCTTGATTTTTCAAAGCAATCGCAGTGAGATAGGCATCATCATTGTTGGTCACAACGACTGTACGATCCCCAATAGAGACGCCGAAATTCACCGCATAATCGCGAACGGCCGAAGCCAGCATCACACCCGGAATGTCATTTCCGGCAAAACTGAGCGGGCGCTCAATGGCCCCTGTGGCCGTGATCACATGGCCTGCGCGGATCCGCCAAAGCCTGTGGCGCGGGCCTTCCGCGTCGGGCTGATGGTCATTCACGCGCTCGTATCCCAGCACATATCCGTGGTCATAAACGCCTGCGCCCATCATCCGGGCGCGCATCGTGACGTTGTCCATCGCCTGCAGCTCAGCGACGGTTTCGTCCACGAACTTATCCACAGGCGCATCGTTGACACTAGAGCCGTCAACCACGCCATCCACCACGGCGCGCCCACCCCAGTCGGCGGTCTGCTCCATGATCATGACCTTGACGCCGGTTTTGGCCGCCGCGCGTGCGGCCTGAAGTCCAGCAACACCGCCACCGATCACCAGAACGTCCACGAACGCGTAAAAATGTTCGTACTTGTCGTCATCGCCCCGCTTGGGCGCTTTGCCCAAACCCGCGGATTGGCGGATGAAGGGTTCATACACATGCTTCCAGAAAGACCGCGGGTGGATGAACATCTTGTAATAGAACCCTGCCGGCAGGAACCGGGCGAGTTTATTGTTCACCGCACCGATGTCATATTCAAGGCTCGGCCAGTGGTTCTGGCTCTCCATCCGCATGCCATCAAAAAGCTCGGTCGTTGTGCCGCGCTGGTTGGGCTCGAATGCAGCACCCTCGCCCATGTTGAAAATGCCATTGGGCTCTTCCGCGCCCGAGGCCACGAACCCGCGCGGGCGGTGATACTTGAACGACCGCCCGATCAGCATCTGATCGTTGGCCAGAAGCGCAGAGGCCAGCGTGTCCCCTTCCACACCGGAATAGTATTTGTCGTTGAAGCGGAACTTGAGGGTTTTGGAACGGTCAATCAGCCGCCCGCCCTGTGCCAGACGTGTGCTCATGTCTTGTCTCCCGCAAACTCTCGCCACGTCCAGCCGGGGCGCTTGGCGGTGATCTTGTCTTTCACCCATTGCGGCGGCTCCAGCGTCTGCGCAGGGTACGTGCCATAAACTTCCAACGTCACCGTATCGCGGGCCGCGATGAACCACTTGCCGCTGCCATATGAGTGCCGCCACCGCTCGAAATGAACGCCCTTGGGGTTCTCTTTGGAAAACAGGTAGTCGTGAAAATCCTCATCGCTCGACCCGGGGCCAAAGCGCTTCAGATGCGCCTCCCCGCCGGGCGTGAATTCGGTCTCTTCGCCGGTGATCCCGGTGTAGGGGCATGTGAGCTTCAACATGGGATGCTCCCGTTCGTTGCGCACGGCAAAAGGGCGGGCACCGCGTGGCACCCGCCCAAAGGCTGTGGTGTTTGGATGGTCGTGTTATTCGGCGACAGTGCCAGAGGCAGCGCCGGTCGTTGCGGCGTCTGGCTCCGCAGGCGTGATGGCAGGCGCTGATTCCGTGGCCGTGTCAGCGGCGCCGACGCCGGTGCCCACATCGCCAGAGACGGTCGCACTGCCCAACGCCATGATGAGCACGAGCGCACCGAGCGCGACAACAACCACAAGAACCCAGAAGGCCCCTGCGCCGCCCGTATCGATGCTGGTCGGGCGAGGATAGCGGGATTGTTCATAGTCAGACATGGAATTCCCTCCTTTGCATGTG
>CAYMEC010000120.1:0-6749 GCA_964389425.1 uncultured Roseovarius sp.
TCCACAGCTCCGAACGGTCGATCAGCACCAGCCCGCGCTGGCCCGGCGTCGTCGGCTTGTACGACTTGAGTGCCATGCTTTCTGTCTTCCGTCTAGCGAGGGCGAAACACGTTTCGCCCATATGTAAGGTGGGTCTCGGACCCACTGGGTATAGGGCCCCGAAGGTCCCCGGTTCATATCAAAACAGACTGCCCCGAACGAATCCGGGGCAGCAGATGCCGTGTACTAGACACCTCACCCCTTCAGGTCAAGCGAAAGCGCCTCATAATCGTAGGTGGTGATCTCAAACCGATTGCCCCACGGGTCCACGAAGTAAACCGACCACGCCATGCCGTGATCGGCAACCTCCGCCCGGGTGAGTCGCCGCCCATCGGCTTGCAGAAGGCCCAGATCATCCAACCGATCCAGGAAGTCCCGAAAATCCGCCGCGGAAACCCGAAACGCAATCGTCGCATCCCGTGACGCCGGTTTCGCATCCCGGACGAAAAGCGACAACACCGGCAGCCCGTCTGGCGTGGCAAGGATCAGCGGCCCCAATGGATGTGCGGCCCATTCGGCCAGCGCCTCTGCCCGAACCAGCCCCAGCACACCATGAAACCACGCCGCAGCCTCCTCCCGGTCCGCGACCTCAACATGAACATGATCTATCCGCTCAATCCGCATTCCCTGCTCCCTTTGCCAAGACACAAAACGCAAGCAAGTGCCTTTGTCAGGCCCCGGTCTGGCGATCCGGACCTATGATCAGCCGCGCTTTATCCATCCGTTCCCGGACACCATCCGAGCGACAGCCTGCAATTGCCACTTCGCCAGGCCCTGGGTGGGGGCCCGACGACGGCGCGGCGGGCTAAAGCCCTTGATTCCGCTCCCTACCGCGCCCGCTGCGCCAGCCACGCCGCCCAATCCGCCTCGCTCCCCCCAAAGGCATTCAGATCAATATCCCCCGCCACACCCGGCAACCGCCCTGTCCCGCTATACTGCCAGAACCGCCAGCTTTGCCCCGGATAGACCTGATCCGGCACCTTCGCCACGGCGCGCAGCCAGAATTCCTCTCCCTTCAGTTTACGCAACTCGTTGCGCGCAAAGAAATCCGGCGTCGTGTAGATGATCGGCCGCTGGCCATAACGCCGCTCCACCAACCGCATGAACCGCATCATCTCCTTGCGCACGGTCTTGGGCGGGGGCCGCCGCGTGCAGGTGGGCGAAAACGGGTTCCATTCCACATCCAGAACCGGCGGCAATGCCCCCTTTTCACGGGGCACATTCCTGATGAACCACCGCGCCTGTATCCGCGCATCCGTGCAGAAATAGTAGAAATGATAAGCCCCCCGCGCGATCCCGGCCTGCCCTGCCGCGCGCCAGTTCTCCTTGAACTTGGGATCCAGCACATCGCCCCCCTCGGTCGCCTTGATAAAAGCAAACCGGATCCCCGCCCCGCGCAGCAAACGCCACGAAAGGTCGCCCTGAAAGCGCGACACATCCACACCATGCACCATGAAGCGCGCAGGCGTGTAAGGCGTGAATGTCACCGGATCACTGTCATCGAATTTGGGTCCCGGCTCTGCACCAGCGGGCGCGGCAAGAACGAAACACAAAAGAGCGATCAAAATGCGCATTGGAAAATCTCTGTCGAAAATGCTCATCCCACTCTAGCGCGGAAAAACCGCCTGTCGCCATGAACTTCGCGCGCGCGGACCCCCGCGCAGGGTTGCGCCTAGGGTGTCGTGATCGCGGGTGGCCTGCGCCGCATACCGCTGACCGCATTGCCCACAATCGCCGCCAGCAGGATTGCCCCGCCCAAAAGCGTATTGGCCCCCGTCACTTCGCCCAGAAACAGCCACACCCAAATCGGCCCGAGCACAACTTCCGCCAGTGACAATAGAGTCAACTCCGCCGCAGGCAAGCTGCGCGACCCCAGCGTGTAAAGGATCAACCCCGCACCCACCTGAAACACGCCCATGCCGACAGCAATCCCACCGTCATTCGCCGACAGCACCAAAGGCAGACCCGAGGCCACACAAATGACGCCCATGATCGCAATCCCGAAGATCCCCGACAAGAACACGGATGGCAGCATCTCCCCCGACCGCCCCCAACGGAGCGCAACGGTAAACACCGCAAACCCGAACGCCGAACCAAGGGCGGCCAGATTGCCCAACATCGCCCCACTGTCGCCTTCGCCCGCGACCATCACGCCGACACCGAAAATCGCGACCACGATGGCGATCCACGTGGCCCATCGCACGCCTTCTCGCAGCACGATCCACCCCAGAACAGCCGCCATGAAGGGCGCAGAAGCAAAGAGCAGCATTGCATTGGCCACAGAGGTGGACTGAATAGCAAAAATCCCCCCCGCATAGGCCGCCACCAGGGACAGCCCCGCAATGACAGCAGGCCAGCCCATCCGGCAAAGCTGCGCAAACGGTCCCTCCCCGCTGCGCAGGCGTATCACGATGTAAAGAAAGATGCTCAAAGACACCGACCGATACAGCAGGATCTGCCAAACCACAGCGTCCTCGATCAACCGAATGCCAAGCCCCACGGTGGACCAGAGGACGCCCGCCAGGAAGACATAGATCAAACCCAGCCGTCGGTCCTGCTGTGCCTGTGATGGAGACAGGATGTTTTCGTTGGTCATGACCTCACCCTAGCCACGCCTCACCGCGCCGCATGCCCAATCGCGACATCATTCAAGCCCGTTGTCGAAAAACGCCCGCTATGTCATGCACATGGCAGGCATCAAAGAACGGAGACACCCATGAAGACATTGCTCATTGCCGCGACCATCTCGATCCTCGCCCTGACTGCACCCAAACCGGGGCTTGCCCATGACGGTCAGGATTACCTCGGTTCCGTGTTCCTCTTCGCCCTTGCGGGCAACAGCGGGTCTGGCTTCTGCCCCCGCGGCACCCGTCTGGCCGATGGCAGCCTGCTGCAAATCTCTGAATACACCGCTCTCTTCTCGCTGATTGGCGCATATTATGGCGGCGACGGCCGCACCACCTTCGGCCTGCCTGATTTCCGCGATGCTGCGCCGACATCGGCCAATGGCCAAACCATGGGATATTGCATCGTGGTGGAAGGCGTGTACCCAAGCAGGTCGTAGACCGCCATCTTTCATCCAAACTCCCGGTCACGCGCTGACCGGGAGAGACATCCCTCAACCGCTAGCGCACTGTATAAATTCAAATATACTGGTCTAACGTAATGTTTAAGGGACGTTCAGAATGGCCAATTTCGGGTTTCCAAAAACAGCCACCCACATCAAAACGGCATTGATTGCTGGCGCAGCTGGCCTCGCGGTCCATACGCCCGTTCAGGCCGAACAGTGGCAGCTCAAAGGCACCCTCGAAATGGCAACGGATGAGGTGATCGGTCCCATTACCTTTTCACCCAAAACCGATTGGGGCGATGGCGGGCACTACATCGCGGCCTCGGTCTGGGATCAAGACACCCGCTATTCCGCCTGGCTCTGGTCCGCCTCCAGCGGATTGCGGCTTGTGGAATTCCAGGACATTTTTCCGAGCCTTCTGGAATTGCGCTTTACCCCGCGAGAAGTCGAAGTTGTCTCGCTCAGTCACGTGCTCTTTGCCCATACCGAACGGGAACTGCGATCATGGAAGATCTCCGATGGCAGCCTGTCAGCGCGCTTTCCATTGAGCGATGAGGCCCGCAGCATCGACACCGTTTTCGTCAAAGACCACTACCTCGTGACAAAGGAAGTGGGCGGCGTCTCCATGTGGTCCAAAGACGGGGCCGAAGTCAGCATCGGTGAACTGGACGCGCTGCGCCCTTACGAAAAAGCGACCGTCGTCGGGGATGACAAAATTTTTCTGACATCGGGCGCCTTCACCTTGCGCATGGATCTCGAAGGGTTCGATCCCGCAACCATGTCCCTCAACGACGCGCCGGGCAGTTTCGGCCCTTACGAAACATTCCTGGCCGCGGCCCCGTCCGGCCAGATGATCGCGACCTATCCCGAGGTGGGCGACGATCCGCGCTGGACGGCCCCGGTGCCGACGGTTCGGGTATGGCAGAATGTCTGGGCATGGACAGGCGACAGCACGGCAGAGGTGGAAATCACGGATTTCGACAGCCCCATCCTTGCCGCCGAATTTTCTGGCGAGAATTCCATGATCCTGACCGTCGAGGAAGACGGTGACGTAACCATCTGGCAAACACGCGACGGCGCAAAGCGCACACACATCAGCGCCGCGGAGGACCGTATCGTCTCGGCCCGATTTACACCGAAGGCGAGCGGTGTTGTGGCCAGCCACCTCTCTGGCACCGCGTCGCTTTATGACGTAGATACAGGCGCCCTGATCCAGACCTTTCCAGCGCCCAGCTCAGCGATCACCTTCTCACCTGATGGGGAAACCATGATCACCTCCGGCATCACGAAAGCGCCGGCCCGGATCTGGCGAATAACCGAAAACTGAACACGCGCCGCACGCGCCTGCGCCAAAGAAAAACCCCGGTCGCCGCAGCGCCGGGGTTCTTCAAATTTCTCTGCGTCCGACGATCAGAGTCCGGTGGACACGTCGATCGTGTTGCCCTCTTCGAGCGTCACATAGGCTTTCTTGACGTCTTTGCGCGTGCCTTTGATGCCGCGGAAACGCTTGTTTTTGCCCTTGCTGATCGTCGTATTGACCGCCTTCACCTTCACACCAAAGAGCGCCTCAACGGCCTCCTTGATCTGCGGCTTGTTGCTGTCGATCGCCACTTCGAACACCACCGCGCCGGCCTCAGAGGCCATGGTGGATTTTTCCGTGATGATCGGCTTGCGGATCACGTCGTAATGTTCTGGTTTCGCGCTCATTTCAACCGAGCCTCCAGTGCTTCGACACCCGCTTTGGTGAGCACGAGCGTGTCACGGCGCAGGATGTCATATACGTTTGCGCCCATGCTCGGCAGCACGTCGATCCCGTCGATATTGGCCGCGGCGCGGGCAAAATCGGCGTTCACTTCGGCACCGTCGATGATCAGCGCGCGCTTCCAGCCCAAGTCCTTGACCTGCTTGGCCAGATCCTTGGTTTTCCCCTTGGATGCGGCCTCGTCCAGGATCACCACCTCACCGGCAGCCACCTTGGCACTGAGGGCATGCTTGAGACCCAGCTTGCGGACCTTCTTGGGCAGATCATGCGCGTGGCTGCGCGGTGTCGGGCCCTTGTAGATCCCACCCTTGCGGAAGATCGGCGCGTTGCGGTCGCCGTGGCGTGCGCCACCGGTGCCCTTCTGGCGGTAGATCTTCTTGGTGGAATAGCTGGTCTCGGACCGGGTTTTCACCTTGTGCGTACCCGCCTGCGCCTTGTTGCGCTGCCAGCGGACCACGCGGTGCAGAAGGTCTGCGCGGGGCTCCAGGCCGAAGATGTCTTCGCCCAGATCGACCGAGCCGGCCTTCTTGCCGTCCAGTTTGATCACGTCGAGTTTCATTCCTCACCGTCCTTCTTTTCTTCAGCTTCCGGAGCTTCTTCAGCACCGTCTGCTTCTGCTGCAATCTCTGCTTCAGCTTCAGCCAGTGCGGCTTCCTGTGCTGCAGCTTCCTCGGCCAGACGTGCCTCTTCCGCAGCCTTGGCTTCGGCTTCTGCGGCAGCAGCAGCTTCAGCGGCCAGACGCTCGGCTTCTTCTGCAGCCGACTTCAGAGCAGCTGGCAGGATAACGTTGTCAGGAACCGGCTTCTTCACCGCATCCTTGATCGTAACCCAGCCACCTTTGGAACCCGGAACAGCGCCTTTGACCATAATGAGACCACGGTCGGCGTCTGTGCGGACAACCTGAAGGTTCTGCGTCGTCACGCGGGCAGCACCCATGTGACCAGCCATTTTCTTGCCCTTGAAGACCCGGCCAGGGTCCTGACACTGACCAGTGGAACCGTGGGAACGGTGCGAGATCGACACGCCGTGCGAGGCGCGCAGACCACCAAAGTTCCAACGCTTCATCGCGCCAGCAAAGCCCTTACCAATCGACGTGCCAGACACGTCGACGAATTGACCTTCAAAGTAGTGGTTCGCGGTGATCTCTTCGCCCACGTCGATCAGGTTTTCCGGATCAACCCGGAATTCCGCGATCTTCCGCTTCGGCTCGACCTTGGCGGAAGCAAAGTGCCCGCGCATGGCCTGAGAGGTCCGCTTGGCCTTTGCAGTGCCCGCACCGAGTTGAACAGCAGAATAGCCGTCCGTCTCAGCCGTGCGCTTTGCAACGACCTGAAGTTTATCAAGCTGGAGAACGGTCACAGGGATCTGCTTGCCGTCATCCATGAACAGCCGGGTCATCCCGACTTTCTTTGCGATCACACCAGAGCGCAACATGATGGAGCCCCCCTTAGACCGAGATTTGAACGTCCACACCAGCAGCGAGGTCGAGCTTCATCAGCGCGTCCACGGTCTGTGGTGTTGGATCGACGATGTCGAGAAGACGCTTGTGCGTACGGATCTCGAACTGGTCGCGCGACTTCTTGTCAACGTGCGGACCACGGAGAACCGTGAATTTCTCGATCTTGTTTGGCATCGGGATCGGGCCACGAACCGAAGCGCCGGTGCGCTTGGCTGTGTTCACGATTTCCTGTGTGGACGCATCCAACACGCGGTAATCGAAGGCCTTGAGCCGAATGCGGATGTTCTGACTGGCGACTGCCATGGTCTTATCCTTTCGTTGAGAGGTGGAGGCGGTACCCCGCCCCCACATCGAACCCGTTACGAATTAGTCGATGATTTTGGACACAACGCCCGCACCAACGGTGCGGCCGCCTTCGC
>CAYMEC010000121.1:0-6641 GCA_964389425.1 uncultured Roseovarius sp.
GCTGGTGATCTTTTCGACCAACTTCCATCCCAACAAGATCTTCGACCAAGCCGCCCTGCGCCGGATCTTTTTCAAGATCAAGATCGACGGGCCGGACCAGGGCGATTACCTCAAGATCTTCGCGATGGTGGCCAAGAAACGCGGCATGCCGCTTGATGAAGGCGCTTTGTTGCATCTGTTGAAGAAGAAGTATCCGACGATCAACAACGTCTATTCGAACTATCAGCCGATCTTCCTGATTGATCAAATGATCTCCATTTGTGAATTCGAAGGCATCCCCTATCAGATGTCGCCGGAATTGATTGATCGGGCCTGGGCGAACATGTTCGTGACAGACGAAGAAATCATCAACTGATCACCACCTGGTCTGGTGCAGATTTGAGCAAAATCCTGTGCCAGATGCGGCTTTGCAAAGCGCTTTGAAACGCACTACCTAGAGCGGCATGACCGCGCTCCCCTTGCGATTTCAGGACTGGTTCAATGCCCGTGGATGGCAGATCCATCCGCATCAGCGGACCATGCTGAACCGCAAGGATTTGCCCTGCCAATTGCTGATCGCTCCGACCGGCGGGGGCAAGACGCTGGCTGGTTTTCTGCCAAGCCTTGTAGAACTGGAAAATGGCCGCCATCAGGGGCTTCACACGCTCTACATCTCTCCGTTGAAAGCGCTGGCCTCCGACATCAAACGCAACCTGCGCGCCCCTGTGGAAGAGATGGCCCTTCCCATCCGCATCGATGACCGGACCGGCGATACGCCGCAAAGCCGGAAGACACGCCAAAGGGCTGATCCACCCCATATCCTTCTGACCACACCTGAAAGTCTTGCTTTGCTCACCTCCTACGAAGATGCGCATCGCATGTTCGCTGGCCTCCGGCGCGTGATCGTGGACGAAATCCACAGCTTAGGCGAATCCAAGCGTGGCGACCAGATGATGCTGGCGCTCAGCCGTCTTGAAACACTTTGCCTGGGTCTGAGACGCGTGGGGTTATCCGCCACGGTTGAAGACCCTGACGCCATTGCTCATCTGTTGGCCCGCCACCCTGATCCTTGCGACATCCTGATGGCCGATCCCGGACCCGCACCCGACATTGCCATGCTGCGCGCCCTTGATCCGCCCCCATGGGCTGGCGGTGGAGCGGTCTATGCGATCCCCGCCGTGCTTGACCAGATCCGTGCGCACAAAACCACCCTCATCTTTCACAATACCCGCGCGCAGGCCGAAATTTTCTTTCATAATCTTTGGCTTGCCAATGAAGAGGCACTGCCCATCGGGATCCACCATGGCTCCCTTGATCGGGTGCAGCGCGAAAGGGTCGAAGGGGCGATGCAACGCGGGGAGTTGCGCGCCGTTGTCTGCACCGGCTCACTTGATCTTGGCATCGACTGGGGCGATGTCGATCTGGTCATTCAGGTGGGTGCGCCCAAGAACGTAAAACGTTTGGTGCAGCGGATCGGGCGGGCAAACCATAACTACAATGCCCCTTCCAAGGCGCTTCTGGTGCCTGCCAATCGGTTCGAAGTGGTGGAATGCCAGGCCGCACTTCAAGCCGTGATGGATCATGACCTGGATGGCGACCCCAAGGGTCCGGGCCCGCAAGACGTGCTGTGTCAGCACATCCTGATCCGGGCCTGTGCGGGGCCATTCGACGCCTCTGACCTTTATGAGGAAGTCCGCACCACGGGTGCCTATACCGATCTGTCCCGCGACGATTTCGATGCCTGCCTCGAGTTCTGCGCCACCGGTGGCTACGCGCTGCGGGCCTACGATCAATGGCAACGGCTTTTGCAGCGCCCCGACGGGCTGTGGCAGTTGCGCGATCCACGTGCGGCACGGCTTATCCGCATGAATATCGGCACCATACAGGACAGCGATCTGCTCAAGGTCCGCATGCACCGTTCGCGCGGTGGCAAGCCCTTGGGCGAGGTGGAAGAAGGCTTTGCCGCCTCCCTCACCCCGGGTGACACGTTCCTGATCGGAGGACAGATCGTGCGTTATGAGGGTCTGCGGGAAATGGTGGTGGAAGTGAGCCGCGATCGCGGTGCAAAGCCCAAGATCGCCACCTTTTCCGGGACCAAATTCGCCAATTCCACGCAGTTGTCCGCGCGCATTCTGGACCTGATCAATTCGGGCGATTGGTCCGCGCTGCCCGCCCACACCGCAGATTGGCTTGCCCTTCAGCAAGAGATGTCACGCCTTCCGAAAGCCGGTCGCCTTTTGCTGGAAAGTTTTCCCCATGACGGGAGAGAGCATCTGGTGATTTACGGGTTTGCCGGTCGCAATGCGCAACAGACGCTGGGGCTTATCCTGTCCAAACGCCTTGAGGAAATGAACCTCGACCCATTGGGGTTCGTGTCCACCGATTACGCCACCCTTATCTGGGGTCTGAAGCCTTTGACCGACGCCACAGGGCTTTTCGATATTAAGGCTCTGCGCGAAGGCCTTGATCAGTGGTTGGCAGGCAACCAATTGATAAAACGCACCTTTCGCGCCTCTGCGACAATCGCAGGCCTCATTCAACGCAACACGATGAGCTCCAAGAAAACCGGGCGGCAAGCCACGTTTTCGTCGGATATTCTCTATGACACGCTGGCCAAGTATGACCCCGATCACCTGCTGCTGCGGATCACGCGGACTGAGGCGATGCGCGGGCTTATTGATTTCGGCCGCATCGAAGACATGGTCGCCCGCGTGGAAGGCCGCATTGATCTGATGCGCCTGCCCCGCGTCACGCCATTGGCCGCACCGTTGTTCCTCGAGGCAGGCCGCACGCCAGTCGAAGGACAGGCACAGGAACGGCTTTTGGCGGAAGAAGCGGCCCGGTTGATGGAGGCAGCGGGCCTCGACATGGGCGAGGCCCGCCCGTAAGGGGCCGATGCGCCGCAAAACCCTTGCAAAATCGTAGACGCCGGGCCAGACAGAACGTACCATGAACGAATACACGTTTTCCCTGGCTGGCGCACCGCTTGTCGCGCTCGGGTCTGGCGCGCTTTTCTGGCCGGATCAGGACCTGCTTTGCGTTTCCGACCTGCATCTGGGCAAAGCCGAGCGGCGCGCGCGATTGGGCGAGGCACCGTTGCCGCCCTATGAGACCCAAGACACGCTGTCCCGGCTCGAAAAGGACCTCAAGACCACCAAGGCCAGCACGGTTGTATGCCTCGGCGACAGTTTCGATGACCACGCCGCGGCGGAGGCCCTGCCGGAGGCTGCCAAAATCTGGATCTCGGCGCTTCAGGCCGGGCGGCGATGGATCTGGATCGAGGGCAATCATGATCCGGGGCCCGTCGACCTTGGCGGTACGCATCTGTCGGAACTGCCACTGCCGCCACTCACCTTCCGCCATATTGCGCGGGAAGGGCAAAGTGGTGAAATTTCAGGGCATTACCACCCAAAAACGACGCTGAACCTGCGGGGCCGCACGATCACGCGACCGGCGTTTCTGGTGGATACGGACAGGGTGATCATGCCGGCCTATGGCACCTACACCGGTGGCCTGCGCAGCCACGCACCGGAGCTGCAACGCATCATGCGCCAAGAGGCCATCGCGGTTTTGACCGGCCCGGTCCCTCACCCTGCCCCGATGCCACGGTCCGAGCCGACCTAGGCTAAGCCCTAGAAACGATCCAGCATCCCGGCATCGGCCCAATCGGTGCGAAACGTCCGGCTGACCGGGATCATGTCACCATTCGACAGCTTCAGATATACCTTGTCCGATCCCTTCCTTTCAGCCTGAACCACCGCGTCTTTGGCGACCCAGTGGGATCTATGCGCCATGTATCCTTGCGTGGGTTCCATTTCTCGGACTGCATCGCTCAACCGCAGGCGCAGTTTTTCCGTCCCGGATTCCGTCACGACTTCGACCATGTGATCCATAGCCGACAACCGAAGGACCCTGGCCCGGCACGAGGATGGCAGTCTTTGCAACAGGCGAGGTTCTTCGCAGGGCCGTGAAGGGTCATCCTGTCCAACCTCTTCGGCCTGCCAGACCAACACGACCCCCCGCACGACAGCCACCATGCCAACCACACCAAAAACATAAAGGACCACGGAACGGACATGCCCGGACTGGCCGGACTGGCCGGACAAGCCGGTGTCAAACCAGGTGACAAAGACCCAGACGAGCGGGGCGAAGATCATTGTCATGATCAAAACGGCCAGGGTTTCTTTTACAAACACGGATGCCCGCTTTGTCACAGCATACGCCACGTAATTTGATAGCCATCCCAATGGGATAGACGCAAATATCAGTGGTCCCCAGAAGGCGAACCGTTCACCCACGCTGAACTGATCCAAGGTGCCGAAGGGCCCTGCAATGACCGCAAAGCATAAACCGCAAACCGCGATTGTAAAAACTCGAAAAGAAAAAATGGACCGCCAACTCATTGCGAAACTTCGCTGCAAAATACGCACACTCATAAACTTCCCCAATACCTGAATAGCAACCTATAGGTTAACAGTGCGCTTACACAAGCACCGTAAGCGCTTGGATGCGCTCAATTTATTGGCAACGTGGGATTGAACGCGGTCTTCTTGCGCTTTGCAGACAACATAGCGATCTTTCCGATGGTCGTTGCGCATCGGGTTGGGACAGATAATCTGGCACTCCACGCAGCCGGAGACATGATGGATGCCAGCCGCCAAGACCCTGAATGCCGACGTCGATTCCAAGATCCGAGAGAGTTTTGACAGACAAAGCCTGATGACCACTTTGGGCGCGCGCCTTGCACGTCTGGATCACGGCGCGGTGGACATTGAAGCCCCGATCGGCCCCGGCAGTTTGCAACAACAGGGATTTGCCCATGCAGGACTCACGTTTGCCATTGGGGACAGCGCAGCGGGGTACTCCGCCCTCAGCCTTTTGCGTCTGGATCAGGAAGTGTTGACGACGGAGATGAAAATTCACCTTCTGGCCCCGGCAGCAGGGGAACGGTTGATTGCCCGGGGGCGGGTGATCAAACCCGGACGCCGGATCATGGTGGTGCAGGCAGATGTTTTCTCGGTGACCGGCGGTCAGGAACGGCACGTGGCGCTCCTGACCGGATCCATGATTCCGGTAAACCTTTAGGCCGTCAGCCCTTCGGGTTCGGACAGCCCGTTCGCACGGCAGCAGGCCGTCACGGTGTTGGCCAGAAGGCAGGCAATGGTCATCGGCCCCACGCCACCCGGTACAGGTGTGATCGCACCTGCGCGCTCGGCACAGGACGCGAAATCAACGTCACCCACCAGCACGTTTTTCCCATCGCGTTCGATCCGGTTGATGCCCACGTCGATCACGGTGGCCCCTTCCTTGATCCAGTCGCCGGGCACCATCTCGGGACGGCCCACCGCAGCGACAACGATATCTGCGCGGCGCACAACATCGGGAAGGTCTTTGGTGCGGGAATGCGCTACCGTCACAGTGCAGCTGTCCCCCAGAAGAAGCATCGCCATGGGCTTGCCCACGATGTTAGATCGCCCAATGACGACTGCATCCATGCCAGAGAGGCTGCCATGGTGATCTCGCAACATCATCAAGCATCCAAGCGGCGTGCAGGGCACCATTGATTTTTGTCCCGTTCCCAAGAGGCCAACATTGGAAATGTGAAAGCCATCAACGTCTTTCTGTGGAGAAATCGAGTTGATCACGAGATCTTCGTCAAGGTGCTTGGGTAAGGGAAGCTGCACAAGGATGCCATGCACGGCCGGGTCATTGTTCAATTCTTCAATCAAGGCGAGCAACTTATCCTCAGGCGTGTCCGCATCGAGCTTATGCTCGATGGAATTCATGCCCACTTCGACCGTTTGCTTGCCTTTGGAACGCACGTAAACTTGGCTTGCCGGGTCTTCACCAACCAGCACCACGGCCAGCCCGGGCGTGATCCCGTTCTCTTCCTTGAGCCGGGCCACATGCCCCGCCACCTTTTCCCGAACGCTTGCGGCGAATGCTTTGCCATCAATGAGTTGCGCAGTCATCTTCATGTCCCTTCAAATTGAAAAGGGCGGGAATGACCCCGCCCTGAAACCTTTAGAACAGGCCTTCGATCTGGCCGTCTTCGTTCAGGTGAATGTTCTCTGCCGCCGGCTTGCTGGGCAGGCCGGGCATCGTCATGATTTCCCCGCAGACCACCACGACAAACCCCGCACCGGCCGAAAGCCGCACTTCCCGCACTGGCACCGAATGGCCAGTGGGCGCGCCGCGCAGGTTGGGATCGGTGGAGAAGCTATACTGCGTCTTCGCCATGCAGACCGGCAGATTGCCATAGCCCTGCTCTTCCCACAGCTTCAGCTGATCGCGGATCTTCTTGTCAGCCAGCACCTCATCGGCGCGGTAGATGCGCTTGGCGATGGTTTCCACCTTCTCGAAAAGCGACATCTCATCGGGGTAGATGGGCGAGAAGTTGGCGTTGCCCGCATCCACGATCTCAACGACTTTCTTCGCCAGATCCTCGGATCCTTCGGACCCGAATTCCCAGTGCTTGGACACAACCGCCTCGGCGCCGTGTTCAGCCACGTAAGCCTTCACCGCCTCGACTTCGGCATCCGTGTCCGTGACGAAGTGGTTGATCGCCACGACCACCGGCACACCGAAGGATTTCACATTCTCGATGTGGCGCCCAAGGCTCGCGCCCCCGGCCTTCCCCGCCTCCACCTTCTCCCGCCCCC
>CAYMEC010000122.1:0-6575 GCA_964389425.1 uncultured Roseovarius sp.
GCAACACGGCGGTGGAAGAGGCGCTGTTCCTGACCAATTTCGCGTCCAAGGTCACACTCATTCACCGCCGCGATGAACTGCGCGCCGAAAAGATCCTGCAAGACCGCCTGCTCAAGCACCCCAAGATCGAACCTCTCTGGTTCCATGAACTGGATGAAGTGCTGGGCGACGACAATCCAAAAGGTGTCACCGGCGTGCGTGTGAAAGACAATCGCACGGGCGAAACCCGCGAAATCCCTTGCAAAGGCGTCTTCATCGCCATCGGCCACGCGCCCGCCAATGAACTGGTGAAGGGCAAGCTGGAGATGCATCACGGCGAATATGTCAAGGTCGAAGCGGGCAGCACCCGCACGTCGATCCCCGGCCTTTTTGCCGCCGGAGACCTGACCGATCACACCTACCGTCAGGCGGTGACAAGTGCGGGTATGGGATGCATGGCCGCACTTGATGCGGAAAAATTCCTGGCAGAACTTGAGGGGTAAGCCGGTCTTTGTGAGTATTTACGGCCAAAAAGAAGGCCGATCGCTCTTCTTTTTGGCATCAAATACTCCCGCCGGAGGCATGTAAGCCAAAAGCCGGAAAGCGTGAGCTTGCTAGACCCGCACAGCCGCCAAGCTGCGCGCCTGACGCATTGCGCGGCGATAATTCAGGTCGAGCCCGTTTTCTTCGCTCTGCACCAGATCGCACAGAACACGGTGCACCTGTTCCAGTTCCGATTTCTTACCGGTCAGCGCAACCAGCGGCGTAGACTTGCCAGACACGCGCACCAGAAGGGATGCAAAGCTGGTATGTTTGGCAGACCGGCGCAGAAACACGCTGTCGATCTCATCAATGTCGATCCGGCGCGCCACCCGCGTCTGATCATTGACGTTGATTTTTGTCAGGCTCAGCACCCGGTTCTTGGCGTCCAGTGACATCTGCCGTCGAAACCCGCGCGATCCATAGGCATAGACGCCCAGACCCACCGCCGTGAAGATCGCCGCCAGCATCGCGTGGGGCACCTCTTGTCCATCGGCCAGCCCCATGGGAAGCACGACCCACAACAGCGTGGATGTCGCCACCAGAAGCCCGCCCAACAAGCGCAAGGCCAGCTCCGAAAACGCCTCCATCTTGAATCGTTCCAGCCGTTCACGGGCAATCAGGCCCATGCCGGTTTGCTGAAGGGTGACGGAGCCGAAATTGGCCCCAAACGGGCTGCTCTTGCTCAACATTTCTCCGACCTTTCTCTGGCCCTTTTGGCTTTTGTGGTCGGGAAGTTACCCGCGAAACCCGGCCAGAATATGACCGACACGCACCAATTTCACGGCAGATCAGTTCAGTCGTGCTTGGGGCCCACGCGGTGGAATGCGCCACTCATATAGGTCAGCGGCCGCTCACCAGCGTTGGAAATACCGGTCACATCGCCGATGCAAATTGCGTGGCTGCCATGGACGTTGCGATGGGTCAACGAACAGGTGAAGGCCGTCGCCCGCGGCAGGATCGGGCCAAACTCCGTCTCGGCCACATCCACCCCTTCAAAGCGGCTGCTCAGCTTGTCATCGAACATACCCGCAAAGGCCTTCGCCAATTCCACCGCATCCTCGGGCAGAACGTTGACGCAGAAGACGCCATTGGCCTGCACCGCCTGGGCAATCCGGGTATCCGCCTTCAGACAGACCAGCACCGATGGCGGATCGGCAGACAGCGATGTGAACGCGCTGACCGTCGCACCGGCTTTTCCATCCGGTCCATCCGTCGTCACGACCGTGACCGTGGACGCAACCTGGCGCATGGCATCGATAAAAGCGGCTCTTGGGGCGGGCATGGGCGTCTCAAATTTCGTCAGTCTTGCCTGTCCGATACAGGCCTTCTCCGCGAACGTAAAGCGATCATCACGGCGGGCAAATCATTGCCAAACCGCCCGGATTCTTGATTTTTCGTCAATATATGGTAGCGTTTCCGGATCAGGCCCCAAAAAGAAGGGCCCGTTTTGAGCAAACTGGCAAGAGGCGCGCAGGCATGTCCCTTCATCTGGACGCGGTCCAACGCTGCGAAAATTATGGGGTCGATCCCGCCACCGGGTTCAAATCCCAGTACGTCATCGCCCAGCCCGGGGCACTGACCATTCCCGGGATGACGGAGTTGACGCTCAACAAGGTCGCCGTGCTGCATGGGGCCGCCCTTCGCCCGATGACGCTTCATGACCAGAAAGACCGCCTCTTCGGCGCATTCCTGGGTACGGGCGTGGATCGCGACGGCGCGCTGGTCACGGCCAGCTCTTTCGCCCAATTCAACAGCCGTGGTCGCAGTTTCGAAGAAGACCTCGAACACTATGTCTCTGGCGTTGCAGGCCGCTTCATTCTGGTTCTGGACGCCGGCACGAAAACCCGCCTCTACCGCGATCCGATGGGCCACATGCCCTTGTTTTACAACAGCAAAACACAACTCGCCGGATCCTCCACATCCCTCACCATAGACCACGCAATCGCGGGCAATCCCAACTGTTCTGAGCCCGGCATTGACGCATCCGACACGGTCGCGGTCTTCCCCATGGGCCAGACCGCGGACGCAGATGTGCGGCTTCTGCCGGGCAATCACAGGCTGGACCTGGCCAATATGACCGCCCATCGGCACTGGCCGCTGCGCAACACCATTCGCAAGGTCACACCGTCCAGATCGGGCGCGATCATCGACAAGATCGCCGCGCGCCTGCGCCTGGTTGTCCAAGGCTGGATCACAGCCGATGACGTGGTGCTGCCGCTCGACGCGTCTTCCGGCACGCGGATCCTTCTGGCCGCTGCGGGAGACAAGCGCGACGCGCTCGCGCAAATCACCGTGCTCCAGCCGGGCCGGGACGATGACGCGGCAACCTTGGCCGTCGCTCAAATGATGGCCGACATTACAGGCATCACCCTGACCCCTCTGACACGCAAACTGGCCGTCGCCACGATGGGCGGTGAAAAGGATCAGCGGATCATGCGCAAACGCCTGTTCTGGCTGCGCACCAGCAGCGCCATGCGCGTTCGCACGGAAGTGGCCCTCGCCATGGATGCCCTGCACCCCGCCCAACATATCGTGCTGACTGCATCCGGGCTGGAGGCGCTGCAAGGTGGCTGGCAAGCGGACGGGCCCAAGCCGAAACCTCTCCGGTCCTCCGAAAGCGCGGAAATCGCCGCAGCCATTGGCCGAAAGCCCGACAAGGCGCTGCGCAACGCCCTGCAAGACGACTATGCGAACTGGAAATCCAGTCTGCCCAAATCCCTGCGGGACACGCCGGAGGATTTCATCCGTATCGAACTGCATGAACCTCCCAAGGCCGTGGTCACACTCGGTCAGGCCGATCATCTGCACGCCTCGCCCTTCAGCGACCCCGAGGTGATTGAGCTTGCCCTGAAACTGCCGCTGACCTTGCGCAGTGGCCTCGACTTCGTAGAAGCCCTGATCGCAGCACTCGACCCCGCGCTCGCCAGTCTGCCCTATGACGGCGCGGCGCTGGAACTGACGGCGGCGGCAGAGTAAAGCCCCGAACACGCATCGCCAGTCCAGATCAGGCGAAAAGCCTAGCGCGCTTCGGGCGCGCCTGATAACGAGTTCCAAGCACAAAGTGAGGCATCGATTGTCTCGAAACACATGAGTTCCCGAGTAGGTGATGCCTGACACCCCCGCTGTCGCAATCCTCAACCCCAACGTCAGACTGGGCCTCTTGCGTGGCAAGCCCGTGGCGCGCGTGCCCCTGTCTGAGTGTATCTGGCCCATACCCTGCCCTGACCGATTGAAGGGCAAACTCGTCGCCGATCTGGGGCCCGACGATCATCTGGTCAGTTTTGGAAGAACGCTCTCGCCGCGCTGGCCCGCGCCCGGCGTGCGGGCCAAGGTCTCTCTCGCGCTGGCTGAACCATCTGTCATCCAGCGCGATCATCAGACCCGCGTCATACGCAACGCGCACCGCTTCCATCGTGTGCTCAGCTACGGACCGGACGTGTTGGACAGCGTCTCCAATGGCATCTTCTTCCCCTATGGCAGCACATGGGTGCGCGATTGGAAAACGCGCGACATGACCAAGTCGAAACTCTGCTCCCTGATTGCGTCTGACAAACGGTCCCAACCCGGCCACGTGCTGCGGCACCAAGTGGCGGAATGGTCGCAAGGCCAAGGGCTCAACGTGGACCTTCTGGGCCTGGGCTATGCGCCATTCAAGGACAAGGCAGATGGCCTCGCGCCGTACCGGTACTCCGTTGTGATAGAGAACGCCCAAGAGCCGAACTACTTCACCGAGAAACTGATTGATGCCGTACTGTGCGAAACCGTTCCGATCTATTGGGGCTGTCCCAACCTCGCGGATTTCATGGACACGGATGGCATGGTGATCTGCGACACGTTCGAAGACATGCAAGCCGCCCTTGGGGCCATGTCCGACGCCGGGTACGAAGCCCGTCTCCCCGCCCTGCGCCGTGCGGTTCCGCAGGCCGAAAAATATGCCGACTACTTTGCCCGCGCTGCTCAGGCTCTGCTCGAAGACCGCCCTGTGCCGTAACGGCGGTCAAAGCTCGGGCCAAATCCCGTACCGCTGCGTCAGCGCATCCAGCGCTGCGGCGTTGGCCTCCGCTCGCCTTTGTCCTGGCACATCCAAGTCCTGCAACCCGTGCCGGTCCTCAAACGCTGGCACAAGCCCCTCCCGCGCCTGCTGGCAAAGCCGGATCGGCACGCGCTGCTGCGCCAACTGCCCTGACAGCCAAATATCGTCCGCCAGCTTTGCATTCTCAGGCGGCGACACCTCGGGCCGACGCATCCATACAGGGTCCACACAGACGCCCCCAAAACCCTGCGCGACCTCCACAAAGTCCGGTCCGGGATACACCCCAAGCCGTTTGAGCCGATCCACATTGAACCCGCTTGCCGCGACCGCCAAAGATGGCAATGACGCCGCCAAAAGCGCCGCCGCCCAACCAGTTGGATAAATCCAATCATCATCGCAATATATTAACTTCTGTGCTTTGAACTGTGGATCATTCGCCAACGGGATCACTTTCATGGCGGGTCCCCAATCAACCAGCGACATGTGGACTACCACCCCCTCCGGGACATCCAAAGCCCCGGCATATTCACCGAACCGCTCCCACCGATACGGCAGGCACAGGTACACCGCTTCAGGCGCTGGCCGCTGCGCCAAGAGGCTTTCCAACACAGGCCCGATGCGCGGTAATCGTGGCGGGATCGAGGTGAGCGAGATCGCATACATCACCCCCCTCATACCAGAAAAGGGCGGCCCGCAAAGACCGCCCTCGTCCATCAGTCCGGGATCACATCACCCCGCGATCAGTCCCATCTGCTCCAGCTTCAGGATCACCTGATGCGCGCAGTTGTCGACATCCACATTCTCTGTCTCCACCCGCAGCTCCGGGTTTTCCGGCACATCATAAGGGTCGGAAATACCCGTGAACTCCTTGATCTTCCCGGCCCGCGCGAGCTTGTACAAACCCTTGCGGTCACGGCGCTCACATTCCTCGATCGAGGTGGCCACATGCACTTCACAGAAGGCCCCGTATTCCTCGATCGCTTGCCGCACCTGCCGTCGCGTCTTCGCATAGGGCGCGATGGGCGCACAGATGGCAATGCCACCATTCTTGGTAATCTCGGACGCCACGTAACCGATCCGCTGAATGTTGAGGTCGCGATGCTCCTTGGAGAACCCAAGCTCCGAACTGAGGTTCTTTCGCACGATATCCCCGTCAAGCAGCGTCACAGGGCGACCGCCCATCTCCATCAGCTTCACCATCAACGCGTTGGCAATGGTCGATTTGCCCGAACCCGAAAAGCCCGTGAAGAACACCGTGAACCCCTGATCGGACCGGGGCGGCCGCGTCTTGCGCAGCTCTGCCACCACCTCGGGGAAGGAAAACCAATCGGGGATCTCCAACCCCTCGGCCAGACGACGCCGCAGTTCCGTGCCAGAGATATTGAGGATGGTCACATTGTCCTTGTCCTCAATCTCATCCATTGGCTCATACTGCGCGCGTTCCTGCACATAGACCATGTGTTTGAAATCGACCATCTCGATGCCGATCTCGTCCTGATGTTCCCGGAACAGATCTTGCGCATCGTAAGGCCCGTAGAAATCTTCGCCCTTCGAATTCTTCCCCGGCCCCGCATGATCGCGGCCCACGATGAAATGCGTACAGCCATGGTTGCGGCGAATGAGCCCGTGCCACACGGCCTCCCTTGGGCCCGCCATGCGCATGGCGAGGTTCAAGAGCGACATCGCAGTCGTCGACCCCGGATACTTGTCCAGCACCGCCTCGTAACACCGCACGCGTGTAAAGTGATCCACGTCACCCGGCTTCGTCATGCCCACAATCGGATGAATGAGCAGGTTTGCCTCGACCTCGCGCGCGGCGCGGAAGGTCAGTTCCTGATGCGCGCGGTGCAGCGGGTTGCGGGTCTGGAACGCCACAACCTTGCGCCAGCCCAGCTTGCGGAAATAGGCGCGCAATTCATTGGGCGTGTCGCGGCGCGCGCGGACATCATAGTGCACGGGCGGCTGAATGCCCGTGACCGGCCCGCCGAGGTAACCGGCACCCGCCTGACTGTGCAGGTCA
>CAYMEC010000123.1:0-6325 GCA_964389425.1 uncultured Roseovarius sp.
GAACTTACGAATAGACACAAGGCTGCCATCCACCGCCATCGGCGGCACCATCGCGTTGAAACGCGACCCGTCCGCCAGACGGGCGTCGACGTAAGGGTTGGATTCATCGACCCGACGACCCACGGCGCTCACGATCTTGTCGATGATCCGCAGCAGGTGCTTTTCATCCTTGAAGGTGACGTCGCTCAATTCCAGCTTACCGGCCCGTTCCACGAAAATCTGTTGCGGCCCGTTCACCAGAATATCGTTGACCGTATCATCCTGCAAAAGCGTCTCAAGCGGGCCCAGCCCGCGCACTTCGTCATACAATTCCTGTGTCAGCGTCGCCCGGTCTTCCCGGTTCAGAACGATGCTTTTCTCCTGCAAAACCTCTGCGGAAATGGAACTGATCTCGGCCCGCAGATCGTTCTCCGTGGCCGTGTCGAGTGCAGCCAGGTTCAGGTTGTCCAGAAGCGACCGATGCAGATCCAGCTTGATCTCGGCCAGACGCTCCTTGCGCTTGCGTTCCTTTTCGACCGGCGCGGCTTGCGCGGCCGTCTGTGGAATGGGCTTGCGCAAGGATGGCTTCGGGGCCTCCTGTGCGGCCACCTCTACCGGCTTGGTTGCAACCTCCGGGATGTCGACCTTTTTGACCGGCTTCGTGTTGTTCTTATAGCGTGAAAACATCTGTCACGTCCCCTCAAGCAGCTTCAGCTTCCGGCTTGCCCAACTCATGGAGCGAGGTCGCCAGTTTCTTGATTTCCTTGCGCAGCGGATTCTTGGCCGCCCCAATGGCCAGCGGCGTGCCATGATCGGCTGTCTGCACCACCGCTTTGCCACCATCGGGCAGCTGCACTTCGATGCTGATCTCAAGGCTTTCGGCCAACCGCTTGACGCGTGACTTGCCATTGAGATCGGTAAACTTGGGAGCGCGGTTCAAGCAGAAGCGCAGCTTTTCCACCGGCAGGTCCTCGGACCGCAGCGCACGCTTCAGGCGCAGCGCATTCTGAGCCGACCGCATATCCAGTTCCAGCGTGGACAGGTAAATCTGCGCGGCGGACAGAACCGTCTCTGTCCACTGCACCAGCGTTCCGGGCATATCGACGATGACGTAGTCAAATTTCAGCCGCGCCACATCCAGCACGCGCTGCACATCCTCTGGCGCGATCATGTCCAGCGGCAGCATGTCCATCGGCGCGGTCAGCACCCAGAGCTTGTCGTCATAAGTCACAAGCGACTGCTTGAAGATATCTTCATCCAGCGATTCCGTGTCCGACCACATCTCAAACACGGCATCCTTGCGCGGCAAATCCAGATAGGTGGCGACAGACCCGGTCTGCAAACCAAAGTCCAGAAGACAGACACGCGGCCCGCCTTCCTTTTCGATCGTGGCCAGTTCCCAGGCCAGGTTCACCGCCAGCGTCGTGGCACCTGTGCCCCCGGCCAGACCTTGGACGGCAATCAGGATACCATCGCCGGGCGTGGTGTCCTTTGAAAACTGCGTGACGTTTTCCGCAGGTAGCTGTTGGGTGCGCTGACGGATACGCTCCATGGCCGCCTCAAGCTCCCCTTCAGGCAGGGGATAGGGCACGAACTCATCAGCGCCCTGACGCAGCAACTGGTGCAAGACAGCGGGGCTCACATCCTCGGCAATCAGAATGACCCGGATGGATTTGGTGCGCGCCATATCGATGATCTGAACCAGAAGCGGCAGATCGTCTTCGTCGCTGTCATCAATCGCGAGGGCTGCAAATTCCAGGCCATCGGCCTCGTCCTGACCAAAGAACGCCAGGGCTTCGGTCAAGCTCAAATCACCCCACTTGTCCCCAAGTGCGGTTTCCATGTCTTCGATAAGCAAATCAAAGTTCTGAACGTCGCGACACACCGTACAGGCCACAATCTGGCCGTCTTCCGGCTGGTTTACATCACTACTCGTCATCTCTTTTCTTTCCTAAGCTCGAAACAGCGTCTGACGTCTTTCGCGCCATTTGCTGCCTTCGTCCTTCAACGTTTCAACACACGCCATCAGGACAAGCACACTCACATCGGCGATAAACTGGATGACAATCTGGGCAATATTTGGGCCAAAAAATCGTAATTGTGCGATTTCACGAAACAAAAAAAGCCCGCCGATCGGCGGGCTTTGAGTGGCCCGGCTCACGCCGGACAGGGAGAATTCTGTCGTCTATTCGCCCGTGCCAGTCCCGATATTGAGATCGGTCAGGTTGCTCACGGGCTCACCGCTGACAAGGTATTCGCGATGGATCACCTCGGCGTATTTGCCGTCGATGACAATCGGATGTTCTTTCACAAAGCCACTGACTTGTGTCACCGTGCGGCGGTTCTTGACCTCGGGCCCGTCCGTCACCACGACAGGGCGCGTTTCCCCGAAGGACACAACGGCCTCCAGCCGCGACCGGCTGATCCCGCGCGACACCAGATAGCGCACGGCGGCATTGGCACGGCGCTGACCCAGACGGCGGTTGTACGCGTCAGACCCAACAGCATCGGTATGGCCATAAACGCGGAACCGCACCTCCGGGAATTGCCGGATGAAATGGGCCTGCTTGTCCAGAATCGCCCGCGCCGACCCGTCCAGCGCGGACGAATTGAACGCAAAATTGATGGTCGTCGGCACGCTCTTGTTGAATTTCTTCGCCAGATCAAGCGCATAGCTGCGCTCCCCTGATTGAATCTGCGTGTTCTGCATGGTCGAATTGCCGAAGTCCTGGCTTTCGATAATCGAGCCGGCTTCACCGTAAGACCGAAGCACCTGTGCCGGATAAGACGCACACCCCGCCAGGGCAAGAATGGCCACCGATCCAAGAAGTTGCGTTTTCATGATCTCGCCTCCGCCTATTCCATGATGTAGCCGTAGGAACCGGTGAAGTCTTGGCGTGCGACCTCACCCTCCGGGCTATCTGCTACGACATCAACCGCCACCTGACCGTTCAGGAAAAACTCCCGCTCGCTGGGAATGCGCACCCGGTCTGTGGGCAGGGCAAGCGCCTCACCCCGCGTGGGCGACACCAGATGGGCCGAAATGATGATCACCAGTTCGGTCTGCGACCGCTGATAATCCACACTGCGGAACAGCGTGCCAAGGATCGGGATATCCCCAAGCCACGGCACCTGTCCGTTGCTGTCGCGGAAATCGTCTTCCAGAAGGCCCGCGATGGCAAAGCTCTGCCCGTCACGCAGCACCACGGTGGTGGATGTATCGCGGCGCCGGAAGGCGTTGATGCTCAGACCGTTGGCTTCAAAGGAGTTCGCACTGTCCAGCGAGGACACCGCCGCCGTCAGTTCCAGGTTGATCACATCATCATCCACAACACGGGGCACAAAATTCAGTTCCACACCGAAGGGTTTGAATTCGATGGAAATCAAACCGTCTTCTTGCGCCACAGGGATGGGGAATTCACCACCGGCAAGGAACGTGGCCTCCTGACCCGACAACGCGGTCAGGTTCGGTTCGGCCAGCGACCGCACAACACCTTTTGATTCAAGTGCTTCCAGCAGGATCCCGATCTGGGTGGAGCCAGAGCCGAAGCCCAGGTTGATCGCGCCCTCGATGTCAGGCTGCGTGGCAACCGTTGCCTGGCCAATCCCGTTCGCTCCATCCAGAAACGTCCCCGTTTCCGCCACAACACCGACGCTGCCGCCCGTGTTGGAAATCCCGATAGAGGAACTCAGCTGTTTGGCCACCGTACGCTGCATTTCCGCAAACCGGACCTTCAGCATAACCTGCTGGCTGCCTGACACATTCATCAGGTTCGACACGCGCTCGGGCGCATAGCGCTGCGCAAGCTCGATCGCGCGATCCATCTTGACGGTGGAACTCACCGTGCCCGACAGGACGATCCCGTCATTGGCGGTGCGCACTTCGATCTTTTCATTGGGCAGGATCTGGCGCAGGCGTTCCTTGAACTCCGATACATCCGCGCTCACCCGCACATCCACATTGGTGATCAGCCGTCCGGATGCATCCAGCAATGTCAGCGTGGTCCGCCCCGGCGATTTGCCCAGCACGTAAATGGTCCTGTCCGACAGCGTCGACAGGTCCGCAATCGCCGGGTTGGCGATGCTGAGCTCCGCAAACGGCGTGTCGCTTTCCACGACCACCGCCTGGTTCATCACGATGTTCAGACTGCGCGACGTGCCCTCTCGCACGACTTGCAAATTCTGCGCGTTGGCCTGCTCGTCCAATGGAAGAACAAGCACAAATGCCAAGACCAAAACGGCCTTCCATAGCTTCAAAAATGTCATGTGACCTGCCTCTCCGATCACGCCTCTGATACCGGGTCTTTTCGCCCGAATTTTTCGGAGCCTTACTCGAAATCAAAAATTTTGCAAGAATTTAACGGTTTACGGCGCGCATTTGTGGTGATCTTCTAAAACCGTTGCGCGATTGTAACCATCACGGATCCGCGATCCTTGGCAAACCGAGTGGGATTTGGGGCACCGACCATGGGCAGAAATTTCCTTGCCAGCTTGGTGTTCGGCATCGCTGTCTGCGGCTCCGCCGTGGTGGCAGACCCCCGTATTTTTTCACATGATGGCCTCGACCGGATCGTTTGGGTGGGTGATGGCCGCATCGACACATCCGCCCCCGCACCCCTCGTGATCGCGCTGCACGGCTACCGCAACCCGTCAGAGGCCGACGCGCTGCGCAAGGACCCATCGCGCCTTGCCTGGCCCGATCTGCATGCCTTGGGTGTCCGACACGGGTTCGTCGCTCTCTACCCCGCGGCCTATCGCGGCCAGTGGTCCCTTTTCGACGGGCTCAGCCATGCCCAACAGGATGACGGCACACCGATTGATGACGAAGGGTTCCTTTTGTCCCTCGTCGACCAGTTTGTGGCTGATGGCATCGCTGATCCATCCGCGATCTACCTCACCGGCATTTCCGACGGCGCCATCATGACCTACCGCATGATCTGCCTGCCGCGGACGCCCTTCGCCGCCGCCGCCCCCCTGATCGGCACGGCCTTTGCCGCGCATCTGGAAAACTGCGCGCCGGGGCTTCCCCCCGCCCTCATGCATGTCCACGGCACCGACGACCGCGTGCTTCCTTATGACGGCTGGATCTTCGCTTCTGGCCGAGAGGTCTCCGTGCCAGAAGTCACAGAACATTTTCGCACACTGCATGGCTGCATCGGCCAGGAACGCCAAATGCTCGAAAACCTCGACCCGAACGATGGCAGCCGCGTGGAAGAAATGACCTGGACCGGCTGCACCCGCGACGGAGCAGTGCTCAGCTACAAAGTAATCGGCGGCGGCCATGACGTGCCGGATATCGATGCCGTCCAACCGGATGAGGGCCAAAAGACAAACCGCGACTTGGATACGATGTCCGTGATGTGGACCTTCTTCCAAGCCAACCCAAGCTCAGATCAATAGACTAAATTGAAGTTTTGTCCCCGGGCGCGGAATCAAGCGCGTCGCGCGCCGCGCCTTCGCCTGGCCCCCACCAGGGCCCGGCGAATTGGCAAACGCGGGCTATCGCTCGAAAATCGTCCGAGAACCCAACGATAAACCGCTGCTGTTCAAAACCCAGGATCGCCAGACCGGGGCCAGACAAAGCCACTCTGTCCGCTCACAAGACGTCAGATCACGCCTTGTCGTCATCCTCATCGTCGTCGGAACTGTCCGGCAAGTTGAAGAAGCTGTCGGCATCCACCCTCTCCATCGGCTCTTCATCTGCCGCATCCTCTTCCCCACCAAGGCTGAACGTCTCCAGACCCTCGATCGCCGTGGGCATGCGCGGCTCGGCCTCCATCGACAGGCTCTGCTCGGTGCTCAGCAGCTTGCGACGCTCATCATCGCTCATCGCCTCGCCGTCCTTGGCCTTCTTGGCCGCGGCTTTCTGCACTGCTGCATCCAGTTCGGTCTGCTTGCACAGCCCCAATGCGACCGGGTCGATGGGTTGCATGTTGGAGATATTCCAATGCGTCCGCTCCCGGATCGTTGTAATCGTGGGCTTCGTCGTGCCCACCAGTTTGGAGATTTGGCTATCGGCCAGTTCCGGGTGGAACTTCACCAGCCACAAGATCGCATTCGGCCGGTCCTGGCGCTTCGACAGGGGCGTATAGCGTGGCCCGCGCCGTTTTTCCTCGCCCTGCGCCGCAGGGTTGTATTTCAGCGTCAGCTTGTGCAGCGGATTGTCCTGCGCGGTGTCAATCTCTTCCTGCGTCAGCTGGTTGTTCGCAATCGGATCAAACCCTTTGACACCGGTGGCCACATCCCCATCGGCGATGCCTTGCACTTCCAATTCATGCAGACCTACGAAATCGGCAATCTGCTTGAAGCTGATGGTGGTGTTGTCCACCAGCCAGACGGCGGTGGC
>CAYMEC010000124.1:0-6213 GCA_964389425.1 uncultured Roseovarius sp.
AAGACCAGAATGCCCAGCTCTTCTTTCTCGGCGCCGGTCAGCAGCACGTTGCCACTTTCCTTCATGCGACGGAGCGCACCGCCCCAGCCGCAGGCCATGTCAACCGCACCCTGAGCGAGCGCCGCCTGACCTTCTGCCGGGGCCATGTCGACCACGGTCAGGCTGTCGAGCGGCACACCGAAATGCGACATCTGCTTGAGGAAGCCGTAATGCGCGGCTGTGCCGAGCGGGACAGCAACTTTCTTGCCTGCCAGTTCGCCCGCGCTGTCCTTGTCGATTTCCAGACCGGAGGACACGACGCAGTTGTCGTTGTCAGAGTAGCTGACGGCCACGTCGACGATCTGCAGGTCCTGACCGGCGGATGTTGCGACCACGAAGGGAGGCACACCCTGGGACACGCTCATCTGCACGTCGCCGGACGCCATTGCGGCGCTCATTGCGGTACCCGTGTCGAAGCTGACCCAGTTCACCGTTGTGCCGAGTGCTTCTTCGTACATGCCTTCAACCTTGGCAAACTGGAACGGCATCGGCCATTCCAGGAAGTAACCTACGGTGATTTCGGCGCTTGCGCTTTGTGCGCCCGCTGCCATGGCAAGGCCTGCCACGGCGCCCATCATTTTGGACTTGAGTGTCATTTGGTGTGTCTCCCTAAAGATTTTTTGTTGTTGGTGTCCCGGCGCGGGGGATCGTGCGATCTGGTGGTCCGCCCCGGATGCCGCGCTATCCGAGCCCAAATTGCGGCGCTACGCAACAAGTTTGTGAAACCTTTCGTCTCAACTTTCAGCGCAGCCGAATTCTAAAGCCGGGATTCCTGAATGATTCCCAATGCGTTTTGCCCAATCAATGGGTTTCCACGGCGATGCTGGGCGTATTGGATTCAAACAAAGCCTCGAACTGGCCCTATCGCTCGCTTAAGATTCGGGCTGTTTGGCATCAGAGACTATTCGATCTTTGATGGATTCTCGGTGCGGCCTTGCGAGGCGGAACCACCGGTAATCCTCAACAACAGATGGAGCATCCCATGGACGGCAAAATTATGGAAAACGATCTGAGCGGTGTGGTCGAGGCGGATCGCGCTCACGTTTGGCATCACCTGACGCAGCACAAGCCCTTTGAAACGGGCGAGCCGCGTATCATTGTCGAAGGCAAAGGCATGCGCGTGTGGGACCAGAAGGGCAAAGAGCATATCGATGCCGTGTCCGGCGGGGTCTGGACGGTGAACGTGGGCTACGGTCGAGAGCGTATCGCCAACGCGATCCGCGACCAGCTGATCCAGCTGCCCTATTTCGCCGGTTCCGCAGGGTCGATCCCGGGTGCGAAGTTTTCCGAAAAGCTGATCTCCAAAATGCCGGGTATGAGCCGGGTGTACTACACGAACTCCGGTTCCGAGGCGAATGAGAAAGCCTTCAAAATGGTCCGCCAGATCGCGCACAAGCGCTACGGCGGCAAGAAGCACAAGATCCTTTACCGGGACCGCGATTACCATGGGTCTACCATCGCCACGATGTCGGCGGGCGGTCAGGATCAGCGCAACGCGCAGTATGGCCCCTTCACCCCCGGTTTCGTCCGTGTGCCGCATTGTCTGGAATACCGCGCCCAGTGGGATCTGAGCGGGGAGGAGTACGGGATTGCCGCCGCCAACGCGATTGAAGAGGTCATTCTGGCAGAAGGCCCCGACACCGTGGGTGCGCTCTGCCTCGAACCGGTAACCGCCGGGGGTGGCGTGATCACCCCGCCTGAGGGTTACTGGCCACGTGTGCAGGAGATCTGCAAGAAGTACGACATCCTGCTGCACATTGATGAGGTCGTCTGCGGAATTGGTCGGACCGGCACTTGGTTCGGCTATCAGCACTACGGCGTGGAGCCTGACTTCGTGACCATGGCAAAGGGTGTGGCCTCTGGCTACGCGGCGATTGCCTGCTGTGTCACGAATGAAAAGGTCTTTGACATGTTCAAGGACGACGTCGACGATCCATTGAACTATTTCCGCGATATCTCCACCTTCGGCGGTTGCACGGCAGGGCCAGCGGCGGCGCTTGAGAACATGGCGATTATCGAAGAAGAGGGTCTGCTGGACAACACCATCCAGATGGGCGCGTACATGCTCGATGAACTGCGGGCGCTGCAAGACAAGCACAAGGTGATCGGCCACGTCCGTGGCAAAGGTTTGTTCCTCGGTGCCGAACTGGTGGCAGACCGTGCCACCAAGGACCCTGTGGATGAGAAATTGGCACAGGCTGTTGTCGGCGACTGCATGGCGCAAGGCGTGGTGATCGGTGTGACCAACCGATCAATCCCCGGCTTCAACAACACGCTGTGCTTCTCCCCCGCGTTGATCGCAACGAAGGACGACATTGATGAAATCCTGACAGCGCTCGACGGCGCGCTGACGCGCGTTTTTGCCTAAAACGCAAACCCCGCCCTGCAACCCGTAGGGCGGGGTTTCACCCCACCATCCTCAATTCAGAACCCGCGCAATCAGGTCCGCGCCTTTGCAGCCGATCATGACGGATGGTGCATTCGTGTTCCCGCTGACCAGCTGCGGCATCACGGAGGCATCGGCGACGAAAAGCCGGTCTACCCCGTTCACTGCCATTGTCTCTGCATTGACCACCGCTTCGTCATCGGTGCCCATCCGCGCCGTGCCGACAGGATGATAAATGCTCTCTGCTGTGGCACGCACATGGGCATCGAGATCAGCATCGGTTTCCTTGCCGGGCCCGGGGATCAGTTCAACGCCGGTGATCGCGGCAAGCGAGGGTTGCTTGCACAGTTCACGCAACATCTTGAGGCCTTCGCGCATCGCCACCCGGTCCTTTTCCTCTGCGAGGTAATTGGGGTCAATCAGAGGGTGATCCTTGGGGTCGGCGCTGGCCAAGGTCAGCGCGCCGCGACTGGTGGGCCGGGTCTGGGTGGTGTCGATGGCAAAGCCGTGGCCGCGGTCTTCGGCTGTGGCCCCGTCGAAGGCCAGGGCGTTGATGAAATGGAGTTGCGTGTCGCAGGCGGGCTCAGAGGGGTCGAGGGTGAGGAACGCGCCTGCCTCCAGCCCCTGTTGGCGGCCCGCACCCTGACCGGAAAGAATGTATTTCGCCCCGGTCACCAGCCTGTTTGGAAACTTTGCATGGGACCAGAGCGACAGCGGCTTGGTCATGCGGTGCTTTACCTTGACTTCCAGATGGTCATGAAGGTTCTGGCCTACCTGCGAGCGGTCCGCGACCACATCAATACCATGTTCCGCCAAATGCGCGGCAGGCCCAACGCCCGAGAGCATCAGGAGGTGCGGCGTGCCGATGGCCCCGGCGCAGAGGACCACTGCACCTGCATTCAACACCTCCACGCCACGCGGGCCGGAGACGCGCACGCCGCTGGCACGGGTGCCGTCAAATTCCACGCCCAGCACCTGAAGGTCGGTGCGCACCGAGAGGTTCCGGCGGCCATAGGAGGGTTTGAGGAACGCATCCGCCGCGCTCCAACGGCGGCCATTCTTGATGTTGAGCTGGAACGGACCAAAACCGGTTTGATCGGCACCGTTCAGGTCTTCGTTGCGCGGATAGCCCAGTTCGACGCCCGCCTGGATAAACGCCTCATAGGCCGCGTTTCCGGATTCCGGGTTCGACACGCGCACCGGGCCACCGACACCGTGATAGGGGCCAGCGCCCAATTCATTGTCTTCGACCTCTTTGAAATAGGGCAGCACGTCTTCATAGGACCAGCCGGGGCAGCCCATGGCGGCCCAGTTGTCATAATCCCACGCGTTGCCGCGAATATAGACCAGAGCGTTGATCGACGAGGATCCGCCCAGCGTCTTGCCCCGTGGCGTGGTGAGGCGACGGTTGTTCATGTGAACCTGAGGTGTCGTTTCAAAATGCCAGTTGAACCGGGTGGATCCGATGGCTTTGGCCACGGCGGCGGGCATGCGGATAAAGAGGTGATTGTCAGTGGGACCGGCCTCAATGATTGTCACATTGCGGGCACCATCGCGGGACAGGCGTTCGGCCATGGCGCAGCCCGCACTGCCGGCGCCGACGATGATGACATCGGCGCTCACGCGAGCAATTCCTTGAGCGCGTCGTCGATGACCTTGGTGTCTTCCGGCACGCGCCCGCCACCTGCGTAGTGGCCCCACATGCTGTCGATCACGCGGCATTCAGCGTTGGGCATCATGGCGACCTCTGCTTCATTGTCGGCAGGGGGGAAGTAGAAATCGGTGCGACCGGGCAGGATGATGGACTTGGCCGTGATCGCGCCATACGCGGCCTCGCGATCGCCTTCGTAAACCGGATTGTTGGCCAGATCGCAGGCCTGCCATGTGGCGATCAGCGCCAGCATGTCATTCGCATCGCGACCATAGTAAATGCCGTCCCAATTCCCTTTCAGGTAGTCCTCAAGGCTTGCAAAGCCCTGCGTCTCCCACATCTTCGCGCGGTACCATTCCTGAGAAAGTGCCCAGCCCGCCCAGATGCGGCCCTTGGCCGTCAGCCCGCGCCAGGGTTGTTCCTTGTAATACCCGTTGGCCCATGCCGGATCACCGATGATCCCCTGCTTCACGCCCTCCAGGAAGACGTATGTGTGCGGCGCGGTGGTGCCTTGACCGCAGAAGCAGGACATCGTTTCCACCTTGTCGGGGAAAAGCGAGGCCCATTGAAATGCTTGCTGTCCGCCCATGGACCAACCGCAGACCAGTTTGACTTTCTCAATGCCAAAGACTTCGCGGATCAGACGCTCTTGCAGCAGGACGTTGTCATATTGCGTAACTAGCGGGAAATCCGGACCGGAGAGAGGCTTGGGAGTGTTCGAGGGCGATGAGGACAGCCCCGAATTCAGCATGTTGATGCAGATCACGAAATACTTTTCAGGATCGAGGGACCGCCCCGGACCGATCAGATAGGTCTGATCCGCGTGCGTGCCTGCGTAGCGCGAAGGGAAGACCACCACGTTGTCCTTGGTCGCATTCAACGTACCATGGGTTTTGTAAGCCACCTTGCAGTCCGGCAGGGTTATCCCGCATTGCAACGTCACACGGCCTGCTTCAAACACTTCGTAATCCATCAAAATGCCCCTTCTTTCAGCGTAAATATCTGTCCCATCCTTGCCTCGGCCTATCAACCAAAAATTCACTTGAACGAAAGAAAAATTCACTTTAGGAAAAAAAGGCCGGTCAGTTTGCCCTGTTTATAAGGCGATTCCATTGCTGACCAAGACCTCTTAGGCGACGGATGATCTGGACAGAGACCACAGATGTCACCATGGCCGCGCGCGGCCGCGCGATTGCTCAAAATGCAATCGCTGGATTCCTACAGCCGAATATCCAGGCGCATTTGACCGCGCGCAGGGAAGTAAGGTTAACTCAAACCACCGAAATCAAAGAGCCCGTTTAGGGACATCAGGGAGAACGACATGGCCATGGATATTGAAAAGTTTGTGGAGGCCCCGGGACGGGACGAAAAGATCAAGCAAGTGCGCGAGATGATTGACGAGATGGGGATTGAATATCTCTATCTGCAATTCGTTTCTGTCACCGGCAAGATCATGGGTAAGGGCATCCCGGCTGACCACTGGGAAAGCGTGGCCAAGAAGGGCTTCCAACTGGTCTATGGCGCGACGGTGAACCTCTTTACCGACCGGGCAGGCAACTATCTGGGCTATGGCCCGGAGGCGGCGGAACTGGTCGGTATCCCTGAGCCTGAAACATTCATGCAACTGCCGTGGGCGCCTCAGATTGGCCGTTTCTTCTGTACGCTTTTCCGCAACCGCGAAGAGAAGGTGGATCCGGGTGCATATCTTACGTCTGACTGCCGGGGGAACCTGCGCCGTCTGCACGATGAATTCACCAAAAAGCATGGCACCAAGCTGCGCATCGGCACGGAGCCGGAGATGATGTGGCTGAAGTTCGATGAGAACGGCAAGCCGCGCGATGGCTTCTCCAAGCCTTATTGCTACCACATCGACCAGTTCGAAAGCCTGCGCCCTGTGTCCATGCAGGTGATCCGATACGCCCGCAAAATGGGTCTCGACATGATCCAGGGCGACCATGAGGACGCGCCTGGTCAGTTGGAGCTGAACTGGATGTTCGACGACGTGCTGCGCAATGCGGACCGTCTGACAACCTATCGCCAGATCTGCGCGCAAGTGGCCCGCGAACACGGCATTTTTGCCTGCTTCATGACCAAGCCGTTCATGGGGGTCTCGGCCTCGGGCTGTCACCACAACATG
>CAYMEC010000125.1:0-6042 GCA_964389425.1 uncultured Roseovarius sp.
CACTGGAGTCTGTGACAGCGCAGATTGATGGGCTGCCTGAGGGACTGACGCGTGTAGGGCTGTATGAGCTGGTGGAACCCGGTGCGGCGCGCAATGCCGTGGATTGTGCGCGTTGGGATCTGGAGGCGAAGCGCGCAGGCAAGCGGGTGTGGGACCTGGCCGGGTTGAGCGCCCCCGGGCCGGAGATCACGGCCTATACGCTGTCGCTGGATACGCCGGAGAAGATGCAGGCGGAGGCGGCAAAAAATGCTCACCGACCGCTGCTCAAGATCAAGCTGGGCACAGCCGATGACATGCGGCGGCTGGAGGCCGTGCGGGCGGGGGCGCCGCAAGCCCGGATTATTGTCGATGCCAACGAAGGGTGGAGTGCCGAGATTTACGCCGACCTCGCCCCGCATCTGGTTCGGCTGGGGGTAGCGTTAGTGGAGCAACCTGTGCCTGCGGGAGAGGATGAGGCGCTTCTGGGGATGGAAAGGCCCCTGCCCGTCTGCGCCGATGAAAGCTGCCATGATCGCGCAAGTCTGCCAAAGCTCAAGGGCAAGTATGATGTGGTGAACATCAAGCTGGACAAGACCGGCGGTCTGACCGAGGCGCTGGCCCTGCGCGACGCGGCCCGCGCGGAAGGCTATAGCATCATGGTGGGCTGCATGATTGGGTCGAGCCTGGCCATGGCGCCCGCCACGCTGGTCGCGCAGGGTGCGGCAGTGACGGACCTTGATGGGCCGCTGCTTCTGGGCGAAGACCGGGAAACACCGCTTCTATTTGATGACGAGGGCGTGCATCCGCCCGAGCCAGAGCTATGGGGATGAATGACATGCGCATTGTGTATCTGAATGGCAAATACCTGAATGAGGACGAAGCCAAGGTCTCGATTTTTGACCGGTCCTTCCTGATGGCCGATGGCGTTTACGAGGTGACATCTGTCCTAGGTGGCAAGCTGATTGATTTTGAAGGCCACAGGGTGCGGTTGGAACGGTCCTTGAACGAACTGGATATGCAAAAACCAGAAGAGTTTGACGACCTCTTGGACATCCATCGTGAATTGGTGCGGATCAATGAGATCGACGACGGGCTGGTCTATTTGCAGGTGTCGCGCGGCGCAGCGGATCGCGATTTCATGTATCCCGATCCGGATGAGGTAAAGCCGACGCTGGTGCTTTTTACGCAGTCAAAGCCCGGTCTGGCCAATAGCCCTGCGTCACAGAAGGGGATGAAGGTCATTTCGATCGACGACATTCGGTGGGGCCGGCGGGACATCAAGACGGTGCAGCTTCTGTACCCGTCCATGGGCAAGATGATGGCCAAGAAAGCGGGCTGTGATGATGCGTGGATGATCCAGGATGGGTATGTGACCGAAGGCACATCGAACAACGCCTATATCGTGAAGGACGGCAAGATCATCACGCGGGAATTGTCCAACGACATCCTGCACGGGATCACGCGTGCGGCTGTTCTGCGCTTTGCCGAAGAGGCGCAGATGGAGGTTGTAGAACGGTCTTTCACTATCGAGGAAGCCAAAGAGGCCGATGAGGCCTTCATCACCTCCGCCAGTGCCTTCGTGATGCCGGTGGTGGAGATTGACGGTGTCGCGTTGGGCGACGGCACGCCGGGGCCCGTGGCGCGACGGATGCGCGAAATCTACCTCGACGAAAGTCTGAAAAAGGCGGTTTGACCCAATTTGGACCGGCACGTGCCGGTGACCCGGAAAAACTAACATCCTCTGCCCCCTTTGTGATACGGGGGCGGAATGACAGACAGCCATGCTCTGGCCCAGTGGACGACGCGTATTCCGGTGCAGCTCGCTGCGGCAGGGGTGCTGTTTTCGTCCATCGGTTTCGGACTCGTGCCGTTCTTCAGCCGTGGCCTGACCGATAGCGGTATGGCCCCTCATGCCGTGGCCTTCTATCGATATGCGTTGGCCGCGATTTTCCTGCTTCCCATCGTTCTGCGAAATCTAAAGCACTGGAGGGAGATTTGCTGGGGGCTGGCGTCCGGCGTGACCATGGGGGTCGGATGGATCGGGTATGTTTCGGCGCTGGAGACGGCGCCGGCCTCGACCTTGGGCGTCCTTTACATGACCTACCCGGTCTTTACGGTTCTCATCGCGTGGGTTCTGTTCAGCGATCCTCCGACACGCCGAGCAGTTCTGGCCTCTGGATTGATCTTCCTGGCGGCGTTCATTGCAGGCGCGCCGGGGGCCGTAGCACCAGAGCACGTGCCAGCCTTGATGCTGTCCCTTGCAGCGCCGTTCGGCTTTGGCCTGGCAATCTGCGTGCTGGTGCACAGATTGTCGCGCGTGGAGCCATTGGCCCGCATTGCCTCTGTTTCATTGGGGGCGGTTCTGGGGCTGGCTCCGTTGATGGTGACGTCAGATGCCATTGAGGTGGTCCCGAAGGACGCGCAGACATGGCTTCTGATTGCGGGAATTGCGACGCTGTCTGCTCTGATCCCGCAGCTGATTTACATGATCTGCTCACCCGTGATCGGTGCGGCACGATCCGCAGTTTATGGCAGTGTCGAGTTGCCCACGATGTTCGCGGTCGCCGTGTTTGCATTGGGAGAGGCCCTGACACTGCCGCAGGTGATCGGCTGTGTCCTGATCCTGTCTTCCATCTTGCTGGTGCAAAGCCGCGTCACGCGGAATGTCACGAACCGGATGACACGTCAGTGATCACGGTTTCCCGACGTTTTCCTCGAACGAAGTCTTGAACGCGTCTTTTTGTGCATCCGTCGCCTCGGTCTGATAGTTGGTTTTCCATTCATCCATGGTCATGCCGTAAAACAGCTCCCGCGCTTGCATCTTGTCCATTTCGATGCCGCGGGCGTTGGCGGCTTCCTGATACCAGCGGCTCAGGCAATTGCGGCAAAACCCGGTGAGGTTCATCATGTCGATGTTTTGCACATCGGTACGGTCTTCCATCAGGTGCTGGCGCAGGCGGCGGAAGGCGGCAGCTTCCAGTTCCAGTTGGGTTTGATCGTCCATATCGGCTCTCCCTTTCAGCAAAAGATGCGTTTGATGGGGGTTGGGTTCAAGGGGCCGGCCCTGCGTCAAAGACTTTCTGGCAGGCTGGTTTCGTCATGGCGCAGAGGGCAGATGACGTCCTGTCTGTCACGCCCGGGCGGGCGGGCGGCCGTCAGCCACTCATGATCACATGTTTTTTTGCAAGCCAGAGGCCTGCATGTCGGTCTTCGTGCCGGAGACAGGGGCATTCCTGCGGGCAGCGGGAACCGCATTTTCCTGTCCGAACATGCCAGCAGCTTTGGCGCCAATGTACTGAAAGACCATGCTTCCCTAAACCGCACCATCGCGGGCGGCCGCTTCAAGGATAGGGGCCAGACGTGCGGCCCATGCGGCCTGATCCTGTGCCGTTTCGATCAGGTCATTGCGCAACTCGATCAGCACGTTCGCCCTGCCTTTGGCGATGGCATGGCGATCAATCGCATCCCCTTCCAACGCGCCGGTATAGGGTTCGTTTTCCCCGACGCAGAGGTCAGGTTCCGCCTTCAGGCGCGTGATCAGAGGCCGGGTCAGCCGTTCATCTGCGGCGTACAGGACGCCCACATGCCATGGACGCGGCGGGCGGCCGCGAAACTGGCGCGTGAAGCTGTGCACAGACACGATAACCGTGTCGTCCTGACGCGCGGCCATCTGGGCCAGCGCGTTGTGATAGGGGCGATAACACAGGTCAAGGCGGCGTTCCCGCTCTGCCTCATCAGCGTACCGGTTGCCCGGGATGATCGTGCCATCATAGAGCTTCATCAGAATGGTGGGATCATCTTCCCCACGATTGGGATCAATCACGAGGCGGGAGAAATCGGCAAAAATTGCTGGCGCATCCAGATGTGTTGCCAACGCCGATGCAAGCCCCGCCGCGCCGATGTCGTAGGCGATATGGCGGCCCATATCGTCTGCAGACAAGCCCAAATCCCCACCATGCACGGCATCGGGGACGGTATTGGTGGCATGATCGCAGGTGATCAGCCAGCGCGCGGGCCTGTCGGCCCCTTCGATATGATAGGGTTGATATGTCATTGACGTGTCACGAAGATATCTCATGGACCGTCTATGACAGTTGCGGCGGGAAGGGAATTGCGTAATAAGCAGATCGCTGACTCCGTTAGCGTTAACGCGCCGCAGACACTTTCCCGGCCCAGTCGCCGGGCCCAGACTTTGAAGGACAGCGCGCCCCATGAGACGCCATCGCAATGTGAAAATCGTGGCCACGCTTGGCCCGGCATCAGAAACCTATGAAACGATCCGCGCGCTGCACGAAGCGGGGGCGGATGTGTTCCGGCTGAACATGAGTCACGGCGAACACACGGCCATTCGCGAAAAGCACAAGATCATCCGGCAGATCGAGGCAGATCTGGACAGCCCTATCGGGATCCTGGCCGATCTTCAGGGGCCGAAACTGCGCGTGGGTGCCTTTTCCGCAGGGGAAGAAGAGCTGAAACCGGGGCAGATGTTTCGCCTCGACCTTAACCCGAAAGAGGGCGACGCAACCCGCGTCTGCCTGCCCCACCCGGAGATTTTCGAGGCGCTGAGACCCGGTGCGACGCTGCTGGTCAATGACGGCAAAATTCGTCTGACGGTGATCGAGTGCGGCCCCGACTTTGCGGAAACCGAAGTGAGTGTGGGTGGCGTCATTTCCGACCGCAAGGGCGTGAATGTACCGGATGTGGTGTTGCCGCTTGCCGCGCTTTCCGAGAAGGACCGCAAGGATCTGGAATTCGTCTGTGAACTGGGCGTGGATTGGCTGGCGCTGTCCTTCGTGCAGCGTGCAGCTGATGTGGAAGAAGCCCGCGCCCTTGTCAAAGGCCGTGCTGCGATTCTGTCGAAGATTGAAAAACCCTCTGCTGTGGAGTGGTTTGACAGTATTCTGGAGGCTTCTGACGGGATCATGGTGGCGCGGGGCGATCTGGGTGTGGAACTGCCGGTACAGAACGTGCCGCCCATTCAAAAGCGCCTCGTGCGCAAGTGCCGGGCCAAGGCCAAGCCAGTGATCGTGGCGACGCAGATGCTGGAATCCATGATCGAAAGCCCGATGCCCACGCGCGCCGAAGTCTCTGATGTCGCAGCGGCGATTTACGAGGGCACCGATGCGGTGATGCTGAGCGCGGAATCGGCTGCGGGCAGCTACCCGATAGAGGCCGTCACCACGATGGATAACGTGGCCCGCGAGGTGGAAAGCGACCCCACCTACGAACAGATCATCGCGGCCAGCCGCGTGGTTGTCCGCACCTCCGTGGCCGATGGCATCGTCGTCGCCGCCCGAGAGATTGCGGAGGCCACGGATATCCGCGCCATTTGCTGTTTCACCCAATCGGGCACAACCGCTTTGCTGACGGCCCGCGAACGACCCAGTGTGCCCATAATCGCCATGACCAACCTGCGGGGCACGGCGCGGCGGCTGGCGCTGAGCTGGGGTGTGAATTGCGTGATGACCGACACGTTGGATCGCTTCAAGATGGCTGTTCTGGCGGCGGCACGTGCGGCACGGCAACAGGGCTATGCCGAGGCGCTGGATCAGATCGTGGTGACTGCGGGGGTGCCTTTCAACGTGCCCGGCACAACGAACATTCTGCGCGTCGCGCCCTGTCAGGAAAGTTTGATTTATTCCACCGACCCAGGCTAAATCTCGGGCATGTCCAATGTGGAACCCGATATCCTGATCGCGCTCGGCGTGTTTCTATTGGTGCTTTCAGTGCCGTCGCTCATTTCCGCGATGATCGACCGCCGACCGCCTCGCGTCGCGGCCCTGACCGCGATTTTCGCGGCTGGTATCCTTATCTATGCGGTGCAAACCAATCCAGGTGCTTATTCCCTGCGCGATGTGCCAGATGTTTTCATCCGGGTGGCGGCGAAGATTATCTGAACCCGCTTGCGCCGGCCTCTTCCAACATCCAGTCGATCACATAGTCCACTTGGGGCGTGCGTTTACGGTTGCGTTTGGCCAGCAAGAAAAATTCAGTGTTCTCGCTCAGGCTGGTTTCTGACAGTTGAACCAATCGCCCGGCGTTCAGGTCATGATCCACGAGGAA
>CAYMEC010000126.1:0-6001 GCA_964389425.1 uncultured Roseovarius sp.
CGCGCGTTCTTGATGGATGAACCGATGGCGGGTCTCGGCGCGGAAGGCTCGAAAACTATGACTGGGTTTCTGGATGGGCTGCGGGCGCAGGCCCCAATCCTGTTGGTCGAACATGACATGGATGCCGTGTTTGCCTTGGCAGATCGGATCAGCGTTCTGGATTACGGGCGGATCATCGCGACGGGTACGGTAGAGGAGATCCGCAACGATCCGACCGTCAAACAAGCCTATCTGGGGGAGGAGGTATGAGCTTTCTGACCATTGAAAGTCTGACCGCATCATACGGGCCCAGCCAGGCTTTGTTCGGGGTCGATCTTGAGGTGGGAGAAGGGGAAGTTGTGGCGCTGATGGGGCGCAACGGGATGGGCAAGACGACAACGGTGAAGGCGATCTGCCGGATGATTACCAGCGCTGGCGTGTTGCGGTTTGACGGGCATGATCTGGGCGCCTTGCCGAGCCACAAGGTGGCGCGGTTGGGGGTTGGGTTGGTGCCTGAGGGACGGCGGTGCTTTGCACGGCTCACCGTGTCGGAGAACCTGTTGGCTGCGGCGCGGCCCGGGGAGTGGGATCAAGCGCGCGTGGAGACGCTTTTCCCCCGGCTGGGCGAACGGCGGCATCAGGTGGCGCAATCCCTCTCGGGCGGAGAGCAGCAGATGCTGGCCATCGGGCGGGCACTCATGACAAACCCACGTCTGTTGCTTCTCGATGAAGCGACGGAAGGGTTGGCTCCGATTATTCGGCAGGAGATCTGGGCGGCGATTTCCAAGCTCAAACAGGAGACTGGGCTGACGATCCTGCTGATCGACAAGTCACTCAAGGAGATCAGCGCGGTGTCAGACCGGGCGGTGATCCTGGAACGCGGCAAGACGATCTGGTCCGGGACGATGGCTGCGCTGACGCCGGATATATCGAAGGCTCATATCGGGATTTGAGACCGGACAGAGCGGCTTTGCATGGCCCCGGTCTGGCGATCCAGCGCTCAATTTGGCAGCACATTATCGTTGGGTTCCCGGACGACATCCGAGCAGCATCCTGCAAAGGCCAATTCGCGAGGCCCTCGGGGGCCGGGCGAAGGCGCGGCGCGCTACGCGATTGATTCCGCGCCAGTGGGTTGGAATAGTTTTTTGTGGTCGTCGCGGAGGATGTTCTTCTGGACCTTGCCCATCGTGTTGCGGGGCAATTCGTCCATAAGGAGGTATTTGCGGGGGTGTTTGAAGCGGGCGAGAGCTTCGGATGTGGCGGCTTCAATCGCGCCAAGGTCTGGGCTGTTCCCCTGCTCCGGAACAATCACGGCCACCACCGTTTCCCCAAAATCCGGATGCGGCACGCCAATCACGGCACTTTCCAGAACGCCCGGCTGGTCATCCAGCACCAGCTCAACCTCTTTGGGATAGATGTTGTAGCCGCCTGAGATAATCAGGTCTTTGTCACGGCCAACGATGGTGACATAGCCGTCCGCGTCTATGCGACCCAGATCGCCGGTGATGAAAAACCCGTCCTCACGCAACTCTGCGGCGGTTTTGTCGGGCATCTGCCAGTAGCCTTTGAAGACGTTAGGCCCGCGCACCTCGATCTGGCCAATCTCTCCGGTGGGCAGGGTGGCGCCTGTGTCGGGGTCGGTGACTTTGAGCTCCACCCCCGGAAGCGGGAACCCCACAGTGCCCGCCCGGCGGTCGCCGTCATAGGGGTTGGACGTGTTCATGTTGGTTTCCGTCATGCCATAGCGTTCCAGTATGCGGTGGCCGGTGCGAGCCTCAAACGCCACGTGGGTTTCGGCCAACAGGGGCGCCGAGCCTGAAATGAAGAGCCTCATGTGGGAGGTGAGATCGGCATTGAAATCCGGCTGATCAAGAAGACGCGTGTAGAAGGTCGGCACGCCCATCATCGACGTGGCGCGCGGCATCAGCCGGATCATCTCGTTTGCGTCGAATTTCGGCAGGAAGATCATGGCACCACCCGCGAGCAGGATGATGTTTGTGGCCACAAAAAGCCCGTGAGTGTGGAAAATCGGCAAAGCGTGCAGCAACACATCCTCTGACGTGAAACGCCAATACTCCTTCAGGGTTTCGGCGTTCGAAAGCAGGTTGTTTTGCGTGAGCATCGCGCCTTTGGACCGCCCCGTGGTGCCTGAGGTGTAGAGAAACGCGGCCAGATCATCGGGACTGCGGGCCACGGTTTCGAACTGGTCGGTTTGGGTGGTGGCCTTGTTCATCAAGGATCCCGACCCATCGGCATTGAGCGTCTCCACCTGCGCGCCAAGCTCTTGGGCAATGGGCGAAAGCAGGTCCTCAGCACCCGCATCGCATACCACCATCCGCGCACCTGAGTTTTCAATGAAATACGTCAGTTCCGACGCCGTGTAAGCGGTGTTCAATGGCAGGAACACAACACCCGTTTGCGCGCAAGCGGCATAAAGCGACAGAGCCTGGGGCGATTTATGGATCTGCGCGGCCAGTCGATCACCCGGCTTCAGTTCCGCCGCGGCAAGCACATGGGCGATCCGGGCAGCTTCGCGCAGAAACGCGCGATAGCTTACCTCTGATCCGTCAGCGAGGATCAGAAACGGCGCGTCGCTGCCGGCATGGCGGCCAAAAAGCTGATCATAAAGCGGGTTCGTCACGCGCTGTCCTCCGAGTGAGAGATTTCTTGGCCGACGCATCCAGCGCACGCACCTCTGATGAGGTCGCGATTTTGCCGTCCGCGGCGAAGCCTTCGTGGTTTTGTGAGACACGCCGCAGGTCATAGAGGTAGTTGACCATCGTACCAAAGGATTGCGCCTTACCTTTGCCTGACAGATCAGCCCCGTCATGGACGGCGTGAACCTGCGCGCCGTTGCCGAGGTGAAAACGCGCGACCGGGTCGAGCGGCAACCCGTCGCCCCTTTTGGCCGAAACAAGGTAATGGGCGGCCAAAGCGCGCAGATCGGTGGTCTCATCCACGATCAGGTCTTCCGCCTCCACCCAGCGAGCGAGGCCTGGAATAGGCGACAGCGTCAGGAAGGTCTTCAGCCCCGGCAGCGCAAGCGACAGATCTGCGACCACCTGTTTGATGAGAGAATTGCCAAAGGAAATGCCCGCAAGCCCCACCTGACAGTTGGAGATGGAATAGAAGACAGCTGTGTCGGCGTCCTCCTCCAGCAGAGACTCGCGATCCTCGGACAACAGCCCCTGCACGGACCCCGGCACCCCCTTGGTCAGCGCGACCTCCACGAAGATCAGAGGCTCATCAGGCATGGCCGGGTGGAAGAAGGCAAAGCAGCGCCGATCCCCGGGTTCGACCCTGCGGCGCAGGTCTTCCCAGCTTTCGATCTGGTGCACGGCCTCGTAGGCGATGATCTTTTCCAGAACGAGTGCGGGGCTTTGCCAACTGACGGGCCGCAGCACCAGAAAGCCCTGATTGAACCAAGATGAAAGCAAATGACGCAAATCAAGGTCAAGCGCGGCCAACTCGGGTTCGTCATCCACCATCCCCAACAGATCCGCGCGCATGTCGACAATGCGTTCCGTGGCACCTGGCACACGGTTGAGGCGGCGGAAGAATTCCTGTCTTGGCGGCTCTGACGCGGCCATGAAAGCGCGATAACTTTGCTTGTTTGGTTCTGCCTCATAGCTCGCCAGCGCCGCGCGCACGGCGTCGGGTTCAATGTTCATCTCGATCGCGAGGTGGCGGAAGAAGGCGCGTTTGCCATCCGTATCGAGCGATCCATACCGTTCCAGAATGCGGTGCCCGGTGTCGCGGCCCGTGACGTCGCCGGAGGTGCCGATCAGGGCTTCCGCCAGTTCATCTATCGCGCGCCCGTCGTCGCCGCGCAGGGTGCTAAACCCGACGCGGCGGTCAAAGACAGTCATAAGAAGATCAGAAAAGGTCGACATAGCTCACATGTACCGCACTGCCCTGATTTTGGCGATGGTCCTCACGCCTGGCAAGTCGGACAATGATAGAGCGTGCGACCGCTCAGCTTGGATTTCACGATTTTGGCCGTGCAGCGCGGGCAGTCTTTCTTACCGAAGATATTGGTCCGCTCACCATGCACCTTGCCGGTTTCCACCAGTTCAGGGTTGGTGATGATCGCGTTGGTTTCCACACCCAGCTGCAAGAGCGCCCGCATCTCATCCCACAGACCGCGCAATTCCTCTTCCGGGATATCAACGCCGCGTGTCATCGGGTTGAGGCCGCGCAGAAAGAGGATCTCTGCCCGATAGATATTGCCGATGCCGGAGATGACCTTTTGATCCATCAAGAGCCGGGCAATGGGCGCCCGGCTCTTGCGGATGGCTGTTATGGCACGGTCTGGGTCCGGGTTTTCGGCCAGAAGGTCTGCACCATAGCGCAGGGTGAACGCCCCCATCGTTTCCGTGGGCAGGATTTCGCAGGTATTGGGACCGATGATGTCTATGGAATGGGTCGCGCTTTCAAGGCGGCAACGCGTGACCTCCCGTGGGGGATCGACGGGTTGTTCCTGACAGACGAAGTAACCGCCAAGCCCCAGGTGAACATGCAAGGTCTTGCCGTTCGAGAAATGGTAGAGCAGGTGCTTGCCCACCGCACCCGTGGTTTCACAAATCGCGCCATCGATTTCTGCCGCGCCCTCGGCGAAGCGCCCTTGGGGTGACATGGCCGCAATTTTCTGCCCGCCGATCATCTCTCGGTGGTCGCGCGCGGCACGGTGAATGGTGTGGCCTTCGGGCAAAACGGTCCTCTCTCTCCGGACGATTGAAGATGATGCGATGACACGCCCTGTCCACCCGGGAATTGCCAAATCATGCAAGCCGATTAGCTAGAGGCGAACACCCGTCCCATCAAGGATCCTACGCTTGTCTATCGCACTGCTTGTCTTTCCCCACCAGTTGTTTGCCGACCATCCCGCGATGGCGGCCGAGCCAGGCCGGGTTGTTATGGTCGAGGACCCGCTTTTCTTCGGTGATCCGCAGTACCCGATGGTGATGCACAAGCAGAAACTGTGGCTACACCGCGCGACCATGGCGCATTATGCGGACCGGCTGCGTGCGGACGGGCTTGAAGTGGACATCGCCAGCCATCTCCGCGAAACCGGCATGATCACGCAAGTGGTTAACGGTTTGTCACAGGACGGTGTGACAAAGATCGTTCTGGCCGACCCGGTGGATCACACAGCGATGAAACGGCTGGAGGCGGCGGCCGATGGCGCGGGTATCACGCTGTCTGTCTATGACACGCCCTACTTCATCAACTCAGAGGGCGACAATTCTGCTTGGGCCGAGGGGCGCAAGCGGTGGTTCATGGCAGAATACTACAAGTATCAGCGCAAGCGGCTGAATGTCATGATGGATGGCCATGATCCCCAGGGCGGGCAATGGAGCTTTGACGAAGACAATCGCAAGAAAGTGCCCAAGACGCTGCTGAGCGATATCCCTGTCCTGCCCTCTCTCAACCGGTCCAAGGCGGATCTGGAAGCGCGGGAGAGTGTCGAGGCGGATTTCCCGGACAATTACGGCTCGCTTAAGCACCTGATCTATCCCACGACACACGAGGACGCCGCAGAGTGGCTGGATGTGTTCCTCAAAGAGCGGATGGCAGCGTTCGGCCCTTATGAGGATGCGATTGTCGAAGGGGAAGGTTTCCTATGGCACGGGGTGCTGACGCCGATGCTGAATGTGGGGCTTTTGACCCCACGCCAGATCCTTGATGCCACGTTGGAGCATGCCGCGCAGAATGACGTGCCGATTAATTCGCTGGAAGGGTTTATCCGGCAAATCATCGGCTGGCGCGAATTCATGCGCGCGACCTATGAAGATCTGCATGTGAAAATGCGCACGACCAATCACTGGGGCCATACCCGCAAGATCCCGGCCAGTTTCTATGACGGCACCACAGGCATCGAACCCATCGACGACACGATCCGGCGCATTTTGAAGACTGGCTATTGCCACCACATCGAACGGCTGATGGTGCTGGGCGGGTTCATGTTCCTGTGCGAGTTTGACCCCGATGAGGTCTACACCTGGTTCATGGAGATGTTCAT
>CAYMEC010000127.1:0-5958 GCA_964389425.1 uncultured Roseovarius sp.
GGTCTGCGCTATGGCTTCATCATGTTCATCATGTCGGAGGTGATGTTCTTCTGCGCGTGGTTCCGGACCTTCTTCAAGCACGCCATGTATCCGATGAGCCCGGAAAGCCCGGCAGTGGATGGTGTCTGGCCTCCGGCGGGCATCGAGACCTTTGATCCCTGGCATCTGCCGCTGATCAACACGCTGATCCTGCTGTGTTCGGGCGCGGCCTGCACATGGGCGCACCACGCGCTGGTCCACAAGGACCCGCGCCGGGACATCCAAATGGGATTGATCATCGCGGTCGTGCTGGGTGTGATCTTCACCTTCTTCCAGGCCTATGAATACAGCCATGCCACCTTCAGCTTTGAAGGCAACATCTATGGCGCGAGCTTCTTCATGGCCACGGGTTTCCACGGGGCGCATGTGATCATCGGGACGATCTTCCTGTTCATCTGCTACTTGCGGGTACGGCGCGGGCATTTCACGGCGGAAAACCATGTGGGGTTTGAGGCTGCCGCCTGGTACTGGCATTTTGTGGACGTTGTGTGGCTCTTCCTTTTTGCCGCGATCTACGTCTGGGGCGGCTGAAGGCCCTTCCATATGAATTGAGAAACGCCCGGGTTGTTCACGGGCGTTTCTTTATGCGTGCTGGGGTGTTTTGCGGTCAAAGGGCAGAGTGGATTGCAGGCTGACACGATAGAGCCTCGGGCCGGAAACCTGAGGCCCACAGCTTCATTCAAAAGCCCCGCATGGTCGGCACCATCGTGCCGCGCCGTCCTGCCCCCGTCGAACCTTTGGTCCGCCTCCGGCGAAACGGTCAGCGCGTGAATGAAGTCAGGCATGCCTCAGGTCTGAGCTTCGAATTTTTAAGTGTGCTGGGGTTCCTTGTGTTCAAAGGCAAGGGTGGATTGCAGGGCATGGGCCTCTTCATCCACTTCGCGGGGCGCGGTTTCGGCGGATTGCGCAATGAGGCGGAGCGTCATGATATGGGAGATGGCCGCGAAAAGTGCCGCGTTCAGCAAGACACCTGCTCCCACGCCATAGACCCCGAACGTGGCCCCGATGGCAAGGAAAGGCCACAGGCCCACCGTGCTTTTGAGCCAGTTGATGCGCGGGGCAATCTGCGGTTTTCCCAAATTGCCGTAGGCGGCATTCGAGATGAAGATCATGCCGTTGAAGAAGGCGATGATCGCGTAAGGCCCACAGTAGAAGTAGAGGATGTCGCGGGTGAGGCCGCTGGTGTTGAAGGCGTCCGCAATGGAATGGCGGAAGAGGATCAAAAGCGCGATGGCGCAGACCGTGTAAATGGCGAGGAATTTGAGCGCGTCGAAATAGGCTTCTCGCACGCGGTCGTGGCGTCTTGCGCCGTAGTTCTGACCGATGATCGGGCCGATGGCGCCTGATAGAGCGTTGACGACTGAGAAGACGACTGGAGAGAGGCGCCCGATGATGGCAAGCCCTGCCACCGCGTCGGTGCCAAATTGCGTGACATAGCGCGTGACCAGCGACAGCCCGATGGGAGAGGCGACGCTGGCCAGCACGGCGGGCAGGGTGAATTGCACGATCTCACGCGCGTAGCGCAGGGTCGTGGCGACATTGGGCTTGGCGATCACGTCAAAAAGCCGCGCGGCGGCATAGAGGGCCACCGCGAAGGTCGCGACGCGGGCCATGACGGTTGCGGTGGCCGCGCCGGGAAGCCCCATGTTAAGGCCAAAGATAAGGAGTGGGTCGAAGATGAGGTTGATGAGGGCGCCTGCCAGCGAGGGATACATCGACCATTTGGCAAAACCATGGGCGCGCAGGGCCGCCACCAGCACCATGGACATGCCCGACAGCCCCGAGGCGGGCAGCACGATCCAGAGATAGACCTGCGCCAGATCGGCCACCTCTCCGCGCGCGCCGAGCCAGGACAGCATGTTGGGGATGAAGGGCAGCATGGCGAGCGGCACCACGATGCCCACGGCCAGCGCCATGATCATGGAGGCGGCGGCGACATCGCGGGCCGACACCAGATCGTTGCGGCCAAGATACTGCGCGGTCAGGGTGCCGGCGGCGATCGACAGGCCGATATTCATGGCGCTGACATAGAACATCACCGTGCTGGCAAAGCCTGCGGCGGCGGCAATCTCTGTCTGGCCAAGGAGCGAGACGAAGAAGATATCCAGCAGGTCGACCACGTAGATCGCCATGATCCCGATGGAGGAGGTGAACGACATCACCGTCACATGACGCATCGTGCTGCCTTGAGTGAAGTCGGTGCCGGAAGCTGCCATGTGAAACTGCCCTGAGCTTTGCGACAACCTTAGGAGGAAATCCGGGGCATGACCTAGCCTTTTTTCGCAAGGTCAGACGTTTACCCCTGATCGATCATGAAGGCGTCAAAAAACGCCGACAGGGCCTGATGGGCGGTCACGGGCAGGATGGCGGCGACGTGCTGGTCGGGCCGGACAACGACCACGCACCCTGTCCTGCGGTTGATGCCGCGCAGGGTGTAGATGTCTTCCGGGCCGCCAGGGTGGAAGACTTTTTCGTAGTCGCGCAGGCCGTAGCGCCCCTTGGCGGGGCGGAGGTAGTCATGCAGGTCGGGCATGGACAGGTCCGGTTGCTGGAAGACGGCATAGGTGTCGATGACCGCGTCGATATCCGCGCGCGCACCCGTGTACCTGACGACCGGAGAGCGCGGGTCGTGTGCGAGGAAGTCGATGAACTGATGCGCTTCGGAGGAGGGATCGGTCGGGTTTTCATCACCGGCAAAGAAGAACACGCGCCAGCGGCCATCGGCTTTGACAAGATGGCCCAGATGCTGGCGACGGCCATCGCACATGCGGGTGACTTCGGCTGAAAAGAACCGCTGGCCGATCTTGAACCCCTCCGCGAGAGGTTGATGATCATGGCCGGTGCAGATGAGGGACGGGGCGTATTCAATGGAGGTGCCGGAAACAAAACCGCACTGACGCCGCATGAAGGCTTCGATCCTGGCCGTGTCCACCTTGGCCTGATCAGAGGTGTCGCCCGTGTTGGGCCGTGTGGCAACGAGGCGAGACAGTTCCCGATCCGCGTCGATCAACTGGCCCGCGACCTTGCGGCGTTCCGTGCCGTAGGTGCTGAGCAACCGGGGGTGGCTTTGGCCCTGAAGAACGGCGGCCAGTTTCCAGCCCAGGTTGAACGTGTCGGGCAGGGAGGTGTTAAGACCCCAGCCGCCTTTCGGGCTGTGGGTGTGGCAGGCATCCCCGGCGACGAAGGCGCGGGGCATCACATCGTCAGAACTGCCGGGAGGGCGATTGTCAAAGCGATCCGCAAGGCGCTGACCGACCGAATAGATCGACCACCACGCGACCTCTTTCACATCAAGGGTGTAGGGGTGGAAGATCTGTTGCGCCTTGGCGATCAGATCGCCCTCGTTGATGGCGACGTCGGTGGCGCGTTTGTCTTTCTCAATCGTGTCCATTTCCACGTAAAAGCGGCACAGATACCCGCCTTCGCGCGGGATCGTCATGACGGCGCCGTGGTCCTTGGACTGGACAAAACTTTTGACACGGATGTCGGGGAAATCGGTGTTGAGCAGAAGATCCATCACGCCCCACGCCTTGTTGGTGCTGTCACCATTGAGCGTGATGCCCAAGGCCTTGCGCACCTGACTGTGCCCGCCGTCGCAGCCCACGATGAAACGGGCCTTGACCGTCTCGATCTTGCCTTCGCCCTCATCATCGGTGCGCCGGAAGCGGGCGGTGATCGGGTGGGCCGTCAGATCTTGTGTGGCGCTTTCATCGATCTGCAGATCCAAAAACTCGCGGCTGTAATGGGGCCGCAGATGAGTGACGGACTGCGCCATGCCGTCGATCAGCAATTCATGCAGGCGGGCTTGATTGAGGATGCAATGGGTGAACTCAGAGAGCCCGGCGCGGGCATCGTTGATCTTCTCGGTGCGTTTGATGTGCTGCGGGTTGTCCGGGTCCGGTTCCCAGAACGTATTCTGCTTGAGTTGATAGGCTTCCCGGACCACATGCGCGCTGCTGTTGAACGCCTCCATGATCTCAACCGTGCGGCAGGAGATGCCATCGGCGCGCCCATACTGGAGAGGCCCGGGTTCCATATCGACAATGCAGGTGCGAATGCCTGCAAATTCCGCCATCTGGCGCGCCATGGTCAGGCCCGCAGGACCGGTGCCCACGATCAGCACATCGACTTCATCGGGCAGGTCTTCGATGGGGGGATTGGCATAGGGTTCGCGCGCCGCGTCCGGCACCTGATAATTGCCAGGACGGAATCCGTTCATGTGAAACTGCATCACCATGTCCCCCAAGACGCCCAGAAAATGCTGAGCGGTACCCGAACGAGGCGACATTTTGGATGTAAGTTTTTTCGCGCGCTCCCGTTCAAGCCGAAGGGTGACAAGTGTTCTGCCATATAGCAAGTTGCAATCTATGGGTCGAGTTCGCCTTTGAAGTGTATCTTGCCTTTCAGCGCCCGCCAGACCTGCGGCAGGCCCCCCTGCTGTTGACAACGAATCCCACCCATCCTATACGCCGCCCATCCTCGGGCGTGCGCGACTCGTCCGACATCAAATTGCAACTGGTCATGATCCGGGCGCCTATTGCCCCGATCCTCTGAATGCCTTCCGCGACGTACCAGCAGGTAGCACGGTACGCTTGCGGCTTTCGTGCTTGGCGGACGCGCCTTGGACGTGAACCAAAAAACCGCGCTGGAACGCCTGCGCATGATGAAACGATAGGAAGAGGCCTCTATGCCAACGATCCAACAGCTGATCCGCAAGCCGCGTCAGCCCAAAATCCGCAAGACCAAATCCCTGCACCTGCAGGGTTGCCCGCAAAAGCGTGGCGTCTGCACGCGCGTTTACACCACCACACCGAAGAAGCCGAACTCGGCCATGCGGAAAGTGGCCAAGGTGCGCCTGACCAACGGGTTCGAAGTGATCAGCTACATCCCCGGTGAAAGCCACAATTTGCAGGAACACTCCGTTGTTCTGATCCGTGGCGGCCGTGTGAAAGACCTTCCCGGTGTGCGCTACCACATCCTGCGCGGTGTTCTGGATACACAGGGCGTCAAAGATCGTAAGCAGCGCCGTTCGAAATACGGGGCCAAGCGTCCCAAATGATCCGCGCTGCCCTCATATCGGGTTTTGCCACCCTGGCCCTTCCGGCCCATGCGAACGAGTTCCTGTCGCTCGCCATGGATGCCGGTGCCGGGGTGCACGCGTTTGGCACGGCCACATCGGCCGGCGATGCGCAAACCGAGGCGATGGGCGCGTGTTCCAAGCTGGCCAAAGGTTGCGAGATCGTGGTGACACGATCCGGGGTCTGCGTCAGCCTGGCCTATGATTACAGCAATGGTGGGTTCGGGGTGTACACCGCCGGGACCGCCGAGGTCGCAGAGCGTGAGGCCCTTCCGCACTGCGCCAGTTATGGAAACCCAAATTGTCAGACCGTTGAGACGGTCTGCGCCAAGTGAGAATGGAGACTTAGCATGTCCCGCCGCCACGCAGCTGAAAAACGCGAAGTTCTGCCCGACGCCAAGTTTGGCGATATCGTGCTGACCAAATTCATGAACAACCTGATGATCGACGGCAAGAAATCTGTCGCCGAGCGCATCGTGTATTCCGCGCTGGACCGCGTGGAAGACAAGATCAAGCGCGCGCCTGTGGAAGTGTTCCACGAAGCGCTCGACAACATCAAGCCGTCCGTCGAAGTACGTTCGCGCCGCGTGGGTGGTGCCACCTACCAGGTGCCCGTGGAAGTGCGCCCCGAGCGTCGTGAAGCGCTGGCCATCCGCTGGCTGATCACCGCGTCCCGCGCCCGCAACGAAAACACGATGGAAGAGCGTCTGGCGGGTGAGTTGCTCGACGCTGTCAATTCCCGTGGCTCCGCGGTGAAGAAGCGCGAAGACACGCACAAGATGGCCGAGGCCAAGATCGGAAGAGCACACGTCTGAACTCCACGCACAAGATGGCCGAGGCCA
>CAYMEC010000128.1:0-5890 GCA_964389425.1 uncultured Roseovarius sp.
GTGGTTTCGTCACCGCCAATACCGGAAGGGTAGGCATTGATCATGCCCAGCATGTAGCCAGCCCCCTGTCTGCCCAGAATGGCAACCAGCTTATCGGCATCCGAGGTATCACCAGTGCTCATGTCGCAGATGGTCTTACCCTTCAGCGAAACGTTCAGCCCGTTGACCAGTTCAACAGTTTCTTTGTGGCTCTTGATGCAGATGATCGCAAAATCACACATTTCGATGGCTTCGTCCGGTGAGGCGCAGATCGTGGCACCAGCCTCAGCGCATGTCTCGGATTTTCCACTTGTGCGGTTCCAGACGCTGACATCGTAGCCTGCCTTGAGAAGACAATGCGCCAGCGCCGAACCCATGTTGCCCAATCCCAATACGGCAAGTGTCGTCATGTGTGCCTCCTGTCCCCGCGCATGAATTTCAGTGCCAGCATGCGCCAGAAAGGGAAAACCGCGAAGTTGTAAATATTTCTATATTGTTAGATTGTCTAACGTATGGATTGGCATGCGTTTCCCTCGCTCACGTCACTCAGGGCCTTCGCCGCCGCGGCCGAGCATCGCAATCTCACCCGGGCGGCAGAGGCACTGAACGTGACCCATTCCGCAGTCAGCCAGCAAATCCGCGGGCTCGAACAGCATCTGGGCACGCGGCTTATCACCCGAACCCGACACGGCATTTCCTTGACATCGCAAGGCGAATACCTGTCAGCAGGCCTGCTCGAAGCCTTTGCCGCAATGGCCACTTTGACCGAGAGCGTGACGAGTGCCGAAGCGGTTCGGCCACTGGTGGTAAGCGCGACGCCGATGTTTTCCAGCGCGTTTCTGATGCCGCGCCTGTCGACATTCATTTCAGAATTTCCCCATATCGAATTGAGAATAGATTCAACGATTCAGGCCGTTGACCTCAAACCCGGCGGAATTGACATGGCCATCCGCTACGGAACCGGACGCTGGCCAGGGCTTGTTTCTCAGATGTTGCTTCCCGGCTGTCTGACTGTGGTCGCCTCCAGCGAACTGATAGGCAACCGCGTTCTGAGAGACCCGATCGAGTTGCTCGATTTTACGCTTCTGCAGGAACACGCTTCGGTCGAGTTTGACCTGTGGTTGGAAAAGGTGGGTATTGCGCCCGATGCCGATCGGAGAGTTGTCCGCGTGCCTGGCAACATGCTTTTGGATGGCATCCGCCGGGGTGATGGTATCGGCGCAACAGTGCCTGCCTTCGTTTCGGACGAGTTGAAGTCAGGAGAACTCGTGGTGCTGTTCGACGATCCAATACCGCAGATCGGCTATTACCTCGTCACATTGCCGGGGCCGGTTCGACCGGCGGCAAAGCTGTTCATGCAGTGGCTTTCGACGTCAATCACTGAATATGACAAAAGCCTGTTCCAATGGACGCCCGCGCATTTGCTGTAGCCGAAACATGCACAGAACATACCGATCAGCGTGCGCGGCTGCCCTTGCTCTGAGGGCAAATTTCCAACGCGCTGCGCTTTGCACTTGACCAACACCATGCAGCTGCAGAATAACTGAGGTGATGGTTCCCACGCGAGTGATGACTCGTAAGGGATCAAAAGGGAACACGGTGCGGGCCAAAAACCCAATTCCGTGACTGCCCCCGCAACTGTAAGCGGTGAGCGACCCCGAAAGAACACCACTGGGCATTTGGCCCGGGAAGGTTCGGGGAAGCGTCGACCCGCAAGTCAGGAGACCTGCCATCTCCGGTCAGCGCATGATGCGCGCCGCAGCCACCTGAAACCCTGGCGGGGCGCCAAGGGACGGAGCAGATCGATGGACCGACACGGCCAACACATAGCTTCCCCCGCGCGCAACGCCCGAATTGCGCGGAGGGCGCGATGCTTCTTGAACGGACACTGACACAACTGGATGTGGGCGACATGCCCGCCAAACGGGCCGAAGAGATGGGCCAGCTGGGCTATATGCAATGGCTGGGCGCGCTGCCTGGACGTGCGCATTACGTCGATGCTGCCGCGCACGCCTATGGGCGCGCAAAACCCTTCGCCGCCCACTCCCCGGCGGTGGCGGTCTTTTGTGATCTGCTGCTGGCCTCCATGAAGGCACCTTTGACGCCTTTGGATTTGCGCTTGCCACCCCGTGCGCGCCGCGGCGGGGCAGAGGCGCGTCGCTCTTCTCTCTGACCCCAGAATGCGGCGGTTTCCACCCGAACGTATTGTGTGTCTCACCGAAGAGACGGTTGAGACGCTCTATCTTCTGGGCGAAGACCACCGCATCGTGGGCGTTTCAGGATATGCCGTGCGCCCCAAACGCGTGCGGCAAGAAAAGCCGCGGGTGTCGGCCTTCACCTCTGCGGATATCCCTAAAATCATGGCGCTGGATCCTGATCTGGTGCTCACGTTCTCTGACCTGCAAGCCGACATCGCGTCCGAGTTGCTTCGCGCGGGCGTCATGGTCGTTGGATACAACCAGCGTGACATCGCGGGTATCCTCGCCATGATCCGCCAACTGGGCGCGATGGTAGATGCAAGCGACCGCGCGTCACAACTGGCCGACACATATGAACGGCGGCTGGACGACATCGCCGAACGTGCCGTGACCGGCCCACACCCCCGCGTCTATTTCGAAGAATGGGACGAGCCGATGATTTCCGGCATCAAATGGGTGTCCGAACTTGTGGGCATCGCGGGGGGCCGGGATGTCTTTCCGGGGCACGCGGAAAAGGCCGCGGCGGTGGACCGGATCGTCACATCGGATCAGGTCATCGCCGCGAAGCCGGATGTTATTCTTGCGTCCTGGTGCGGCAAGAAAGTGCGCCCTGAAAAAATCAGCGCCCGCCCGGGCTGGGATCGGATCCCCGCGGTGGCCATGGGGCGGATTACAGAGATCAAATCTCCCCTCATCCTGCAACCGGGTCCAGCTGCGTTGACGGATGGTCTTGATGCCATCCTTGCCGCATTGGCACCTATGCAAGAGACCGTCGCGTGACCATCACAAGCCCTTGCACAGGGATCTGCAAACTGGATGAACCGACAGGCTGGTGCCTCGGATGTGGGCGCTCGGGTGATGAAATTGCCGTGTGGCGCGGTCTGCCAGAGGACGTGCGCGATGACGTCTGGGCGAAGATCCCGGACCGTTTGGGCCAGTTGGGCGCGTCCTGCCGCAGACTGCCTTGGGCGACCAAAGACATCCGCGATTTCGTGATCCAAACCTGCAAAACCGCGCGCGGGACTTGGACCATGGGCGTGGTCGGTGCGCTGGCGGAGTTCGAAGTGCCGGAGAATGCGGACGTCAAAGTCGATACCCAAGGCGATGCGGTGGTCGTGCACACGAAGAACGGCGCCATGCGCGTGGTGATCAATGACGATATCCGCGCGCTGACCTTTGATCCGCCGAACATGATCTCCGAACCCCGCGTGGTACTGGCTGTGAAGCGGGCGCGGGGGTGCCTGCCCGTGTCGCACAGCGTTTCGGATCTTGGCGAAGACGTCGGCGCCTTGATGGCGGATGCGGCCATGCGGCTTTTTGATCTGGGTTTGGGCCTCAAGGAAGGGCGCTTTTGCGTCCGCGTGGCTGACGGGCCCGCGCAGATGTCCCTGGACCGCGCGGCAGGGTTGCCTCTTGCCGATGCTTTGCCGCAGATCGGCGCGCCGCTTTTGGCGGAAAGCCCCACGCGCGTGGTGGAAAGCGCGTTGGGCCGCATGGAAGTGCAGGGACGCATTCCAACCGGGACAGGCGGGACCGAGCCCGGTCCCCATACCCATCTTCTGCCCGATCTTCTGGCCACCGGGCGCGCGCTGCCGGTTGGTATGGATTTGCCCCGCGCCTATCTGCCGGGGGCGGTGTACTATCCCAAGTCCTGAGGGCCTTGCTTTACCCTGTGCCTTTCGCCCGGAAGGCCCTAGACTGCTCCTTGGAGGTGCCACATGAGTCATGTCTTTCCACGCCACACCAAGTCCAATCTGCCCACCGCCGCGGGAGGGGACGGGGCCTATCTGATTGATTCGGACGGCAAGCGCTACCTTGATTGCGGGGATGCTGCCGTGTCCTGCCTTGGTCATTCCAATGAGGCGGTGATCCAGGCCGTGCAGGAGCAGGTTGGCAAGATTGCCTTCGCCCATTCGGGCTTCATGACGTCTGAGCCCGCCGAAGAGCTGGCAGAGGTGCTGATCAGCCACGCGCCGGGTGATCTGGACCGGGTCTACTTCGTGTCGGGTGGGTCCGAGGCTGCCGAAAGTGCCATAAAGCTCGCCCGCCAGTATTTCATGGAAATTGGCCAGCCCGAGCGCCGCCACATCATCGCGCGGCGGCAAAGCTATCATGGAAACACACTGGGCGCGCTGTCTGCTGGCGGCAATGAATGGCGCCGCGCGCAGTTCGCGCCCATTCTGGTGGAGATGAGCCACATCGCGCCCTGCTACGAATATGTGGACCGGCGCGATGATGAGAGCAGCTTTGACTACGGTCAGCGTGTGGCAGATGACCTGGAGGATGAAATCCAGCGCCTCGGCCCGGAGACGGTGATGGCCTTCATGGCCGAACCTGTCGTGGGTGCAACCCTCGGAGCGGTACCCGCGGTGGATGGATACTACCAGCGCATCCGTGAGATTTGCGACCGCCACGGTGTTTTGTTGATCCTGGATGAGGTGATGTGCGGGATGGGCCGGACAGGGCATCTTTTTGCCTGTGATCATGATGGCATTGCGCCCGACATCCTGTGCATCGCGAAAGGGTTGGGGGCAGGGTACCAACCGATTGGTGCAATGCTGTGTACGAAGGTGATTTATGACGCCATCGCTCATGGCACGGGGTTTTTCCAGCATGGGCACACCTATCTGGGCCATCCTGTGGCGACGGCGGCTGCGCTGGCCGTGATGAAGGAACTGACCGGTCGTAACCTGCCCCGCCGGGTTCAGCGCATGGGGGCGCGACTAATGTCGGCGCTCACTGATGAGTTTGGCCAGCACCCACATGTCGGCGACATCCGCGGTCGGGGCTTTTTCGTGGGCGTCGAACTGGTGGAAAACCGGGAGACCAAAACCCCGTTTGATCCGGCGCGGGGTCTTGCCGGCAAGATCAAGACGATCGCGGTTGAAAACGGTCTCATTTGCTACCCGATGGCAGGCACGCGGGATGGTCGCCACGGTGACCATGTCTTGCTCGCCCCGCCCTTTATCCTGTCAGATGATCAGATGGGGGAATTGGTGGAGAAGCTGTCGATGTCGATTGAGGGTGCTTTGGCCGCCTGATGCGCCCGACTGCAAGCCTTCGAACCGGGTCTCACACATTGCGGAATAGACATCTGTTTCGCCCATCAGTGGCGCATAAGATCGCTGGGAAACGCCGCTGCGCGCGCAAGTATACGGCCTGCCAGTCCGCTGTGACCAATCAAGGCGATGCCATCCTACGACCCTCGGCGACGACCTAGGGACGTTCTCACACCGGGCCGTCGGGCGCGGGTCCAGAGCATCGCGGCAAAAGAAATGCTGGGCAACAACAGGCTGCGCAGTCTGCGGTCATCTGCTCTGGAAAGTCAGCGTGATCTCAACCGGTTCCCCGTTCGGGGTGCTTGGGAAAGGGCCAGCCTGACGCACGTTGGCGGCAGCGGCAATGTTGATGTTGGGGGATCCCCCGCTTCGGATGATCCTCACCCAACCCACCTGTCCGTTCGGCAGGATCTGAAACCGAATGACCGCGAACCCCTTTTCGTTCTTGTAAACCCGCAAGGAACGGTTGAGCTTCAACAGAACCTCACCCCGATAGTTTGTCTGTGTTGAATTCCCGGCAGAGCGCGCGGCCTCCAGACTGGACCGCCCGTAGAGCGCGACATTTCCTGCCTGCGCCAAGATGTCGAGGCCGGTTTGCCGAGACGCTGTCGCATCTTCGACGCCCACCTGCTCTTGCGTCTCACCTTCCCCGTC
>CAYMEC010000129.1:0-5752 GCA_964389425.1 uncultured Roseovarius sp.
GATCAAGGACCTATTCGCGCTGGCGGTCATTTTCGCGGTGTTCTTTGCCATCGTGGGCTTCATGACGAACTACCTGGGTCACCCGGACAACTACATCGAGGCGAACGCCCTTGCGACGCCTGCATTTATCGTTCCGGAATGGTACTTCCTGCCGTTCTACGCGATCCTGCGGGGCTTTGATGACACGGTCTGGATCGTGATCGCGGCGAACTTCCTGACCGGCGGTATCGTCGACGGTAAGTTCTTCGGCGTGCTGGCCATGTTTGGTGCCATCGCTGTGATGGCGCTGACACCGTGGCTGGACACCTCTTCGGTGCGGTCTGGACGGTATCGACCGATGTTCAAGATTGCCTTCTGGATCCTCGTGGCAGACTTCATCATGCTGACATGGGTGGGCGCGATGCCTGCCGAAGGCTGGTACCCGGCAATCTGCTTGATCGGGGCAACCTACTGGTTCGCGTACTTCCTGGTGATCCTGCCGCTTCTGGGCGTGATCGAGAAGCCGCATGCACAGCCGGAAACCATCGAAGAGGATTTCAAAGCCCACTACGGCAAATCTGCGTCCGATGGCAGCGGCCCTGTCGAAACACCGGCAGAGTAAGGAAAGGACAAAACATGTTGAAACGTATTGCACTTTCCGCAGCAACCGCGCTGTGCCTGACGGGCACAGCGGCGGTGGCTGCCGGTGGCGCGGGTGAGGTCAAGGATATCGACTTCTCCTTCGAAGGGCCCTTTGGCACATATGACGAAAACCAGCTGCAGCGCGGCTTGCAGGTCTACACTGAGGTCTGTTCGTCCTGCCATGGTTTGAAGTACGTGCCGCTGCGTACACTTTCTGATGAGGGTGGTCCGCACCTTCCGGAAGATCAGATGCGCGCCTATGCGGAGTTCTACGAGGTCTATGATGCCGAACTGGACGATTGGCGCCCGGCGAAGCCCACGGATCACTTCCCTGAAAGCCTTCTGGAAAACGCACCCGACCTGAGCCTGATGGCCAAGGCGCGGGCAGGTTTCAGCGGCCCGAACGGCACTGGTATCAACCAGTTGGTCAAAGGTATGGGCGGCCCGGAATACATCTATTCCCTCCTGACCAGTTACACCGGTGAGGAAAAGGAAGAAGCCGGCGTGATCCTGTATGAAAACAAGGCCTTCCCGGGCGGCTGGATTGCCATGGCACCGCCGTTGTGGGGGGACGATGTCGAATACAATGACGGTTATGACACTGATCTCAGCAGCATCGCCAAGGATGTATCTGCCTTCCTGATGTGGACGGCGGAGCCCAAGATGACAGACCGGAAATTCTCCGGCCTTGTCGGGTTCCTGATGCTGAGCGTTCTGTCCGTTTTGCTGTATCTGACGAACAAGAAGATCTGGGCACCGATCAAGGGCAAGAACAAAGCGGCGGCAACGCCGGCTGAGTAAGCCATGAGCTTTTCGACAAGAAGGCCCCCGCTGCTTGAGCGGGGGCCTTTTTCGTTTGGGAGTTCTTTGGTGGTCATTCGGCCGGGTTCTGGCCATTTTGAAGTTGGTGTTCCAGACACGTCGTTTGAATGACCGATCATACGGGAGAAAGATGCATGAAGTATCACCGGCTATATTCGGACGCGGATGGGGAAAGTCGCTGGGCAGATGTAGATGTGCAGCTCGAAGAGAAACTTTTTGCACCTCCGGCCAAGGCGATTGAAATTTCGGCGCCGGAACCCGCCGTCCAAACCATGTTTTTGCGGTTGCGATCCGGTTGGGATGAACCGATCCATCCCACGCCGGTTGCACAAAAACTGATTTGTCTGAGTGGCGCGGTGCGCGTGACGGCTAGCGATGGTGAAGTGAGAGAAATTGGCCCCGGCGACGTATGGCACATGGAAGACAAGCATGGGAAAGGCCACCACACGGCGGTGATCAGCGACGAGGATTTCCTGTCAGTGATCGTGCAGTATTAGTGACCAATTCACACCATCCCAGAGCGTTCTTTTTGATTTTCTAGAAGCCCAAAATCACCGCGGCATGGGGTTGGTGGCCTTGTTGTAAGGCAGCCAATCGGTGACTTCCGGGTAGTACATCTCCCGCCAACGGCGCACGCGGGGGTTCATGATCTTGCGCCAGAGCGACGGTACCATCGCGGCCATGGTCATGACCGGATAGCCGTGGGGCAGCTGGGGGGCTTCATCCTCGTCATAGTTTTGCAGCAGGGGGAAGCGCCGGTCAGGTTTGTAATGGTGGTCGGAATGGCGTTGCAGGTTGATGAGCAGCCAGTTTGACGCCTTTTGTGCCGCGTTCCAGCTGTGGCGCGGCTGAACATATTCGTATTTGCCATCGCCCAGATGTTTGCGCGTCAGGCCGTAATGTTCCACGTAGTTGGTGATTTCCAGCTGCCAGACCGCAACAAAGGCCTGCCAGAGGAAGAGGGCGAGCCCTTCGAGCCCGCCAATGGCGACGGCGAGGGCCAGCATGATGGCCTGCAACGCCCAGTAGCGGAAGAAGGGATTGGACAGATCCGTCCATGCCTTGCCTTTGCGTTCCAGCATCGCGGCCTCTGCCCGGAAAGCAGAGAGGAAGCATTCGCGCAGGACGCGGGGGAAAAACCGGTAGAAGCCTTCGTTGAACCGGGCGGAGACCGGATCCTTCGGGGTGCCGACATAGCGGTGATGCACCAGCAGATGCTCGGACCGGAAATGGGAATAGAGCACCATGGACAGAAGCACATCGCCCAGGAAACGTTCCCGCTTGTCCTTCTGGTGCATCAGTTCGTGGGAATAGTTGATGCCCACCGTGCCGGTGATCACGCCCACACCAAAGAAGAGTAGGATCGTCTCAAGAGGGCCAAGATGGGCATCACCCGGCCCCGTCGCGTACCAGATCATCCCGAAAAGCACACAGAACTGCACGGGGGCCCAGATCAGGGTGATGAGCTTGTACCAGTTGAGTTGATCCTCGGTGGTGTCGAGGTCGGCGTTTTCCGTGTTGAGGCCCAAGATCGCATCGAGGATGGAAAAGAGATACCATGTGCACAGCGGCAAAAGGATCACCGCCCAGCCGCCGGTGACGGCGCTGAACCATGCGATGGGGACAAGCAGGATCGACATCCAGAAGGGGATGGCGTTTTGGATCTTCGCAACTTGACTGGCAGGTATCATGAGCGTTGCTCCTCAGGGTCCCACTTGAGTGTTGGCTCTTTGGCTACCGCGGGTTTGTGGCATTTTCCAAGCGATCGCGTGCCAAGTCAAAGACCTTTCGCATAAGGGTCGGCAAGGTGGAGGGCCTGAAGTCCCCATTTGCGATGAAATGACCCCGGGTGGGGGCGGCATCCATGGGCAGATTGGCCACCTCAACCCGCAGTTTCAGGTGAAAATGGGTGAAGGTGTGGCGGGCTTCCTCGCCCAGATGCTGCCAATCGGCGGCGATCGGAGCGGCAGGTTCAGGCGCGTCGTTCCAATCGCTGCCAGGCCAGCCGAGCATACCGCCCAGAAGCCCCTTTTCGGGCCGCTGTTCCAGAAGCCATGCGCCATCGGCACGACGGGCGACGTAGGCGATGCCGAGGCGCGTGGGTTTGGGCTTCTTGGGCGTCTTGCGGGGCAGACCCGCCTGTGCGCCTTCCGCACGCGCCAAGCACGGCGAGGACCATGGGCAAATGCCGCACGCGGGATTCTTGGGGGTGCAGATGGTGGCGCCCAGATCCATCACCGCCTGCGCATAATCCCCGGGGCGGTCCTTGGGGGTTAGGCCCCGGGCCGCTTTCGTCAGTTCCGGTTTGGCGGCGGGCAAGGGTGTCTGGATGTTGAAGACGCGGCTCATGACCCGTTCCACGTTCCCGTCGACCACAACCTCCGGAGCGTCAAATGCGATGGCGGAGATGGCACCAGCGGTATAAGGGCCGATGCCGGGCAGGGCCTGCAAGCCGTCGCGCGTGTCGGGGAAGACACCGCCCATGTCAAAGGCCACCACACGGGCGCATTTGAGCAGGTTGCGGGCGCGGGCATAATAGCCCAGCCCCGCCCATTCGCCCATCACGTCGGCATCGTCGGCCCTCGCCAGATCGGTGACGCTGGGCCAGAGGGACGTGAACCGCTCGTAGTAGGATTTCACCGCGGCAACAGTGGTTTGTTGCAGCATGATCTCGGACAGCCAGACGCGATAGGGATCGGGCCGTTCCCCCGCCGCAAGTTGATCCGGCCCCACGCGCCAAGGCAGCATGCGGTGGTGCTTGTCGTACCATTCCAGCAATTCTTGCGCAGAGACGTCACGCATCTGTTATCAAAACACCGTTCCGTGAGGGGCTGTTATTCATGTGTCCATATACTAAGTTAGTGCAAACATCCCGGGAGGTCAGCCATGCCCGTTCATCAGGGCACAACAAAAGGCTTCAAACGCAGCGGCAAGGTGCTGTCGAGCCAGATCCGAAAGGCCACCGAGTCGCGCGGGTTCGCCGTGAGCCGGGTGGTGACTCATTGGACGGAGATCGTAGGCGAAGAGATTGCCGCCATCGCGCGCCCGGTTGAGATCAGCTATGGCCGTCAGGGGCTGGGCGCAACGCTGACGGTTCTGACCACGGGTGCGCAGGCCCCTATGCTGGAAATGCAGAAAGACAAGCTGCGGGCGAAGGTGAACGCAGCCTATGGGTACAACGCCATATCGAAGGTGCGGCTGACCCAGACATCGGCCACGGGGTTTGCCGAAGGTCAGGCGCAGTTCACGCCGAAGCAGACCAAGACGGAACCTATTGACGACGTCACCCGCAAACAGGCGCGCGTGATGGCCGAGGATGTCGATGACGAAGGATTGCGCGGGGCTCTTGAGACGCTGGCGCAGAACTTTCTGAAGAACAACAAGTCAGATCAAAGAGGATGACACAGATGAAAAGACGCGACAGCCTGAAGATCCTGGGCGGTGCCATGATGATGAGCACGGGATTGACCGGTATGGTTAGGGCTCAGGACACAGAGATTGACACCTCCGTGGTGGCGGAAATGGCCATGGGCGATGAAAATGCGCCGGTGACGTTGATCGAATACGCCTCTTTCACATGCCCCTATTGTGCGAGTTTTCACGTCAATCAATTCAAGGAACTGAAGGCGGATTTCATCGACACCGGCAAAGTGCGGTTCATCTACCGCGATGTGTTTTTCGACAAGTTTGGGCTTTGGGCGTCGATGGTGGCGCGCTGCGGCGGTCCCGAGCGGTTCTTTGGTATTGTCGACATGATCTATGAAGACCAGCGTGAGTGGATTGGCGATGGCACGGATGCAGGTGTGGCGGACCGGTTGCGCAAGATCGGCAAGGTGGCGGGCCTAACGGAGGAAGAGCTGGATGCCTGCCTCACCGACCGAGAGAATGCGCAGGCGCTTGTGGCCGTGTATCAGGAAAACAGCGAAGCCGATGGCATCAGTTCGACGCCCACACTGTTGATCAATGGGACGAAATACCAGAACATGGCGTATCCCGAGTTGAAAGACGTGATCGAGGGGAAACTGAACTAACCCCTGATCCATCAAGCCGTCTCCCGGCCTTGAGCCGGGACCAATGCGCAAAATGACAGAGGCCCCGGATCATGTCCGGGGCAGCTTGGCCCTGGTAGGCGTTTGCGGCACGGACAATGTGCGATCAAGCGTGTTCCAATCATCGATTTCCAACCGGACAGGCAGGGTGACGACCTTTTGTTGGAAGTCGCGGGGCAATCGCACTGCGTCTTTTTCCGTGGTGACGAGTTGTGCGCCCAGAAGCCTCGCCTCTGCCTCCAACCGGGTCATCAGGGCGG
>CAYMEC010000130.1:0-2342 GCA_964389425.1 uncultured Roseovarius sp.
ATAAAAAAATCGCTGATCGCGACGGAGCGGCTGCGCAAACGGGTCCGCGCCGCCATTGGCGAGGCTTCCAGTTGCGAGGTCGATGTGAACGATAATGCCCTTCGAACCGAACTCAGCGGCGATGTTCTTGGTATCGACAACGGCCTCATCTCGCTTCCCACGGAGCCCGGGCTTGTTGTCCCCCCGGAGCCGCGCGCGCTTGCTGAATTTTCGCAAGTAGCGGTTTGACGCCCATGTCCGCGAAGTCCTGGCTGCCTCATTTCACCACAGCACTCGCCGAAGGCAATGCAGATGATATTGCCTCCCTCTTTGCGCAGGGCGGGTTCTGGCGCGACTATCTTCCGTTTGGGGGGACACTTCAAACGATAGAGGGGCGAGAGGAAATCACCACCTTCGGGGCGCGGATGGGGCCGCCTGCAGGTATGCGCGATGTCGTGTTCGAAGGGAAGGCAGAGGCCTCCGAAGGGTTCTTTCGGTTCGCTGTGGCATCGGGAACGGGCCGTGGCTATCTGCGCCTGTCGGACGGTGTTTGCGAGACACTATTTACTCAACTGGATGATCTGGCCGAAACGCGTTCGGGGCAAAGCGATCCGGACGCGCCCTTCGTGCTCGTTGTCGGCGGAGGTCAGGGCGGGCTAGCGCTCGGCGCGCAACTCAGCGATCTTGGGGTGCCCTATCTGATCATCGACAAACACCCACGCGTGGGCGACCAATGGCGGTCGCGCTATGACAGCCTCGTGCTGCATGATCCGGTCTGGTACGACCATCTGCCTTTCAAACCCTTTCCCGAAGGCTGGCCCGTCTTCACCCCAAAAGACCAGATGGGCGACTGGCTGGAGGCTTTCGTCGAAGACCTGGAGCTGGATATCTGGACAAATACGGCGCTCACGTCCGCACGCTTTGACGAAACCAGCAAGACGTGGACAGCGCAGGTTGATCAAGACGGCGCGTCTGTCACCTTGCAACCCACCCATATCGTAATGGCCTTAGGGCTCTCTGGGTTTCCAAATGTGCCGGAATTCTCCGGCCAGGACGCATTTTCAGGGCCGTAAATGCACTCCAGCGCGTTCAAGCTGGACGACCAATTCAAAGGCCAAGACGTGGTCATCGTCGGAGCCAACAACTCCGCCCATGACATCGCCGCCGATCTGGTGCGCATCGGTGCGCGCCCGATACTGGTGCAGCGGTCGTCATCTTTGGTGGTGCGGCAGGATGATTATTGCAAGCGGGTGCTTGGCCCGCTTTATTCAGCCAAGGCTCTTGCAAAGGGCATCACGACCGACAAGGCCGACATCCTGCAGTCCTCAATGCCCCTGCGTCTGCTGGAGAAGCGGCACAAAGCGATCTGGGACAAGATCCGTGCAGATCAAAGTGACTATTATCAGCGCCTGACCGCTGCAGGATTCACGCTCGATTTCGCGGAAGACGGCGCCGGGCTGGGCATGAAGTACCGCCGTACGGCGTCGGGCTATTACATCGACGTGGGTGCTGCGGAGATGGTGATGGACGGCCAGATCAAGGTCCGCTCCGGCCAGGGGATCAATCATCTGAGCAATAAGGCCGTGCATCTGGAAGATGGCAGCACTCTGCCCGCAGATGCCGTTGTCTATGCGACGGGATACGGCGATATGACCGACTGGGTCGCCGCGCTTGTTGACCGTGACACCGCAGAAAAGGTTGGGCCTTGTTGGGGATATGGTTCCGGCACAAAAGGCGATCCCGGCCCTTGGATTGGCGAGTTGCGCAACATGTGGGTGGAAACCGCTCAAGAGGGTCTTTGGTTCACCGGCGGCAACCTGAGCCAAGCACGCTATTTCTCTCGTCTGTTGGCGATACAACTCGCCAGAAAATTCGCGGCATGAACCGCCTGGACGGAAAAGTGGCACTCATAACGGGCGGTGCGCGCGGCATGGGCGCCGCCGAAGCAGCACTGTTTGTTGACGCCGGAGCAACCGTCATCATCACGGATGTGGATGCCTCTCAAGGCGAGGCTGTCGCAGAGAGCATCGGGACTTCCTGCAGGTTCTTGCAGCAAGATGTCGCGTTAGAAAGCGATTGGTCCCGCGTTGTCGGGCAAATCGAAGCGGACCACGGAAAAATCGACGTTCTGGTGAACAATGCAGGCATCTTCCGCGTGATGGGCACCGAAGACACGACCCTTGTTGCCTGGGACCAGTTGGTTTCGATCAATCAAACCGGCACGTTTCTTGGGATACGCAGTGTTGTGCCGGGCATGAAACGAAACCGCAGCGGCAGCATCATCAACCTGTCCTCAATCGCCGGCCTTGCAGGCGCGCCCGGTTGTCCAGCCTATGCCGCCACAAAATGGGCCGTGCGTGGGC
>CAYMEC010000130.1:2442-5461 GCA_964389425.1 uncultured Roseovarius sp.
TGGGCGTGGCCTTTGTTGGCGAAGGGGCCGTGAACCAGGGCGGCTGGCACGAGGCGATGAACCTTGCGGCCACTTGGAAGCTACCCTTCGTCTGCGTGATCGAGGACAACGATTGGGGCATCTCCGTCTCAAAGGAAGACTCCACCGCCATCGCCAACAACGCCGACCGGGCCGCTGCCTATGGCATTCCGGGCGTCCGCGTGGCCGACAACGACCCTTATGCGATCTACGCCGCTGCGGGTGAGGCCATTGCCCGTGCGCGGGCCGGTGAAGGGCCATCGCTGATCGAGGTCGAAACCTACCGCTTGGCCGGCCACTTCATGGGCGACGCGGAAGGCTACCGCCCCGAAGGTGAGAAAGACGCGCTTTTCGAAAAGGACCCGATCCCAAAGATGCGAGCCAAGATGCTGGCCGATGGCATGGCCACGGAGGCTGAGCTCGACGCCATCGAGGCCGAGAGCGCGGCGCGTGTCGAAGCCGCCATCAAATTTGCCCGCGAAAGTGCCGATCCAGCGCCCGAAGACGCGCTGACGGCCGTTTTCGCGTGAACGGGAGGGATAGGAAATGAACGTACCCAACGAAAGAAAACTCACTATCGCACGGTCCATGGCCGAAGCCGTGGCGCAGGAAATGCGCATTGATCCTTCGGTTTTTGTGATGGGTGAAGACATCGGCGCACTTGGCGGTGTTTACGGCAACACGCGCGGCTTGCTGGACGAATTCGGGAAGGAACGTATCCGCGACACGCCAATCTCGGAAACCGCCTTTATTGGGGCTGCCGTTGGGGCCGCCCAGGACGGCATGCGCCCGGTGGTCGAGCTGATGTTCGTCGACTTCTTCGGGGTCTGCTTTGATGCGATCTACAACCTGATGGCCAAAAACACCTACTTCTCCGGCGGCAACTTCAAGGTGCCGATGGTGCTGATGACCTCCACCGGGGGTGGCTATTCAGACGCAGGCCAACATTCGCAGTGTCTCTATGGCACTTTTGCGCACCTGCCTGGCATGAAGGTCGTCTGCCCGTCGAACGCCTATGACGCCAAGGGGCTGATGACGGCTGCCATGCGCGACGACAGCCCGGTGGTCTACATGTACCACAAAAGCCTGCAGGGCATGGGGTGGCTTGCGACGGAACCGGGTGCCACGGTGCATACGCCAGAGGAAAGCTACACCGTTGAAATCGGCAAGGCCAAGGTCGCCCGCGAAGGCAAGGACGTGACCATCGTCAGCGTTGGCATGGGTGTTCACAACGCGCTGAAGGCGGCAGAACAGCTAGAGGGTCAAGGCGTGAGCGCAGAGGTGATCGATCTGGTCAGCCTTGTCCCGCTGGATCGCGATACCATTCGCGCCTCCGTGGCCAAGACCGGTCGCCTGATCGTCGTGGACGAAGACTATATGTCTTACGGTGTCTCGGGCGAGATCATCGCCAGTGTGACGGAACACGATATCTCGGTTCTCAAGGCCGCGCCCAAGCGTGTGGCTTACCCCGATGTCCCGATCCCCTACGCGCGGGTGATGGAGCAGTTCTGCCTGCCCAACCCCGACAAGATTGTCGCTGCCTTTGACAGCATGAAAGCGGCCTGAGGCCAGTTCACGCGGGGCCGCTGACTGGCGGTCCCGCTCCTTCAGGGCATTCCCAATCAGGATACAAGAAATGACAGATATCATCATCCCAACAAACCTCTGGGAAGAAGACGAAGACGCTGTGATCACCACCTGGCTTGTTAGCGATGGCGCCACAGTTGAAGAGGGCGCACTGATTGCCGAGATCATGACCGCCAAAGTTCAGTACGAGATCAACGCCCCGGCCTCTGGCACCATCACCATCAAGGAAGAAGCGGACGCCGTGGTACCCAAGGGTGGTGTCATCGGAACTATCTCATGAGCGACGGCCTGCGGACCGTGCCGTTAAAAGGCGTGCGCGGCATGATCGCGGACGCGATGGTCAAAAGCCTCGCTAATGCGGCGCAGCTGACCCATCACGGCAGTGCGGATGCGACTACTCTGATGGCCGAAAAGGCACGGCTGGCCGAGGGTGGTACTAAGGTATCCGTCGAAGACTTGCTGATGCTCGCAGTCGTGCGCGCTTTGAAGAAAGTGCCAGACGCGAACGGCAAGGTCGTCGACCGCGACGTGCATCTGCACGACGGCATCGACCTGTCGGTGGCGATTGCCCTACCCGGCAACCTGCTGGTGGCGCCAGCCATCTTTGGGGCCGACAAGATGGATGTCACCGCATTGCGTGCCGCGCGTCAGGATCTTGCCGCACGGGCCAAGACCAACAAGCTGACCGTGACCGAGATGACGGGGGGCACCTTCACTGTGTCCAACCTTGGCCTCACACGGGTCGAACACTTCACCCCTATCCTCAATCAGGGCCAGATCTGCATTCTGGGCATCGGGCGGATGACCGACCGGTCCGTGCGTGCAGAAGACGGCGGCATCGAATTACGCCCGCATGTGGGGCTGTCGCTGACCTTCGATCACCGTGCGCTGGATGGCGCACCTGCAGGCGATCTGCTGACGGCGATCTGCGAGGATATCGAAGGGCTTGCCGTGTGACGCCCCAAGTGCGGCTGGCCGCGGATGCAGCGGAGGGGCTGAGATTTGAACACGATCTTTTTAGCGCAGACGGCCCGCAAGTTGGGCTCTGGGCATCCGTTGCTCCGGGGATCGTCTGTCCGCGCAGATTTGAGCGGACCAACGGGTTTGCGGCGGCTTGCAAAGCCTTGTCCGCGCAAGGCTGGCCTGTCCTCCTGCGCACCACCGGGGGCGGCGCGGTGCCACAGGGGGCGGGTGTCGTGAACCTCGCCCTCAGCTACAACGCCCCTGCCCGCTTCACGATTGAAGACGGATACCGCTTGCTGATCGGTGCCCTGCAAGAGGGCCTGCGCAGCACGCAGATCACGGTTAGCCCCGGCGCGACGCCCGGCAGCTTTTGCGACGGCGGCTGGAACCTGTCGATTAAGGGCAAAAAATTTATCGGAACCACGCAGCGCTGGCGCCCTGATGCATCCAA
>CAYMEC010000131.1:0-5398 GCA_964389425.1 uncultured Roseovarius sp.
GGACTTCGAAAAGGTAAGGACATGTCATGCGTTGGATTATTCGCGCCGTCATCTGGATCGGGGTTCTTGCGGGGCTCGTCCTTGCCGTTGCAGCCGTAGGCGCGATGCTGCGCGAAGGTGATGCGCGCACGGACATCCTGCCGGAGGAAGGCCGTTTGATCACGACAGAGGAGGGCCAGATCTTCGTGCTTGAGGCAGGCCCCGCAGATGGCAAGCCTTTGCTCTTTGCCCATGGCACCGCCGCGTGGTCCGGGCTTTGGGGGCCCGTGCTGGAGGCCAAGGGTGCGGATGGCTGGCGGGCCGTTGGCTTCGATATGCCGCCCTTTGGGTTTTCGGATCATGCCAGCGATGGCGACTATTCCCGCCCGCGTCAGGCCCAGCGCATTCTGGCGCTGGTCAAGTCAATGGAGATAAAGCCCATCTTCGTGGCCCATTCCGTCGGCGCTGGCCCGTCTGTCGAGGCCGTGATGGACAACCCGGATGCCTTTGCCGGGCTGGTCGTCGTGGGCGGCGCACTGGCGCTCGGGCGGCACGAGGAGGAGGCCACGCTCCCCCTGCCCCTGCGCCCGACCCCGCTGCGCAAATCCGCCACCGCGCTGACCATGACGAACCCGTGGCTCACGCGGACCTTTCTGTCAGGTTTTGTACATAGAAAAGACGCCGTCACGGACGACCGCGTGGCGCTCTTGCAGCGCCCGTTGACCCGCGACGGCACAACCGCCGCTTACGCCGACTGGCTGCCCAACCTTCTGGTCCCGCCCCAGGACGCGCGCAGCACGCGGGCCGAGGAATACCAGGCGCTTGACCTGCCCGTGGTCTACATTTGGGGCGAAGAAGACACCGTCACGCCGGTGGCTCAGGCCGAAGAACTGGTGGCTCTCACCCCCGGGGCACGGTTGATCACTCTGCCCGGCGTGGGCCATATCCCGCAGATCGAGGATACCCCCGCCTTCCTGCTTGCGCTGGACCGCGCGCTTGGGCTTATTGCATCCCAGACCTCAAATTGACTGGACTGCAACATGCCCTTCACTCTGGCCACCTGGAATATCAACTCTGTCCGCCTGCGCGCCGACCTCGTGGCGCAACTCTTGCGGAACGAAGGCCCCGATGTGCTGTGCCTTCAGGAATGCAAAAGCCCGGTCGACAAGATCCCGGCAGACGTGTTCGCCGCACTGGGCTACCGCCACATGATCGCGCGGGGGCAGAAGGGTTACAACGGCGTTGCGATCCTGTCGAAGCTGCCCATTGAGGAGGTGGGCAGTCACGATTTCGCGGATCTCGGCCACGCCCGGCACATTGCCGGGAAGCTGGAGAACGGCGTGACCATCCACAATTTCTACGTTCCCGCGGGCGGGGATGTGCCGGACCGTGCGGTGAATGAGAAATTTGGCCAGAAGCTCGACTACCTCACCGACATGCGCGATTGGGGTCGGTCGGATCAGCCTTCTAAGTCCATTCTCGTTGGTGATCTCAACATCGCGCCGCGCGAGGATGACGTCTGGTCTCACAAGCAACTGCTGAAGGTCGTCAGCCACACACCCATCGAGGTGAAGCATCTGGACGAGGTGATGGAGGCTGGCGGCTGGCAGGATGTGACCCGCGCCGATATCCCCGAAGGGCAGCTTTACAGCTGGTGGAGCTACCGCGCCCGCGATTGGGACGCCGCCGACAAGGGCCGCCGTCTGGATCATATCTGGGCCACCGGAGATATCGCCGCCGCCGGACACTCCTCACGGATTCTCCGGGATGCGCGGGGGTGGGAAAAACCCAGCGACCACGCGCCCGTCTTCGCGACATTTGATCTCTAACTCACCGGCGCGGCGTCAAGGCCCTTGGGCCGCCGCGCCTTCGGCAGGCCCCACCCAGGGCCTGGCGAAATGGCAATTGCAGGCTGTCGCACGAGTGTCGCCCGGATACCCAACGATAAAGCGCTGCTGAACTCGGGCCGGGATCGCCAGACCGGGGCCAGCCGAAGCCACTCTGTTGCGCTTTGATTGAGTGGTTCGCGCTCCCGCCCCCTTGCAACGCAGCCCCCGCTGGGCCATGTAGCCATCAAACCCATTCTGCACCCACAACCCCGAAAGGTGCCCCATGCTTGAACTTGGTGGAACGCCCCCTGTCGATGATCTGATCAAGGACGTCTCCGAGGCTGATTTCATGGCCGAGGTGATTGAGGCCTCACAGACCACGCCTGTCATTGTCGATTTCTGGGCCCCGTGGTGCGGGCCGTGCAAGACCCTGACGCCCACGCTGGAGGCAGCCGTGACCAAAGCCAAGGGCGCGGTAAAACTGGCCAAGGTCAACGTGGATGAAAACCAGATGATCGCGGGGCAGTTGCGCGTGCAATCCATCCCCACGGTCTATGCCTTCTGGCAGGGCCAGCCGGTGGACGGGTTTCAGGGGGCGGTGCCCCAATCCGAGCTTGATGCTTTTATCGACCGCGCTGCCGCGTTGGCGGGCGGGGATGCCAGCGGCGGCCTGGATGACGCGCTCGATGCCGCCGATGAAATGCTCGAGGCTGGTGCGGCCTCGGACGCGGCGCAAACCTATGCGGCGATCCTTCAGGAGGACGGCAGCAGCGCGCGGGGTTATGCAGGCCTTGTGCGGTCCTACATCGCGCTTGATGATCTTGATCAGGCGGAGGCCATTTTGAACGGCGCGCCCGCTGAAATCTCCGAAACGACGGAATTGGAGGCCGCCCATGCCGCGCTCAGCCTTGCCCGTCAGGCCGCCGATGCCGGACCTTTGGGCGAACTCACGGCGGCGGTGGAGGCGAACCCGGACGACCATCAGGCGCGGTTTGACCTTGCGCAGGCCCTGCACGCCGCCGGTCAGACAGAAGAGGCCGTGGCCCAACTCCTCGACCTTTTCCGCCGCGATCGAGACTGGAATGACGGCGCGGCAAAAACGCAGCTTTTCACCATTTTCGACGCGCTCAAGCCCAACGATCCGATCGTTTTGAACGGGCGGCGGAAACTGTCGTCAATGATATTTGCCTGACCGGCTGAACAGGCTAGTTCTGCTTCATGTTCAAGCAGCTGGACCTCCCCGAGGTGATCTCCGTTTTCCCGCTGCCGGGCGCTTTATTGCTGCCCCGGTCGCGCCTGCCGTTGCATCTGTTTGAGCCGCGCTACTTGGCGATGTTCGACGATGCGCTGAAAACGCCCGAGCGGCTTATCGGCATGGTGCAGCCTTCGAAATCCAGCACAGGCAATGAGGCCCCACCGCTCCACACCATCGGCTGCGTGGGCCGTGTAACCCAGTTTTCCGAGACCGAAGACGGCCGCTACATGATCACGCTGAGCGGCATGTCCCGGTTTCGCATCCTCGAAGAGATTGATGGGTTCACACCTTATCGCCGCACACGCGTGTCCTGGGCCGGATTTGAACGCGATATGGGCCCGGCGGATTCCGATCCGGGATTTGACCGCACGAAGTTCATGAACCTGCTGTCGCGCTACTTCACCGCGCGCGAACTCAACGCCGATTGGGACACGTTGAAGGAAGCCGATGATGAGCTTCTGATCAATTCCCTGTCCATGTTGCTGGGGTTTGAACCCGAAGACAAACAGGCGCTGCTTGAGGCCCCCTCCCTCACCACCCGACGCGAAACGCTGGTGACCCTGATGGAATACGCCCTGCGCGGCGGGGATGAGACGGAACTGCTTCAATGAGCGATGACGCGCCTCAATCCGTCACGGACCGCCGGATGCTCGAGGCGCTCATTTGCCCTCAGACCCACACGACATTGCGCTATGACGCCGACGCTCAGGAACTGATCAGCAAGGCGGCGGGGTTGGCTTTCCCCATTCGCGGCGGCATTCCGATCCTGCTGATTGATGAAGCGCGCGCGTTAGACGACTAAGCGTACTCTGCGCTTGGGTCGGAACGCACACCTTTCCGCTACGACTTGATCGGATACCGATCCGCCTCTTCAAACACATCGATCACCCGGGTGCCCGCCTTTATGCGCGCACCATGGGTGACGCCCGCAGGGATCGAATAGCTGTCCCCGGGCCTGTAGGTTTTGGTGTGCCCGTCGATGGTGAAATCCAATTCCCCTTCGATCACGGTGCCCCATTGCGCCCCATGCGCATGGGGCGGCAAATCCATGTCCTTCAGGAAATTGAAAAAGGCCACAAGACCCTGATCAGACCGTATGACAGCGGTTTCGACCACATCGTCGGGAAACGGCACGTCGAGGCTGGGAAAGGCCTGAATGAACTCTGGATAGGGCATGAAACGTTACCTCTTTCGGGTTGTTGCACGGTTGAGACCGGATAGGTGACCCCGCCTCTCCTCCTATTGTCTGACATAAAGGCGGAAGGGTTTTTAACCAATTCGACAGCTTTTCTGGAAAAAAATTGGCGTTTTGCGCTAATAAATGGCATATCTCTGGTGTGAATTGATCGCAGAGGACAGTCATGCAACAAGCCTTTGACGACATAGATCGAAACATCCTGCGTCTGCTCCAGCGCGATGCCAAACTGACCAGCACCCAAATCGCCGAGGCGGTCGGCCTGTCACAAACGCCCTGCTTACGCCGCATCAAAAACCTGGAGGCGGCGGGCGTGATTGAAAAATATGTGGCCGTCTTGAACCCGGATGCCCTGGGCCTCGGAATGACGTTTTTCGCGCGGGTTTGGTTGACCGGACAGGATGAGACGACCGTGGATCGCTTCGCCAAAGAGGTGCAGCGCATCCCCGATGTCGTCGAATGTCATCTGATGGCGGGGGACTGTGACTTTCTGCTTCGCATCCTCGCCAAAGACATCACCGCCTATCGACGGTTCCAAATCGATTTCCTGAATTCTCTGCCCGGGGTGCAAAATGTCAAAACGGAAATTCCGATGCAGCGGATCAAATACTCAAGTGCCGTGCCGATCTGAACATACCGGTCGCAGGCGCGTAGATGGCTCAGGATGAGCCAACCAGTTTGCGCAACAAATGCAAAGAAACCCCGCCACACGGCACAACTTTTTGAAAAATGGCTGTTGACGCCCCTGTCCCCCGACCATAGTGTCCCCCGCACGCAAAGGAGCCTAACATGACCGACCTAGTGGTCATTCTTGTAGATAGTTGGCGCATGGGCCGGTAACGGACACCATAACGGTACCCCATGCGCCCCCGATCGACCGGGGGCTTTTTTTTGCGCAAACGACTGAACGGACACGTCATAAACGGAGCGAGACAATGACACGTCAAATGACCGGAGCGAAAATGGTGGTTCAAGCCCTGAAGGATCAGGGTGTGGACGTCGTATTCGGATATCCCGGGGGCGCTGTGCTACCGATTTATGACGAGGTGTTTCAGCAAAATGACATCAAGCACATTCTCGTGCGTCATGAACAAGGTGCTGTGCATGCCGCCGAAGGCTATGCCCGGTCTACCGGCAAGC
>CAYMEC010000132.1:0-5335 GCA_964389425.1 uncultured Roseovarius sp.
GGATCGCCAGACCGGGGCCAGACGAATGCTCTCTGGTTAGACTGTAATTTACGGTTGAGTGGTTACTGCGCGTTCAGCTCAAGCTCTGCCACATAGGTGGAGAGGTCTTCATCTTGACTGAGGTCGGCCAGATCATAGCGTTCGGTCACGGCATCCACGGACAAGGCCACATCGCGTGTGATCGTACCCTGAGGGCCGACCGGTCCGTAATGGGCATCAGCGACCTGGAAATAGACCGATCCGGATTCGCCCACGCGCAGGCTTGGCGCTTCTTCCAGGGCGGGCACCTCATAGGTTTCCCCACCATTCAACGTGCCTTCAAACACGATATTGCCTTCCGCAGACGTCACCCTGATCCAAGCCGGCCGAACCGCGACCACGCGCACAGGCGGTTTGGCATCGGCCAAAACCTGTGGGGCACTCGTGTCGCCATCGGACCGCGCCAACACCGACGCAATCGCCGCTTCCACCGGATCGACCGGCTCGACCACAGGCTGTTCCGGGCGCAACGTGCCGACGGAAGACGGATCAATCGTTGCGATCGGACCGTCGCGGGCGACGATCACCGGCACATCCAGCGCTTCAGGCCGGTAGACCCGGTCAAGCGATTCCGACGTGCCGAAACTGGACGGCTGGAACCTGGACGCCGTGTCATCCGTCTGCGCCACGATCGCGCCATCCAGCGGATCGAGATCGGTCAGCACAGTGGGCGTGTTTTCGACGGGCGCAAGGCGAACCTGCTGGACTTCCTTCAGGACCGACCAACCGCCAAAGCCAATCGCTGCGATCAGGCCAACCAGAACCGCGGCAGATCCAATCGCGCCCGGTTCAATACCGCTGAACAGGCTTTCGCGGGCGGGCAAGAAGGGTGTCGCAGGTTCCATGATCGGGTCTTTGCGAGCGACCACGCGATCCGCCACACTATCGGCCTTGCGGATGCTGGATGCACCCGCCGACATGCCGTGGGCCAGCGAAAAGCCGCATTCGCGGGAAAACGTTTCAAACGCCTCATCGGGGTCCATGCCAAGATAGCGTGCATAAGACCGAACGTAACCAGGGATGAACCCTGGCGTGTCGAATGCATCAGGATCGGCGTTTTCGATGGCTGCGACGTAGGAGGCACGAATGCGAATTTCTCGCTCCACATCCAGTAGGGATTTCCCCATCGTGGCCCGTTCGCCCCGCATGATGTCGCCCAAACGCAAATCAAACGCGTCAAAGCCTCGCGGCTCCTCCACGATCTCTACGTTCTTCGACCTTCTGCGGCGAAGGACCATACGCCTGCCTTTCTTCCCGAACCTTCCCCAATCAACGCCCGACCGACCGAACGGGTCCGACACTTGATTCGGCTCGGGTCTCTTTGTTTACAAGAGTTTACCACAAAACAAGAAGTTTTGCATATGCAGCACGTTCAGGCGGTCAAATCGGCACGATTCAGCGCGCAATGGCTCCATAGTGCGTCCAAAGCGCGAACAAGCGCCTCGACCTCGAATGTGCCATGCACTGGCGAGGGCGTGAACCGCAACCGTTCCGTGCCACGGGGCACCGTCGGGAAGTTGATCGGCTGCACGTAGATCGAATACCGCTCAAGCAGCATATCGCTGAGGATTTTGGTGTGGACCGGGTTGCCCACCATCACGGGCACAATGTGGCTGCCATGATCAATGAGCGGCAGGCCGAGCGACTTGAGCCGCGTTTTCAACACCTGGGCCCGTTCCTGATGCAGATCGCGCAGCGACTGTTCGGCCTTCAGATGCGCAACAGAGGCGGCCGCGCCTGCGGCCACGGCTGGCGGCAGGGACGTCGTAAAAATGAAGCCCGGCGCGTAAGACCTTACAGCGTCGCACATTTTCGCGCTTGCCGCGATGTACCCACCCATGACGCCATAGGCTTTGGCCAGCGTCCCGTTGATGATGTCGAGACGGTCCATCAATCCATCACGCTCAGCGACACCGCCGCCGCGCGGGCCATACATGCCGACTGCGTGAACCTCATCAAGATAGGTCAATGCGCCAAACTCATCGGCCAGGTCGCACATGGCCGCCATCGGCGCGAAATCCCCGTCCATCGAATAGATCGATTCAAACGCGATCAGCTTGGGTGCGTCTGGGTCATCCGCAGACAGCAGGTCCCGCAGGTGGTCGAGGTCATTGTGGCGAAAAATGCGTTTCTGCCCGCCGTTGCGGCGGATGCCTTCGATCATGGACGCATGGTTGAGCGCGTCCGAGTAGATGATCAGCCCCGGGAACAGCTTGGCAAGGGTCGAAAGCGTTGCATCATTGGCAATGTAGGCGGACGTGAACAGGAGCGCGGCTTCCTTGCCATGCAGGTCGGCCAGTTCCGCCTCCAGCTGTTTGTGGTAGATCGTGGTTCCGGAAATGTTGCGTGTGCCGCCAGAGCCTGCGCCCGTGGCCTCAAGCGCGTCATGCATGGCCGTCAGAACAACCGGGTGCTGCCCCATGCCCAGATAGTCATTGCCGCACCATACGGTGATGCGCTGCTCCGACCCGTCGGGGCGCGTCCATGTCGCATGCGGATAATGCCCGTTGCTGCGTTCGATGTCGATGAATGTCCTGTAGCGGCCTTCGTCATGCAGTTTCGCAATGGCTTGATCTAGCTTTGCGTTGTAATCCACCTGGTGTCTCCTTGAACGCGTTCGTTCTGGGTTTGGGTCTGGGTCGATCCGGCATCTGACGCGGTCGCTGCTGGTATGACCGGGATATAGTTTGAAACATTCTAAGTCCACAGGGTACAAATCGCCACGGGGACATTCTTTGACATGGATCAAGTGCTTCGCATGTCCTGCGCCTTTTTAGCCGTTTCGTACGAAGAAAACCGGACACGCATTACGGTCCGTCCGCATCATGACGCCGGACATCGAAGACGCAAGGGCATCGAACCGCTTGGGCAATCTTGTGGTCATTCGTGGCTCCGGTTTAGGGTGCTCCGAAAACCCACCCTATTCCCGGAGAAAGATATGTCGCTCGACGCCGTCCTCGCCCGCATTGATGACCAGTTGCCAGACGCGATGGAGCGCCTGATGGCGCTGATGCGCATTCCCTCGATCTCTACGGATCCGGCCTATGATGACGATTGCGACAAGGCCGCCGATTGGTTGGTGCGCGATTTGCAAAGCATCGGAATCGCTGCCGAAGCGCGCAGGACGCCGGGCCGGGCGATGGTTGTCGGGCATGTGGATGGACCGGGCCCACATTTGCTGTTTTACGGGCACTATGACGTACAACCGGTTGATCCTGTTGACCTTTGGAACACGCCCCCTTTTGAGCCCGAGGTGCAGGACACGCCGAATGGGAAAGTGATCCGGGGGCGCGGAGCGGCGGATGACAAAGGACAATTGATGACCTTCGTCGAGGCCTGCCGCGCGTACAAGGAGGTGACAGGCACCCTGCCCTGCAAGATGACGTTTTTCTTCGAGGGGGAAGAGGAGTCGGGCTCGCCCTCGCTGATCCCATTCCTCGAGGCACACAAAGAAGAGCTGTCAGCCGATCTGGCGCTTGTCTGTGATACGGGCATGGTTGCGCCGGGCGTGCCATCCATCGCGTCGCAACTGCGCGGCATGGTGAAAGACGAATTTACCCTGCACGGCCCGAAAATTGATTTGCACTCGGGACATTACGGTGGGCCCGCGCTCAATCCGTTGAAGGAAATTTCACGAATGATCGCCACTTTCCACGATGACAATGGCCGTGTGGCCATTGAGGGTTTCTACGAAGGTGTGGATGAGGTTCCGGCGGAAATCCTGCGCCAATGGGAAAACTGCGGGTTCGACGAAGAGGAATACCTGACCTCCGTCGGGATGTCGCGGCCCCATGGAGAAAAAGGCTATTCCGCGTTGGTGCAGCAATGGGCACGCCCGACGTTGGAAATCAACGGGTTATGGGGCGGCTACCAAGGTGTGGGCACCAAGACGGTGATCCCGGCGGAGGCCCATTGCAAACTGACCTGCCGTCTGGTGGGCCAGATGAATCCCGATAGAGTTCGCGAAAGGCTCCGCAAGCATGTAGAAGACCGCCTGCCGCCGGATGCGCGCGTCACGTGGGACAACAACCTCGATGGCTCGCCCGCGTCGGTGATGAATACGAACCGGCCGGAATTCGAAAATGCGCGCCAGGCACTGTCGGATGAATGGGGGCGTGAAGCGGTGTTTTCGGCCATGGGCGGGTCGATCCCGGTGACGCGGTTTTTCACCGACATCCTTGGGCTTGATTCGATGCTGATCGGATTCGGGCTGGAAGATGACGCGATCCATTCTCCCAATGAGAAATACAATGTCGAAAGTTTCCACAAAGGCACGCGCAGCTGGGCGCGTGTTTTGGATCGGTTGGCAAAGGGCGGATTGGGTTGAAAATCAAGGGATTCACGGACCATCTTGAGACGCTGAACGGTGTCGAAATCGGCTGGTCCGAAGGCGGTGATGGACCGCCTCTGCTTTTGCTGCACGGGTTTCCGCAGACTCGCGCGCTTTGGGCCGACATTGCCCCACAACTCGCCCATGAGCACCGTGTCATTTGCCCAGATCTGCGGGGGTATGGACAGAGCGGCAAACCCGAAGATGTGGCCGATTACAGTTTCCGCGTCATGGCGCAGGATCAGCTGTCCCTGATGCAGCATCTGGGTTTTGAGCAGTTTGCCGTCGCGGGCCATGATCGTGGCGCGCGCGTGACGCATCGTATGGCACTGGATGCGCCCGAGACCGTTTCGCGCGTGGCCTTGATGGATATCGTGCCCACCCACTCGCTTTTGTCGCCCCTGCGCCGGGACGTGGCGCAAGCCTACTACCATTGGTTTTTCCTCGCCCAGCCGGAACCCTTCCCCGAAACCATGATCGGTGCGGATCCGGATGCCTACTACACCTCCTGCCTGCTGGGATGGGGCGCGGCGAGATTGGAAGATTTTGCGCCCGCCCAGATGGAGGCCTATCGCGCATCCTGGCGGGACGCGGAGACGATCCGGGGCATGTGCAATGACTACCGCGCGACGCTGGCGCATGATTTTGCGGATGACACCGCTGATCTTGAGGCGCGCATCGTCTGCCCCGCCCTTGTGCTGTACGGCGCCGATGGGGCCATGGGACGGATGTATGACATGGAGGTTGCCTGGGCCGACAAATGCCGTGACATGCGAGTCATGGGCTTGCCGGGCGGACATTTCTTCCCGGATACGGCCCCTGCCGAAACGGCCCAAACGCTGCGGGATTTCTTCCGTCCAAATCCGTCTTGAACCGGCTTTAACTGCGACCAACCTGATCAGGAGAAAAGCAGCGGTGGCGCGGTTGACGGGGCTCGAACCCGCGACCCCCGGCGTGACAGGCCGG
>CAYMEC010000133.1:0-4843 GCA_964389425.1 uncultured Roseovarius sp.
CAGTGGATTGAAAATCCTCGTGTCGGTGGTTCGATTCCGCCCCCGGGCACCATTTAAATCACTGAAAAGAAATGTCATTTAAGCCTGTCTCCGATTTGGATAGATTGGGCGAAATTTGCTTGGGTGTCATCTGGGATCACGGCTCAGCGGCAAGTGCCCGAGCGGGCTTTTTGTTGCGCACCAATGGGTTGTGTTGCATAAATTCGAAAAAGCAGGTTCGAGCATGGAGCAACGCGTCGATACGAATAAAGCTGGTGAAGTGGTCGACCTCTTTTGTGGGGTCGGCGCAATTAGTCATGGCTTCTACCGCGCTGGCTTTGACATTCTCGCGGGTTATGACATTGACTCACAATGCAAATATGCCTTCGAGAGGAACAACAAGAGCGCCTTCCACGCTCAAGATGTGGCAGCTCTTTCTGGGGAAGATGCTCGCAAGCACTTTACCGGTGATGCACCTTCAGTTCTCGTCGGATGTGCACCCTGCCAGCCGTTTTCATCATACAAACAGCGCTATGCTGAAGACCCACAATGGGAACTGGTGCCGCGATTTGGAGAAATTGCTGCCGAATGTGCGCCAGACTACGTATCGATGGAAAACGTGCCACGTCTACTCGAACACAGGGACGGCGCGATTTTTGAAGAGTTCAAATCCCTCCTTGAGGCCGAAGGCTACGGCGTCTGGTACTCTATCGTGAACTCAGCCGACTATGGTGTGCCTCAATCACGACGCCGCCTTGTCTAGCCCCCTATCTCTGGGCCACTAGTCGGCATCTTCTCTAAGACAGTTTCTGGGACTGGTGGCCGCATGTTGAGTGCCTGATGCGGGCGGGTGTGGTTGTACTGCCTGAGCCAGTGATTGATAACGATCTGTGCCTGCTCGGTTGTTGTGAACCACTCCGCATTGAGAACTTCTCGGCGCAGCGTGCCATTGAACCGCTCGTTGTATCCGTTCTCCCAGGGCGATCCCGGGTAAATGCGGATCGGCTTGATGCCAACGCGTCGAAGCCAGCCTTGCATCGCCTCTGCTGCGAACTCCGGGCCGTTGTCGGATCGGATATATTCTGGCGAACCGTGCCGCAGCAGGAGCGGATAGAGCGCTTCAAGGACGTCGTCGGCGCCCATTTTGGTGCGGGCCACAACAGCCAAGGCCCGCCGCGTGAACTCGACGAGAACCGTTAGCATCTTGTAGCTCCGGCCATTGCTGAGTTTGTCGTGGACGAAGTCGATGGCCCAGATATGGTTCGGATGCGTGGGCCGAAGCCGGATGATAGAGCTGTCCTTGTGGTAGAGCCGCTTGCGCCTCTTGTGCCGCTGTGGAAGCTGCAGTCCTTCCTCGCGCCAGAGCCGCTCGACCTTCTTGTGATTGACCCGCCAGCCCTCGACGCGGAGCAGTTCGGTGATCTTACGATAGCCATATCGGCCGTATTGCTTCGCCAGCCTTATGATTGCCAACCGCAACGCATCATCGTCTCTGGGTGCTGAGCGATACTGCAGGGAGCTCCGCGCGAGGCCGATCACCCGACACGTCCGTCGCTCAGACGTCGCGAGCTTCTGGCGTGTATGAATGACGGCCTGACGAAGCTCCTCTGTGGTCAGGCCCTGGGCTTTAAATGGTTCAGGCTTTCCTTGAGAATGAGCTTGTCCAGTTCAAGCTCGGCGACGATCTTCTTCAGCCACGCGTTCTCTTTCTCCAGGCTCTTCAGTTCCGACAGCTGGGACCGACCCATCCCGCCAAACCGCTTCCGCCAGTTGTAATACGTCGCATCACTGATCCCGACACTGCGGCATGCTGAGGCCACATCATCACCGGCAGTCAACTTCAGCTCGATCTCACGCAGCAGCTTCAGCACGTCTTCGTCTGAATGTCGCTTCCTCGCCATGCCCAATCCCCCTCTCGTAGCCAAAGTAATGGCCCAGTTTTACGGGGGAAGGGCACACACAGGAACAGATCAGGTTTTTTAGAGCCGTCGAAAACGACCTCACAGATTAAGAAGTTAATTCAAAACCAGTTGTGCCTTTTCAGTAGTAAACCTGGGCAGTTAAAGTTGTGCAGTAACTCTCAGTAGCTTTCCAAAAACGGAACCATCGAAGCAGTGAAAGGCTTCAACCGCTCACCTTGATGCGTGAGCAACATATTCGACCGGTGGATTGGTTGCTTCTGAAAATCAAACGCCGTGGAGTTCGGCATCTGAGCAGCAAAGAACGGTGCATCACTCAGACCCACCCGAAAGACCATTTGGTGGCCGATGATCGCATCCCGTACCTCGATCTCAATCAGTGAAAGGTGCTGGTGCGCGAGGATGAGACCCTAGCCATAATTGCAGGCCTAAGACAGCATCCCAGCAAAGGTTATGGTGGTGAGAGTGTGGAACTCATCGACGTAGAGGAAGAACGGTTATCGCGTTGCTGAGGGTAAACCCTCTCTTATCAAATCGACCTAAACTGTCCCATTGGTGCTGACGTCAGACACTTGTTGGCGCCTCACTCAGACTTGCAATTTCGGACCATGCTTGGCGAGCTATACCGCTACTGGCACCCCGCTTGTTGCACATTGAACGTGCTGATGATCAGCGCCCCGGTGAAACGGCTGTTTCGCACCGGCTTACCCGCTAAAGAGTTAGAGCGAACTCTGTATCCGAACGAGACCTGTTTCGGGGCGCACGCCTTCAGTCTCTCCAAAAGCTCTATCGCGGGTACATGAAGAACTCTTCTTTGGAAATCTTTCCATCGTCGACGGAATAGATCGCAACCTCGCGCAGTTTAAGTCTTTTGCCCGTTGTCTTTTGCGTGACATCAGCTGTGAAACGCACGGCGAACCTGTTTGGAGGGTGAATGTATGGCCCATCGGCCTCGATCGTGTTTATCGTGTGGGTCCTGGCCCAGTCTTCCCGTTTACCTTTGATGGCGACCTTGCCTTTCGTGACACGCGAATCCCGGCCGGGCGGTATGACCGCCTCAACCGATTGGGCGTTTTCATGGTAGACGGAGTCGACTTGGGATAGGCCCTCGAGTTGCTGCATTGCCTGAACAAAATCGCGCCCGATTTTCAGAATATCCTCCATTCGCACTCTCCTTCGAAGCTGTTCTGGTTTTTAACAAGGCACTGCGTTGGCCAATTGATCGAAATCAAGACATGTCCTTCACCATCCACCCCGCGTCGATCCGGCAGCCGGTTTGCCAGCCTCAGATTGGCGTTGCCTGGGATCGGGTGGTAAAGGCCGAAACTGTTTGTCTCGTGCGGTTTCCTGCGCGGTCTGGACTTGCTGCGGGTGGGTCGACAGCAATCCGATTTTGAGATTTCTTCCCGGCTTTTGATATCGATCAATCTGAAACAGAGGGGCTGTCGTAAGTTAGGCCTAATCAGGAACGCTATCATGACGCATCAAAACACCCACTACGCGCAGAAGACCGACCCAAAGGAAGTTCCTGCGCCGTTCGATCCGAAACCGGAACCTTTGGAGCCAGAATCCCCTCAACCAATGGATCCTCAAAATGATCCGGTTTCTCCTGAAATTCCTGAACCCGCGCCTCCTTTGGAGGATCCCGGCGAAACCCCGTTCGATGACGAGAATTTTCCGGTTTAGAGATGTGCCTGGAGCGCCCAATCCACCGCCCGTTTGTGTGCGTTGATGTCTGGCCATCGGATGGATTGACCAGCTGACATGTCAACCAAGCGTGATGTGTCGCGCAGACCGGCTCCTTGCTGCGCGCAAGCGTTTGTTTATCGCTCAGATGATGCGTGCATGGCAATCGTGATCGCGCGGGACCAAGAATTCGAAGCCACCGACTTGACCAATCTCAATGCGCGATGCCCTGCTTTGCGTTCTTCGTGTTCGGACAAACTAGTCAGGACAAAACGCGATGAACAAACAAAGGTTGGCAATTCTTTTCATCTTGGCAATCCTTGCGGTCGCGGGGTTTGCTTTTGTGTCATTGAACACGGGCCAAGATCCGGCCTCGGAGGGTTTCGCAAGAAGCAACGGACGGATCGAAGCGGACCAAGTCGAGATTTCCCCTACTCTGGCCGGACGCGTTGCTCAAATCCTTGCGCGCGAGGGGACGATGGTCACAACAGGCGATGTTCTGGTTGAAATGGACACAGACGAATTGGCCGCTGCCCTTGACAGAGCCGAGGCTGAGGTCGCCCTTGCCCGCCAGACAAAAGCAGAAGCCGAGGCCGTCGTAATACAACGGCAAAGCGAACGCAGGCGAGCCGAGCAAGAGCTCAATCGCGCCAAGGCGCTGTTGGCAGGCGACAACATCTCCGTCACGGTTTTTGAGGATAGGGAGACCGAGTTTCAGGTGGCCGATGCCATTCTGGGCGCAGCCAGCGCGCGCGTGGCCACGGTGGACAGCCAAATTGCAGCCGCTGAGGCGGAAGTGCGAAGACTGATATCAAAGATTGAAGACAGCGTTCTGGTCGCGCCCGCCGACGGGCGTGTGCTTTACAGATTGGCAGAACCCGGAGAGGTGGTTGGTGCAGGCGCACCCATACTCACCCTTTTGAGCCTTGAGAATGTCTACATGGAAGTGTTTCTTCCAGCGCAGCAAGCCGGTCTGTTGGCCATCGGTGCTGAAGCCAGGATCATTCTGGATGTCCTACCCGATTATTCGATACCTGCGCATGTCTCATTTGTATCCCCCGAAGCCCAGTTCACCCCAAAACAAGTGGAGACGCTCAGCGAACGGGAGCAATTGGTGTTCCGTGTCCGGGTCCGCATTCCAAGCGACCTCATCACAGGTCGAATTCAACATGTTAAGACGGGCGTGCGGGGTGTTGCCGTCATCAGGCTTGATCCGGATCGCCCGTGGCCCGAGGAACTCAATCAGCGCATTCCCGACG
>CAYMEC010000134.1:0-4784 GCA_964389425.1 uncultured Roseovarius sp.
ACGTGTCCATCTCCGCCCGCGCGCGATGGTGGCCCGGGATGTTCAGCGCGTCGAAATTGTACCAATCGCTTTCGATCTGCGGCCCTTCGGCAACGGAAAAGCCCATATCGGCGAAAATGGCCGTGACTTCCTCAGTCACCTGGCTGATCGGGTGGATTGAGCCCTGACGCGTCGGTCGTGTCGGCAGTGTGACATCCAGCCATTCCGACTTCAGCCGCTCATCCAGGGCTGCATCGGCCAGCGCCACCTTCTTGGCGGAAAGTGCTGCATTGATCTCATCTTTGAGCGCATTCAGTTTCGGCCCCGCGACCTGCCGCTCTTCCGGGGTCATCTTGCCCAATTCGCGCATCTGAAGGCTAATCTCACCCTTCTTGCCCACGGCCTGCACGCGCAGTTCTTCCAGCGTGGCCTCATCCCCGGCCTCACCAATCAAGGACAGATATTTGTCGCGCAGATCATCCATGTCGCACCCTTCAAGCGGTTTGATGTTCTGCTATCCGCGCATGGGCATGATTGCAAGAAGCTCGCGGATCATCTCTAGTGGACGTGACAAGTCATGAGGCAGGCATGGGATATTTCACCGATTACCTCAAACGCACCGATCAGCGGGCGATTACCAAGTGGAAACACTATTTCGGGGTGTACGAGCGGGAACTGGGCCGCTTTCGCGGGCGCGACATCTCCGTCCTCGAAATCGGGGTGTATCGCGGCGGGTCCATCCCGATGTGGAAAGGCTATTTCGGCGACGGCGCGCGGCTGACTTTTGCCGATATCGACCCGGCATGCTGCGACCATGCTGAACCGGGTACCGTCGTAGAGATTGGCGATCAGGCCGACCCGTCGTTTCTGGCCGACCTCGCAAGGAAACACGGCCCCTTCGATGTGGTGATCGACGATGGCGGCCACATGATGCACCAGCAGATCACCAGTTTCGAACATCTCTGGCCGCACCTTTCCGATCAGGGCATTTATTTAGTGGAGGACACCCACACCAGTTACTGGCCAGGTTTTGGTGGCGGATTCCGGGAAGAGGCGAGCTTCATCGAATATGCCAAGCGCCTCGTGGACAAGATGCACAGCTGGTACACTGATCAGGATGAGATTTTTCCATTCGATGAGATCGCGCGCGAACTCAACAGCGTGCGGTTTTACGACTCCATCGTGGTGGTTGAGAAATTGCTGACAGAGGAGCCGCCGATTTCACTCAATGCGCAGAACGGCAAAATCACCGGTTCGCGCAAAGCCCTCGAAGTTCGCGGTCGTACATCCGTGTTTGAAAAGTAACCCCGCGCAGCCCTACTTCAAATCGTTGACAAACTCGGCTGTAAACTCCCGGTATGAATTCGACACCACCTTATGATGCCCCTGCATCCTGCCATGCAGTTCCGGCAGCTTGTGAAACGGGACCTGCGGCAGGGCATGATGCTCTACGTGATAAGGCATGTTCCATGCCAGAAACCGCACCACGCGGTTCGTGTAGGTCGTGCGCGTATTCTCGAACATATTGGCGACAAACGCGCAGCGGCCATGCTCCGCCAACAGGTAAAGCCGCAGAAAAGGTTGCCCAAGCAAACAAGGCAAAATCCACACCCAGAAGATCAGTGGCGACACAAACAGACTGCCCAAAAGGGCGGCGTATATCCCCAGCATCCACCGTGCCTCAACCACAACACGCGGTCGTGCCTGGCTGGGAATGTAGCGCCCCGGATCACGGTCAAGGGCGTTGCCCACGGTCACTTTTGCCATGCTCCACCAAAAGGGCAGGCCGCTCACGAACCGGACGTATTGTCCCCATGTCTCCGGTTTCGCTCCGGCTTCAAGTTCTGGATCCTTGCCGGGGATGTTGGTGAAACGGTGATGGGCGAGATGAAAGTACCGGAACCATGTGAAGGGCAACAGAATCATCAGCCCGCAAAATCTCCCCACCCATTCGTTTAGCCACTCTGTGCGAAACGGTGTCTTGTGCGTCGCTTCATGTTCCAGCGTGAACAGGAAACAGATCGCAACTCCTTGTGCCACCAACGCCACCTGCCACACCGGCAACCCAAGCGCGATCCATGCCCCAAGCACCACGATCAGGCCGAGATGGCCTGCCAAATGCCATAGCCCCGGGGCATCCGCGGTTTCATTCAACACGGCAAGATCTTCGGCTGGAAGCGTGGCGGTGAATTCCTTGTGATCCATGACGGAAAACTATCCCAAGCAGGATGCACTGACTACATTGAAAAAAGGCGTGTCCCGCGGACACGCCTTTCTGGAAACTCGTGACGGGCTTGCGCCGTTCGGCGACAGGCCTCAGCCGCGCACGCTGCGCCAGATCAGCACTTCGCGATCATGGGCGGCCAACATGCGGCGAGCCTTTTCACTCAACTCTTGCTCAGTTTTTGTGGTCATTGCTCTTTTCCTTATTTTTCGTCCTGTCCTCAATGGTTAACAAATCGGGAAGGAAAGAGTTGGGTCACACTGTGACCATTCCTTGGCGCACAAAAAACCGCCGGTCTGATGGGCAGACCGGCGGTTTATTTCTCAAATTCCGGGTGTTTACTTCGCGAGGGCCGTCTTGGCCTGCTCCACGATCGCACCAAATGCCGCCGGCTCATGCACGGCCAGATCGGCCAGAACCTTGCGGTCGACCTCAATGCCAGCAAGGCTGAGGCCGTTGACGAAGCGCGAATAGGTCAGGCTTTCGTCATGGCTGCGCACGGCGGCGTTGATCCGCTGGATCCACAACGCACGGAAGTTCCGTTTGCGGGCCTTGCGGTCGCGAGTCGCGTAGTGGTTGGCCTTGTCGCCAGCATGTGCGGCCACCTTGTAGGTGTTCTTGCGACGGCCGTAATAGCCTTTTGCCGCAGTCGTGACTGTCTTATGACGGGCGTGGGTAACTGTCCCACCTTTAACGCGTGGCATCTGTCAGTTCTCCTTAGCGCGAATAGGGCATCATGGGCTTGATGATCTTGGCGTCAGCCTCGCTCATCACTGTGGTGCCACGTGCGTTGCGGATAAACTTGTTGGTGCGTTTGATCATGCCGTGGCGCTTGCCCGCTTGCGCGGTCTTGATTTTGCCACTGGCTGTCACTTTGAACCGCTTCTTGCAGCTCGACTTGGTCTTCATCTTGGGCATTTCCGTCTCCTTTAAATCAAGGCGGTAGAACGCGCGACTCGGCATGCCGCTTTGGCCGGTCTCGCGGGTGAGAGGGCCGTATAGGCCCGCCCGGTTCGTATGGCAAGCGAAAATCGGGGTTAAACGGATTGCGTCAAACCGCCGTCAATCCGGAAATTCTGCCCTGTCACGTATGCTGCACTTTCCGATGCTAGCCATGAGATCATGGATGAAACCTCCTCCGCCCGTCCGTAGCGCCCCATCGGAATGCGCGCACGTCGATCTTCCGTCTCTGGCAGACTGTCGATGAAGCCCGGCATGACGTTGTTCATGCGGATGTTGTCCGCCGCATACTGGTTGGCGTAAAGCTTCCCGAACGCCGCCAGACTGGCCCGGAACATGCCTGACGTCGGAAACAACGGATCAGGCTCAAACACAGCAAAGGTAGAGATGTTGATCGTCGTCCCCCCGCCTTGGGCCTGCATGATCGGCGTCACCAGCCGCGCCATGCGCACGACGTTCATCAGGTAAACATCCATGCCCTTGTGATAGTCGTCATCACTCATGCCCAGAATATCGCCCTTGGGGCCATGCCCGGCAGAGTTCACCACCACGTCCACGCGGCCATACCGTTCCTGCGCGCCACGCACCAACGCTTGCAGGTCTGCCACCTCAAGGTTCGAACCGGTCACGCCAAACCCACCCAGTTCCTCGCCCAAAGCCTCCCCTTTGCCGGACGACGACAGGATGCCCACTTTGAACCCATCCTCGGCCAGTTTCCGGGCGGCATCTGCCCCCATGCCGCTGCCGCCTGCGGTAATCAGGGCCACTTTTTGATCGCTCATCTGTCAAATCCTCTTGTCAGTTTCCCCGAATTTACTTGTTTTATCAGCGCAAAGAAGATCAATCTTCTGCATCACAACTGTAGAAAATTTATTGTCAAAGCCATCCCTTCCCCCGCTGAACGCCCTCCGCGCTTTTGATGCGGCCGGTCGCCACCTGAATTTTCGCCTCGCTGCGGAGGAGCTGCGCGTGACCCAAGGCGCCGTGGCGCAGCATGTGCGCGCTTTGGAAAAACACTTGGGCGTGACGCTCTTTGATCGTCTTCCCAAGGGTCTCGCCCTCACCCAAGTGGGCCATGAATATCACGCCAACATCGCCGCCAGTTTCGACCAGATGCGCAAAGCCACCGCGCAAGTCCGCCCGCTGCCGCAAAAGGTGATCATCTCGGTCACGCCCACCTTTGCCGCGAAGTGGCTGATCCCTCATTTGCCCGCTTTCTCAGCCCGTCACCCGGATATCGATCTGCGCGTTCTGGCAACCGAACAGATGTCGAGCTTTGCTGCTGATGGCATCGACCTCGCCGTCCGGCAGACAACGCCCCCATTCGGGGCGAGCCTTCAGGCCTGGCGGCTGTTCCCCAGTGAGGTGATTGCAGTGACTGCCCCTGAACATGCGGACCTCGGGTTGCAGAGTGCGCCCAAACTGCACGACACACATGACCTTTGGCCTGCATTTTGCAGAGCGCTGGGGGAGGAGGCCCCGACCGATCGCGGCATGAGGTTCAGTCAGACGGCCCTGGCTATTGATGCGGCTATTGCCGGGCAGGGCGTCGCCTTGGCCAGCCGTTTCCTCGTGGATCATGACCTGAACGCCGGGCGATTGGTTCAACTGTCAGAAACCA
>CAYMEC010000135.1:0-4699 GCA_964389425.1 uncultured Roseovarius sp.
AGCCAAATGTGTTTCTTCAGCAATGCCTTTCGGCTTGTCATGATCCCAACTGCGATGAACGGACCCATGATTGTGCTCGCGTTTAACGTCAAGATGAAAATCAGACCTTTCGTCATCAAAAACAAACGACAAAACAGACAACATTATGAGCTCTCTACAGCAAAACCAAAACAGTGCGCTAATCGCCAAGGCCACGGAAATCTTCCAACGACGCGCCCAACAAGGCACGGCGATCGCCAGTCACGACGACAAAGCCCCTCAGCAAAAGACCCGCAGCACAGCCCCCGGCCAGCTCCTCCTGTCGGCTGTTACCCGCCTATCTCTCCCTGCCGATGGACCACGCCAAGCAGCTCATCAGGCAACGGGTTCGGCGCCGCCTTCCCTCGGACTTAACTCTGCCGTCGCGACGGTGGCCTCCCACGCCACGCAGCACCTGCGGCACGCCTGCGGCCAATCCCATGGCGACCAGTCCGCCGCGCGAAGTGCCCAGCACCGCCACGCTGTCGAGGGATAGATGCGCCAGCAGTTCCAGCACATCCTGCGCCTCGCGCGGGATGGTGTAGCTGCTGTGATCCTCGGCCCAGTCCGATTGTCCCCGTCCGCGATAATCCAGCCGGATCACCCGGAAGCCGGTGAGATGCGGCAGCACATAGTCGAAATCCCGACTGTCGCGGGTCAGGCCCGACAGGCACAGGATGGGCAGGCCTTCACCCTGCTCATCATAGTAGAGTTTCAGCCCGTCAGAGGTGGTGAAATGCGGCATGTCTCAGGCTCCTGCAAGCTTGGGAATATCGGTGAGGTCGCTTAGCACATCATGCGGCGGATGCGGCAGGCGGTCCACCGGTTCGCCCGCGCGGTTGACCCAGACGGTGCGGAACCCGTAGCCTGCCGCCCCCGCCGCGTCCCAGCCGTTGGAGGACACGAACAGCACCTGATCCGGTGTCGTGCCAAACCGCGCGCCGACCATGTCATAGACCGCCTTCGCAGGTTTGAAGATGCCCACATCCTCGACCGAGAGCACATCATCCAGCCACTCGCCGATCCCGGCGAAATCCACCGCGCCTTCCAGCATGTCGGGCGAGCCATTGGACAGGATGGCCGTGTTGAGCCCCATCGCTTTGAGCGTCGCCAGCATCTTGGGCACTTCTTTATAGGCCGCCAGCTCCCAATAAAGCGCCAGAAGTGTTTCCCGCAGCACGAGGTCCTCGCCCAACCCCTGCCGCTCCATAGCCCAGTCCAACCCGTCCTGCGTGACCTGCCAGAACGGGCAGTGCTCGCCGGTGATGGCGCGCAGCCAGGTGTATTGCAATTGCTTGAGCCGCCAGTCATTGGCCAGCGCGGGCCACTTTTCGGCCCAATGCTCTTGTCCGGGGCGTTCGGCGGCCTGACGGGCGGCGGCGGCCACGTCGAACAATGTGCCATAGGCGTCAAAGATGCAGGTGGTGATGGTCATTCTGGTCTCCCTTGGGGCGAAACTGGCATGGGAAAGCGGGCGGGGAAAGGCCGATTTCATGTTATGCTCGCATCAGACAGTCAGGGAGAGAACGATGTCGGACATACATGGTGAAATTCACTGGACCGAATTGATGACGCGCGATCTGGACGCGGCCAAAGCCTATTACGAGGAAACCTGTGGTTGGTCATGGCAGGTCATGCCAATGGAGGGCGGTGGCGACTACCATATCGCGACGCGCGGTGAAGAGATGGTGGCGGGCGCCTTGGATTTGAGCGGTATGCCGGAGATGGACGATATCCCGGCGCATTGGTTTACGTATCTGGCGGTGGATGATGTGGATGCCGCCACGGCCCGGACCAAAGAGATGGGTGGACAGGTGATGCGAGAGCCCTTCGACATTGCGGGTGTCGGGCGCATATCCATCGTTTCCGATCCGTCGGGTGCCGCAGTCGGGTTGATGACTCCGTCCAATCCGGGATAAAAGGCGGACCCGATATCTGCCGGTACTGGAAAAACTTGGCCTCTGTTTGCCATCGCAGGTCGGGTCGGTTAAGTTCTTCCCATCTCCGGAGCACCCGTCAGAGCGGCGGCCTCCACATTTCTTCCCCTGACAAATCGGAGTCCTCATGGCCCAGGTCAAAACCGGCGACACGGTCGCTATTCATTATACCGGAACGCTTGCTGACGGTGCCACATTCGACAGCAGCCAGGGCCGCGATCCGCTGGAGTTTCAGGTTGGCTCCGGCCAGATCATTCCCGGCCTCGACAAGGCGCTGCCCGGCATGGCCGTCGGCGACAAGAAAACCGTCGAAGTGCCCTGTGACGAAGCCTATGGTCAGCCCGACCCGAACGCCCAGCAGGCCGTTCCGCGCGGTGAGATCCCCGACAATATCCCGCTCGATCTGGGCACCACTCTACAGGTCCAGACGCCGACCGGACAGGTCATGCCGGTGACCGTGGTCGAAGTGACCGAAGAACAGGTAACTCTCGACGCCAACCACCCGCTGGCGGGCAAGGACCTGACCTTTGCCATCGAACTGGTGGAAATCAAGGTGGCCTGATTGCGGCTTTGCCGATGCGATCTGGGGCGTCCCGAGGGGCGCCCTTTTTCTGTTTCAGGGGCTCTGCCCCTCGCGGCTTTGCCGCTCACCCCGAGGTATTTCTGGCAAGAGGAAAGCGCAAGGCGCGCTATGAGGAAACGGGATTGCAACCCGGCCCGGCCCCAGCAATCATCGCGGGCAAATGAATGGGGAGGCGGCAATGGCACACGGGTATGAGGACGGCAGGCTGGACCTGCCTTTCGTTGGGATTTCGACCTTTGGCAAACGGCCCTACCAACCGGATTGGTCCGCCATCGAGGCGGATGCCTGCATCCTTGGCGCGCCGTTCGATTTCGGCACGCAATGGCGGGCGGGCGCGCGGTTTGGTCCGCGCGGGGTGCGCGAGGCCTCAACCCTGTTCAGCTTTGGGCATGCGGGCGCCTATGACCACGAGGATGACGCGATCTACCTGCCGGAGAGCGTACGCATCGTGGATATTGGCGACGCTGATATCGTGCATACGGACACCACCAAGAGCCATGCCAATATCGAGACGGGCGTGCGCGCGATTCTTGGAGCGAGGGCGTTGCCGGTGGTGATTGGTGGCGATCATTCGGTCAATATTCCCTGCATCAATGCGTTCGATGGGCAGGGAGACATTTATATTCTGCAGATCGACGCGCATCTGGATTTTGTCGACGAACGCCACGGAGTGCGCTTTGGCCATGGCAACCCGATGCGGCGCGCGGCCGAGAAACCCTATGTCACCGGGCTGACTCAAGTCGGCATTCGCAACGTGTCCTCGACTGCGCGCGAAGGCTATGCCGATGCCCGCGCCATGGGCTCGGATATCCTGTCAGTGCGGCAGGCTCGCAAGCTTGGGCCGGAGGAAGTAATCGCGCGCATCCCCGAAGGCGCGCGGGTCTATGTGACCATCGACATTGACGGGTTCTGCCCCTCCATTGCACCCGGGACCGGCACGCCCAGCCATGGCGGGTTTCTCTATTATGACGTGCTGGAGATGCTGCAGGCGCTCGCCAAACGCCATGAGGTGGTGGGCATGGACCTTGTCGAAGTGGCGCCCGACTATGATCCGACGGGCAGTACCTCGATCCTTGCCGCGCAGATATTGCTGAATTTTCTGGGCTTTATCTTTCACGAACGCAAGCTAGGCTCTGCGACCTGACAAAGAGGGAACCGCGATATGAAAAAGAACCCGCTTGGGCGGACCGGGATATCCGTGACAGAGCTGTGCCTTGGCACGATGACTTTTGGCACTCAGACCGCACCGGATGAGGCGCACGCCCAGATCGACTTGGCGCTGGATCGCGGCATCAATTTTGTTGATACGGCGGAGATGTATCCGGTCAACCCGGTGGCCAAAGAGACCATTGGCCGGACCGAGGAAATCGTTGGCGACTGGATCGCTGCCTCGGGGCGTCGCACGGACATGATCCTCGCCACCAAGCATTCGGGCGAGGGCATGCGCTTTGTCCGTGATGGCACGCCGATTTCGTCCAAGACCATTCGCGACACGCTTGAGGGGTCGCTCAAGCGCCTGAAGACGGATTACGTGGACCTGTATCAGTTTCACTGGCCGAACCGCGGCTCCTACATGTTCCGCAAGAACTGGACCTATGATCCGTCGGCGTCAGGCTGGGATCGGACACGGATTGTTGAAAATATAGAAGACTGCCTTGGCGCGTTGCAGGATGAAGTGCAGCGGGGCACGATCCGCGCCTTTGGCCTGTCCAATGAAAGTGCCTGGGGTACGACGCAATGGATCGAAGCCTCGGCGCGCGTTGGCGGACCGCGCGTGGCGTCGCTGCAAAACGAATACTCCCTGATGTGCCGGATGGCCGATACCGATGTGGCCGAAATGTGCGTGCACGAGGACGTGGGGCTGTTGCCATTTTCGCCGCTCGCTTGTGGCTACCTGACCGGGAAATACAGTGGCGGTGCGGTGCCCGATGGGTCGCGTATGTCGCTGTCACCGCAAATGGGGGGGCGGCGCAATGATCGGGCCATGGAGATCGCAGACAAATACGTGGCGCTGGCGGGCGCGCATGGCGTGGACCCGATTCATATGGCGCTTGCATGGTCCGCCCGTCGGCCCTTTGTTGCGTCCAGCATTTTCGGCGCGACGACGCTGGCTCAACTGGAACATGCTCTGGGGGCGGCAGATACAGTTTTGTCGGATGAG
>CAYMEC010000136.1:0-4644 GCA_964389425.1 uncultured Roseovarius sp.
CGCCAGAAGCGCGCCCATGTCGAGCGAGAAAATCGTGGTTTCGGACAGAACTTCGGGCGTTTCGCCCTTCACGATCTGGTGCGCAAGACCTTCGGCAATCGCCGTTTTGCCTACGCCCGGGTCGCCCACCAGAAGCGGGTTGTTTTTCCGGCGACGACACAAGACCTGGATGCAGCGTTCCACCTCGGACGCGCGTCCAATCAGCGGATCAATATCGCCATTGCGGGCCTTTTCGTTCAGATCCACGCAATACTTGGCGAGTGCGCTCTCGCTTTGATCAGCAGGCTCCGTATTGCCGGTTTCAGGCGTGGCCTGTTCGTTGTCCATGTCAGACACACCCTGAACCGGGCGCGTTTCACCATAGGCCGGATCCTTGGCCACACCATGGGCGATGAAATTCACCGCATCATAGCGCGTCATATCCTGTTCTTGCAGGAAGTAGGCCGCGTTGGATTCCCGTTCGGCAAAGATGGCGACCAGGACGTTGGCGCCCGTCACCTCTGTACGGCCAGACGATTGAACGTGGATGGCCGCCCGTTGGATAACCCGCTGGAACGCGGCTGTCGGCACAGCTTCGGATCCGTCAATATCGGTTACAAGGTTTGACAGGTCTTCATCGACGAATTCCACCAGCGTGGCCCGCAAATCCTCGGTGTCGACCGAACACGCCTTCATCACCCGCGAGGCGTCCGGTTCGTCGATCAGCGCCAGAAGAAGGTGTTCCAGCGTCGCAAACTCATGACGTCGCGCATTGGCCAGCGCCAACGCTGCATGAATTGCCTGCTCAAGTGTCGTCGAGAATGATGGCACGGTTCTGTGCTCCTTTTATGTCGGCGGTCCCGATTGGCAGCCGGTGAGTAGGACTCTGACCTTTTATTCATTAAAGTTTGGTCGATATCCCGGGGCCTTCAAGTCATTTTTTCGCAAAGCGGTTCACAATTCGCGGCTTACGCCCTCATTTGCCACATTTTTGAGACGATAGGCTGATGTGGCGAGAGGCAGAAATCAGAAATTGTCCTTGCGTGTGCGTATCTCGGTAAAGACCTCTTCCGCGGAAGCGCCTTCCATACCCAGATGTGCCTGAATGGCCGGGTCATCGGGTCGGAGAAACGGGTTGGTATCCAGTTCCTGGCTCAGCGTGGAGGGGACGGTGTATCGTCCCGCGGCGCGCGCGGCATCGATCTCTTCCATTCTCGATATAAGACGCGGGTTAGATGGATCAATGGTTGCGGCAAAGCGCGCATTGGCGGCGGTGTATTCATGACCGGAACAAATCATCGTTTCTGGCGGCAGCGCGCGCAGCTTTTGCAGTGACCCCCACATTTGCGGTTTGGTACCTTCGAACACGCGCCCACAGCCCATGGCCATCAGGCTGTCGCCGGTGAAAGCCACTGAACTTTGCGGAAAGTGAAAAGCGATATGGCCGATGGTATGGCCGGACACATCGATGACGTGGCCTGCCTCATTGCCAATTTGTACGATGTCTCCTTCGCTGACCTGCGCATCCAGCGCGGGCAGGCGATGGGTATCTGCGGCACCACCCGTGACCTTGGCCTTGTGGCTTCCCAGCAATTCATCCAGTCCTTGCACATGATCAGCGTGATGATGGGTCAGCAAAACCTGGTCCGCGGTCCATCCGCGCTCTGCCAAGGCCGCAAGGATCGGCCCGGCCTCGGGCACGTCCACGACGGCGGTTTGCCCGCTGACCGGGTCATGGGCCAAAAAGGCGTAATTGTCGGACAGACAAGCGACGGTGACGATCTCTAGTGCCATGGCGTATTTCCCCGGTTCCTGCTTGGTGCTAACGTCCAAAGGGACGGATTGCGACAGTGACGGATTAAAGCAGGGGCCGCAATGCATCTTGATGTGCAGGACCTCAGGAATTTCTATTACCGCAGCGCGCTTGGACGCGCGGCGAGAGGGATTATTCAACAGGACATTCTTGAATTCTGGCCCGAGGCGAAAGGCCAAACCGTGGTGGGTTACGGTTTTGCCACGCCATTTCTGCGCCCGTATTTGAAGGACGCCCGTCGCCTGATCGCGCTGATGCCAGCACCTCAAGGGGTGATCGGCTGGCCTCAGGCAGAGGCCAATGCATCCGTCCTGTGCGAAGAAACATGGTGGCCGCTGGAGACGGGCCATGTCGATAAGCTGTTGGTGGTGCACGGGTTGGAAGCGAGCGAACAACCCAGTGCATTGTTGGAAGAATGCTGGCGTGTGCTGGGGCCGGGGGGATCAGCCCTTTTCATAGTCCCCAACCGCGCCGGCCTTTGGTCGCGCAGTGACAGCACGCCCTTTGGGTTTGGGCGGCCGTACAGTCAGGGCCAGCTCGAAAATCAGTTGAAGGCTCATAACTTTCTGCCGGAGCACCACAAGACAACCTTGTTCCAACCTCCATCGGAGCGGCGATTCTGGCGCAAGACCGCCAAAATGTGGGAACGGCTGGGCGGGCGGCTCAGTGTTGTGGCGGCCGGGGGCGTGTTGCTTGTCTGTGCAAGCAAGCGGGTGCATGCCCCGTCGGGGCCTGGGTTGCGGGAGACGGTGCGTAAGCCGTTGGAAGTATGGCGACCTAAACCAGAGATAAAGCCGGTCTGACCTTTTCGGCCAAAAGTTGATTGGTTCATTTCCGCAACGCGCGGTGGCTAAGTTTGCCCGGTTTCATTGACGCGAAGTCAGTTGATCTCAAGAATATCGTCCATCTTGGTAGTTGGGGCGATTATGTTCAAAAGTCTGAAAGCGAAGGTTTACAACGGGCTCGTCGCCCTTTCATTGGTGGCATTTGGCGCGACCGCAAACGCGGAAGGCGCAAACAACTGGACTGGCCTATATCTGGGCGGTCAGGTTGGACATGCTTCGGCAGATGCCAATCTGAATTTTGTCGGCGGCGGATGGTGGACATTTGCCAACACACCGTTCGCGTCATTCTCGCTTGATGGGTTCGCAGGCGGGCTGCACTTCGGATATGGGCAACAGACCTCGAACAACTACTTCTGGGGCGTTGAGGCATCTTTCAACGCGTCAGACTTGAATCAATCCATTGCAAGCCCCGCATTCCCTGCGATCGACACCTGGACGATTGAGGTGGACAGTTTCTGGGATGTGACGGGACGCGTTGGGTATGTGCACAACCAGTTCCTGTTCTACGCGACCGGCGGTTTGGCTGGTGCCAACGTCAATTCGCGTGCTACGCCGCCAATCGACGCGGCCTCGCAAAGCCACATCGGATATGTCGTGGGTCTTGGTGCCGACTACATGCTGCCAAATGGGGTCGTCCTGGGACTGCAATACAAGTTCTACGACTTTGGCAGCCGGACGCATTATTTTAATCCAGCCTGCGGCCCTTGCAGTGCAGGTGACAACCGCAACGTCAGTGTTGATGCAAATGTAGTGATGCTTCGAGCGACGTCGCATTTTTGAAACCTGACGCAGAGCTGCGCCTGGGTGATTTTGCCAGCGCATCGCTCCTCAAGCGGCGCAATTTTCAATTTCAAAGTTGATAGCGGTAACGCTGATGGGCCTTTGTCCATTGCGGTTGCACCAAGGAATCGCGAAAATTCACGCAAACCTCACGATTCCGAGCGATTAATTTTTGAGCATTCAAGCGCTCGGAATTTAAGCGCCTGAAATCGCTCAAAAATCTGACATGCGACCCTTTCGCAAGCGTCTTGCGGGGTGCGGCGGGCTCTGCTAGACCGCACACGAATTTTACTGTGCTGCCTGCGCAGAGGAAATGAACGCGCCCGGATGTCGGTTGTTTAACCGACCTTTTTCGCTGAACCGGGCCTAAAATCGGAAGGGTGGACGTGTCCGAACCAGCTTCGATCTCCTCCGGCATTGCTGAACGCTATGCCACCGCCATCTTCGAGATTTTCAAAGAGGCTAAAGGCCTTGCAAAGCTCGAAAAAAACATCGCCGATCTGGGCACAGCCATTGAAGACAGCGCGGACCTGCGTGATCTGATCAGCAGCCCGATCCTATCCCGCACGGATCAAAAGGCCGCCATGGCCGCCGTCGCCAAGAAGATGAAACTGGATGCGACATTCCAGAACGCATTGGGTGTGATGGCGGATAAGCGTCGCCTTTTTGTGCTGCCGCAACTGGTTGCCCAGCTGCGCGCGATGATCGCTGATGACAAGGGCGAAGTGACCGCCGAAGTGACGAGTGCCAAGGCACTGACCAAGGCACAGGCAGACAAACTTGCTAAGTCGCTCAAGAAGAGCGTCGGCAAGGATGTGAATATCAAAGCGACCGTCGATGAAAGCCTCATTGGCGGTCTTGTTGTTAAAGTGGGCTCGAAGATGATCGATACGTCGCTCAAATCGCGCCTCAACTCTCTCCAGAATGCAATGAAAGAGGTCGGATAATGGGTATCCAAGCCGCAGAAATTTCTGCAATCCTGAAGGACCAGATCAAGAATTTCGGTCAAGAGGCCGAAGTTGCCGAAGTGGGCCGGGTTCTGTCCGTGGGCGATGGTATCGCGCGCGTTTACGGCCTCGACAATGTGCAGGCCGGTGAGCTTGTTGAATTTCCAGGCAACATCATGGGCATGGCCCTGAACCTTGGAACCGACAACGTGGGTGTCGTGATCGTCGGTTCTGACCGGGACATTAAAGAAGGCGACACCGTGAAGCGCACCAAGTCCAC
>CAYMEC010000137.1:0-4358 GCA_964389425.1 uncultured Roseovarius sp.
TTGCGAGGTGAACCCCGCCCTACGTTTGTTGCCGCTTATGATGCTGGATCACTTCGGCGATGATGAAGTTCAGGAACTTCTTGGCGAAAACCGGGTCCAGATCGGCCCGGTTTGCCAAATCTTCCAGCCGCGCAATCTGGGCGGCTTCGCGGGTGGGGTCAGACGGCGGCAGATCGTGTTCTGCTTTCAGTTTGCCCACGGCCTGGGTGTGTTTGAACCGCTCGCCCAACGTGTAGACGAGGATTGCATCCAGGCGGTCGATGCTTTCGCGGTGGCCTTTCAAAAGCTCCGCGGCGCGGGTGATGGCGTCGTCAGTCAACGGGCATCCCTTTCGGTTTGAACAGAGGGTCGGCGTAGTGGCTGATCTCCAGCTCGATCCCGTCACGCAGCTGGCCGGTTTGCAGGCGGTCGGGCGAGGGGTGGCGGTAGACCGCGTCATTGCCGTCGATGGAGGGGGCGTCCTTGTCTTTCACCGCGCCAAGGCGTTCGGCGAGGCGAATGGAGTCGAGGTTCTTGGGGTCGATATAGCTGACCGCGCTGTCCCATCCCATTTGGGAATACAGAAAACCGCGTACTGCGTGGGTGGCCTCCAATGCATAGCCGCGACCGGCCTCCTGGGGCCAAATGATCCATGCGATTTCTCGTTCCGGCCATGCGGCGGGGAACCAGCCACCTGCCATGCCCAGCGTGCGGTTGTCCTCGCGGTGATGGATCATCCACATGCCGTAGCCCCGGATGTTCCAATGGCCGATTTCAGCGGCATAGAGCATCCATGTTTCGTAAGGATTGAGCGGCCCGCCCATGAAGCGCGACCGGTAGGAGGCGAACGTGGCCTTGAAATTGGGGTAATCCCCCGGTTCCGGGCCGCGCAGGATCAGGCGCTTCGTTTCGATCTCGGGAATGGTGTGATGGGGCATCAGGCGGCCCCCTTCGCAATAGCGTCCGGTCCGGGATGACGGTAGAGCATTTCCGCGCCCATATGGACATTGTCATAGCTGCGTTCGAACCACGCCCCCATGCGTTCAGCCAAAGCGACCGAGCGGGTGTTGCCGGGCACGATATTGGAGGTGAGCGTGGTGAAGCCGAGGCTGTCATAGGCCCAATCGCGGGCACGTATCGCGGCCTCATGGGCGATGCCGAGACCTTCGTAGCCGTCAAACACGACCCAGCCCACTTCCGGTTCGGGCCAACCTTCGGGGTTCCAGATGCCGGAGATGCCTGCGGGCTTACCCGTGTCCTTCATCTCAATCGTGAAGTACCCATATCCGTGCAGGGCCCAGTGGCCGATGTTCACAGCGAACCAGCGCCACGCGTCCGACCGTGTTTGTTCGGTTCCGAACCCGGCGGAGCGGACGGGATCCATGAGAAAGGCGCAGAGCGGTTCGAAGTCGCTCGCTTGCGGTCCGCGCAGGATCAGCCGGTCTGTCTCTAACCGGGGGATATCCGCCACGAGGTTCACCATAGGTGCCTCGCAAAACGGTTCGGCCGGGCGTGGTTTCGGAAGGATGAAATCATTTACTTCTTTTTCCCGAATCCGGAAAGGCCGGGGGGCAGGCCACCACCGCCGAGGCCCGGGAGACCGCCGCCGGGCATTTTGCCGCCGAGGGCTTTCGCCGCTTGTTCGAGCGCCTTGGGGTCCATGCCAGCGGCCATCTCCTCAGGCGAGGGACCACCTTTGCCCATCATGCCCTTCATGGCCTGTTTCAGCATTCCGCCTTTGCCCATCTTGCCCATTTTCTTCATCATGTCGGACATCTGGCGGTGCATCTTGAGCAGCTTGTTGAGATCGCTCACATCCTGACCGGCACCCGCCGCGATGCGTTTCTTGCGGCTGGCTTGCAGCAGCTTGGGGTTGGCGCGCTCTTTCTTCGTCATCGACTGGATAAGCGCGATCTGTCGGGTGATGACCTTGTCGTCGAAACCGGCCTGTTCCATCTGCTTGGACATCTTGGCGGCACCCGGCAGCATGGACATCATGCCTTCCATACCGCCCATTTTTTGCATCTGTTCGAGCTGGCTGCGCAGGTCGTTGAGGTTGAACTGACCTTTCTGGAAGCGCTTCATCATGCGCTCTGCCTGTTCGATCTCCAGCGTTTCCTGTGCTTTTTCCACGAGGCTGACGATGTCGCCCATGCCCAGGATGCGCCCGGCGATGCGTTCAGGCTCAAAGGTTTCGATGGCGTCCATCTTTTCGCCGAGACCCACGAAACGGATGGGTTTGCCGGTTATGGCCCGCATGGACAGGGCCGCACCGCCGCGCCCATCGCCATCCATCCGGGTCAGGACGACGCCGGAGACGCCAATCTTGTCGTCGAATTCGGTGGCCACGTTGACCGCGTCTTGACCTGTCAGGCCGTCGACGACCAGAAGGGTTTCTCGGGGGTTGGCCACGTCACGCACGGCGGCGGCTTGGGCGATCAGCTCTGCGTCGATGTGCAGACGACCGGCGGTGTCGAGCATGTAGACGTCATAGCCGCCCAATGACGCCTGCGTCTTGGCGCGTTTGGCGATGGCGACGGGGTCTTCGCCCTTCACGATGGGCAGGGTATCCACGCCGATTTGTGTGCCAAGGATCGCAAGCTGCTCCATCGCTGCCGGGCGGTTCACGTCGAGCGAGGCCATCAGCACGCGCTTGCCTTCGCGTTCCTTGAGACGCTTGGCCAGTTTCGCGGTGGTGGTGGTCTTACCCGAGCCTTGCAGACCCACCATCAGGATGGGGGCAGGCGGGTTGTCGATCTTCAGCGCGCCAGGGTCTTCTTCCCCTGTCAGCGTATCGACCAGCGCGTCATGGACGATCTTGACCACCTGTTGGCCCGGCGTGACGGATTTGGTCACGGCCTGGCCGGTGGCCTGTTCCTGCACCTTCTTGATGAACTCGCGCGCGACGGGGAGGGAGACGTCAGCCTCCAGAAGCGCCACGCGGACCTCGCGCAGGGCGGTTTTGACATCGTCTTCCGACAGCGCGCCCTGTTTCGTCAGCCGGTCGAGGACGCCAGAGAGACGTTCGGACAGATTTTCAAACATCGCGCGGCCTCCTTCGCCGGTTAACAGATGCTGCACCAATATAAGCACAGCGGCTCAAAGCATAAACGCCCCCACGGGCGAAACTCGCTGGTGGGGGGCGATCCCGGGACAGGGTCCCAAGGGACCGGAAGCACTGAACTTCCGAAGATTTGGGGCCGTGTACGCCCGTTGCCCCCGCGAGTCAACGACGGGTTGGTCGGGATATCAGGCGGACGTGGGATTAATCGATATAGGCGTCCGCGCGGCGGCCTGCGCGTTCCCAGTGGATGGGCAGCGTGCGCCCGTAGAGTTGTTCGGTGCGTTCGGGGCTTCCGACCATGTCGGGTTTTTCCACGTAGGAAAAGATCGCCACATAGCGCGGGCGGGGGCCGTGCAGGGGCGCCACGCGGTGGAGCGAGTAACGACCGCGAAAGATTTGCAGGTCTCCGGGTTCCAGTTCCAGCACGGTGACCTTGTCGGAGGTGCCATCGAGGACGCGGGTCACCTCTTCGAAATTCTCGCCGCCTTCGCGGATGCCGGGCGCATATTCAAACGCGCCGCCGGATTCTGCGTTCTGAATGGCCAGCGTCACGGTGAAATTGTTGGTGTCGAAATGCCAGGGAAAGCCGTTGCCCTCTTCTGCCATGTTGATGATTACATCAGCCAGCGGGTCGGCGTAGCGGTGGAAGTGCTCTTCTTCCAGGCAGTCGCGGATGAAAGTGTCGAAACCGTCGAAATCATGCACGGCGCGCAGGGGGCCGGTTTTGGCGAAATTGTCCGCCGGGATGAACGCGTTGGAGCGATCGTAGAAGCGGCGGCGCGGATCGCCTTGCGGCAAGGCGGCGTCATCCTTGGTGAAGTAGGGATTGGTGCGGTTGAAAGAGCGGTGGGCGTGGGTGGCCACGCTGTCGGCCTCTTGCGTCAAGGCGGCGATGCCGGTTTGCGTCAGAAAGCCTTTGAGCACCGCGCAGCCGTCTTTGGCGAGATCCGCGCGAACTTGGGCGAGCACGGCATTGCGCGCCTCTCCCTCTTCGTGGATCGGATAGTCCGAAAGGTTGATTAGCTGAGACGCGTTCATATGAGGCCCTCCCTCGATGATCACAGTGACGGATGCCGCGACGTTGTCTTTTCTGTTTGCGACATGGGCCTCAGACGGCGATGTTGTCGATCAGGCGCACCCCTGCGAGCATGGCGGCGGCGAAGAGGCGGGCCTCTCGCGTTGGGGTATCCAGTTCGGAGAGATCATCGGCGGCGCGCAGATCAAGATATTCGACATCTGTGAAACCTGCCTTTTCCAGCGCGGTCACGGCCTTGGCGCGCAGAGGCTCAAACGCGTCGCCCTTCTGCAAGCCTTC
>CAYMEC010000138.1:0-4281 GCA_964389425.1 uncultured Roseovarius sp.
TTCCACGCCTTCGCCTTCGCGCACGAAGACAGGCCAGATCAGATCATTCACCCCCAGTGTCGTCTCGGCCACAAGGGCACGGATCTGGGCCGATTGGCGCGTGCGACGTAGACGGGTGGTCGGAAAGGAACCTTGGGTTGGGCGCATTGGAGTATCCTGACGGTAAGCACGTAGTGTCAAGATTTCTTGACACACCTGCCCCTGCATCTCAAGTCTAGGAATTCCCTGCAACCACGGGTAAGAGAGGCAGATACGCGCAGCAAGCGCGATCTACTTCGGGCACATTCGAGACAGATCTTGGACATCTACACAGAGATATTCGAACTCATCGATATGCGCAGTTTCTCGAACCTGTGGTTCTGGATCATGCTGGCGGTGATGTGGTCCTCGACCAGCCATTGGGTGCTGGGCGTGCCGTGGGATATGGTGACGCGCGCACAGCGGGCGGACGACCCACAGAAAACTCATGATGTTGATCTGCTGGCCCATATCAATGCCCGCCGCATCGTCGATATTGCCGACCAGACCGGTTTGCTGATGGCGGGCTTTGGCTGTTTCATCCTGACCATGCTGGCGCTTTTGGGCTTTGTCTACGGTCATGAGTTTTCGCAGGCGCTCTTCCTTCTGGGCTTCCCCATGAGCCTCGTCGGCCTTATCTGCATCGCCACCGCCCGCCGCATTCTGGATGTGGGCCTCGTGGGGGATGAACTCATTCGCATGATGCGCCGCCACCGCACCGTCACGCAGGTGGTGGGCATGGTGTCGATTTTCGTCACCGGGCTTTGGGGTATGATGCAAAACTTCAATTTCAGCGCGTTGAACTGATCATGAACGGGACCAAGGCAGAAGCGACCCACCTGACGGTCGGGGGCGCACCGGAAGGCTTTGATGCCTCCCTCGTTTTAAAAGAGGTCGAACGCAGCGGCCCCGTGATCCATGTCGCGCGCGATGACAAACGCATGGCGCAAATGGCTGAGGCGCTTGCGTTTTTCGCCCCGGACACGCCCGTATTGCGGTTTCCTGGGTGGGATTGCCTGCCCTACGATCGCATCTCCCCCAATGCCGATATCTCTGCTGAGCGGATGGCGACACTCGCCGGGCTAACACATAGCGTGCCCAAATCCTTTGTGCTCCTCACCACCCTGAACGCTGCCACCCAACGTGTTCCGGCGCGGTCCGTGCTGGAAGGGGCATCCTTCACCGCAGAGGTGGATCGCCAAATCGATGAGGACGCCTTGCGCGGCTTCCTCGTGCGCATGGGCTTCGTCCAAAGCCCCACGGTCACGGAACCCGGCGATTACGCCATTCGCGGCGGCATCATCGACATTTTCCCGCCAGGAGAGTCCGGCCCTGTGCGGCTCGACCTTTTTGGCGACGTGCTGGATGGCATCCGCCGCTTTGACCCCGCCACACAGCGCACGACCGAAAAACTGGACCGTGTCGAGCTTGCCCCTGTCTCCGAGGTCATCCTCGACGAGGCCGCGATCCGTCGCTTCCGCCAGAATTACCGCATCGAATTCGGCGCTGCGGGCAGTGACGATCCGCTCTACGAGGCTGTCTCCGCAGGCCGCAAACAGGCCGGGATCGAACATTGGCTGCCGTTTTTCCATGAAACGCTGGAAACGCTGTTCGACTACCTGCCCGGTGCTTCCGTCACGCTAGATCACCAAACCACGGCGTCCCGAGATGCCCGCTGGGAAGCCGTGCAGGACCAGCACGAGGCCCGACGCCACGCGCTCGAACAACGCGGGCGGCAGGATTCGGTCTACAAACCTGTCTCGCCGGATCAGCTCTACATGGATGACGCCGCATGGGGGTCCGCCATGGAAGGTCGCCGCGTGCTGTCCTTTTCTCCGCTCGCCCAAAGCCCCGGACCGGGTGTTCTGGACGCAGGCGGTCGCGTGGGCCGCAACTTCGCCCCGGAACGGCAGCAGGAAAGCATCAGCCTATTTGGCGCGTTGAAATCCCACATCGAAGCAAAGATCGCCTCGGAACCCGTTGTCATCGCGAGTTATTCCACCGGCGCGCTCGAACGCCTCGAAGGGTTGGTGGAGGATGAAGGCCTTGCCGGGGCTGTCACGGTGCGCAACCTCTCTGGCGTCGGCAAAACCGGGCTGCATCTGACCGTCTGGGGCTTGGAGGCGGGGTTCGAATCCCCCGGCCTCACGGTGATCTCGGAACAGGATATCCTTGGCGACCGTCTCATCCGCGCACCCAAGAAACGCCGCCGGGCGGAGAACTTCCTGACCGAAACGCAAAGCCTGTCGCCGGGCGATCTGGTCGTTCATGTCGATCACGGCATCGGTCGCTATCAAGGGCTTGAGGTGATCACCGCCGCCGGGGCGGCCCATGAATGCATTCACCTCGAATACGCTGAAAGTTCAAAACTCTATCTGCCAGTGGAAAACATTGAACTCCTCTCTCGCTATGGCCATGACGAGGGGCTGCTGGATCGTTTGGGCGGCGGCGCGTGGCAATCCAAGAAAGCCAAGCTCAAGGAACGCATCCGCGAGATGGCGGATCGCCTCATCCGCATCGCCGCCGAACGCGCGCTGCGCAAAGGGCCGGTTCTGGAGCCGGAACACCACGCGTGGGAGACATTCAGCGCCCGCTTCCCCTATCAGGAAACAGACGATCAGCTGCGCGCCATCGAAGACGTGATCACCGATTTGCAGGCCGGCATTCCCATGGATCGCCTCATCTGCGGCGATGTGGGCTTTGGCAAAACCGAAGTCGCGATGCGTGCGGCTTTCGTGGCGGCCATGCAGGGCTACCAAGTTGCCGTTATCGCTCCAACCACGCTTCTCGCCCGCCAGCATTATCAGAGCTTTGCTGAACGTTTCCGCGGCTTTCCTATCAATGTCCGCCCCCTCTCCCGCTTTGTCTCCGCCTCCGAGGCCAACGCCACCCGCGAGGCCATGTCGCGAGGTGAGGTCGACATCGTGGTCGGCACCCATGCGCTTCTGGCAAAGGGCATCCGGTTCAAAAATCTGGGTCTGCTGGTCATCAACGAAGAACAACGTTTCGGCGTGACCCACAAGGAGCGGCTGAAGCAAATGCGCTCCGATGTGCATGTTCTGACACTGACCGCGACACCCATCCCGCGCACCTTGCAGCTCAGCCTGTCCGGGGTGCGCGACCTGTCCATCATCGGCACCCCGCCGGTGGATCGCCTCTCCATCCGCACCTATGTCAGCGAATTCGACACAGTCACGATCCGCGAGGCGCTGTTGCGCGAACACTATCGCGGGGGGCAGAGTTTCTTCGTGGTCCCCCGCATCAAGGACCTGCCCGAGATTGAGGAATTCCTGACCACGCACGTGCCAGAGGTGAATTACGTCGTGGCCCACGGCCAGATGGCCGCTGGCGACCTCGATGAACGCATGAACGCGTTTTATGACGGCAAATTCAACGTGTTACTGGCCACAACGATTGTGGAATCCGGCCTCGATATCCCGTCCGCCAATACCATGATCATCTACCGTGCCGACATGTTTGGCCTCGCCCAACTCTACCAGATCCGGGGCCGCGTCGGCCGCTCCAAACTGCGCGCCTACGCTTATCTCACAACCAAACCCCGTGTGCCTCTCACCCCCGCCGCCGAAAAGCGCCTGCGCGTGCTGGGGTCCCTCGACACCCTGGGCGCAGGCTTCACGCTCGCCTCCCAAGATCTCGACATCCGCGGCGCGGGCAACCTTCTTGGCGAAGAACAATCCGGCCAAATGCGCGATGTGGGTTACGAGCTCTACCAATCCATGCTGGAAGAGGCGATTGCCAAGATCAAAGCGGGCGAGATGGAAGGCCTGTCAGAGGCCGATGACCAGTGGGCACCCCAAATCAACCTCGGCGTACCGGTCCTCATCCCGGAAGACTATGTGCCCGACCTCGATGTACGGCTGGGATTGTATCGCCGTCTCAGTGGTTTGCAGCGCAAAGTTGAACTCGAAGGCTTTGCCGCTGAACTGATTGACCGGTTCGGGAAATTGCCCAAGGAAGTGAATACGCTGATGCTGATCGTGCGTATCAAGGCGATGTGCAAGCGCGCAGGGATCGCCAAACTGGATGGCGGGCCGAAGGGTGCGACGATCCAGTTCCACAACGACAAATTCGCCTCGCCGCAGGGCCTCGTGGAGTTCATCCAGGATCAAAAGGGCCTCGCGAAGGTCAAAGACAACAAGATCGTCGTACGCCGCGATTGGCGTAAAGACAGCGACAAGATCAAAGGCGCCGTCGCCATGGCCCGCGATCTGGCGGCAAAGGTCGTGGCGGAAAAGAAGGAAG
>CAYMEC010000139.1:0-4255 GCA_964389425.1 uncultured Roseovarius sp.
TCCAGTTCAATCATCGCCTCATCAATGGCCACCTGTTCGGTCGCATCCATGCCCGCCAATGCCTCGGCTATTTCCCCGTTCACGGATGCACAGGCCTCAAGCACGCCTTTGCCAAGGTACCGGCCCTTGTCCCCATCGCGCTTTTCAACCGCCTCGTGTGCACCGGTTGAGGCGCCCGATGGCACCGCGGCCCGACCCATGGTGCCGTCTTCGAGCACCACATCGACCTCCACCGTCGGATTGCCCCGGCTGTCAAGGATTTCGCGGGCGTGTATGTCGATGATCAGGCTCATGGGGTCTCTCCATTTCTTCTGCGCGCTGCTTACCAAGTTTCGGGGCGGATGCAACTGATAGCGTTAGCGCTATCAATCAACGTGCCTAGTTGCGTTTTGGGCCTTTTGGCTTGCGCCGTCGTGTTGGCTTCGCCTTGGCCGGCTTGTCCTCATTGGGCGGTTGCAGACCCAATTGATCGCGCAGGATCCGTGGGCGTACCTCTTCCACCTGCCCGGGCTTCAACTGCCCCAACTGAAACGGGCCATAGGACACTCGAATAAGCCGGTTGACCATCAGGCCCACCGCCTCCATCGCGCGCCGCACCTCGCGATTGCGTCCCTCTCGCAGCGCCACCGTGACCCATGCATTGGCCCCGGTCTGGCGATCAATCGTGACTGTCATCGGCTGGAACGTTTCACCATCGACAGTCAGGCCCTGCCGCAAAGGTTCCAAGGTCGCTTCTTCCGCCCGGCCTTTCACCCGCACACGGTAGCGTCTGAGCCACCCGGTCGATGGCAGTTCCAGCTTGCGTTTGACGCCCCCATCATTGGTCATCAGCAACAGACCTTCGGAGTTCAAATCCAGCCGCCCAACGGTCATCACGCGCGGCATATCCTCCGGCAGATCATCAAAGACCGTCGCGCGGCCTTGTTCATCCTTGGCTGTGGTCACGAGGCCCGTGGGTTTGTGGTACAGCCACAACCGCGGCGGCTCAGGCGCGCTGAGCGGGACACCATCGACCTCGATCTTGTCAGATGGCAGGACATTGAGCGCCGCGCGCTCCACCGTCTTGCCATTCAGCGTCACCTTACCGGCCTCGATCAGCCGCTCGGCTTCCCTTCGGCTGGCCCGGCCGGCGCGGGCAATGACCTTGGCGATGCGGTCGCCCTTGGGTGTGTCTTTCGTCATGTCAGGCGGCTTACCGCAAATGCATGGCTTGCGAAACCCGCCGGTTGCGGGCATTCGAATGGCATGGTGTTTCGATCGTTCATGGAAGCCGCGCTTGAAGAAGCCCGCGCCGCTGCTGCGCGTGGTGAAGTGCCCGTGGGCGCCGTGATCGTCAGCCCATCGGGCGAAATCATCGCCGGCGCCGGCAATACCACCCGCGCCGACAATGATCCTTCCGCACATGCCGAACTGTCAGCGATCCGCGCGGCTTGCGCCAGCCTGGGTCAGGAACGCCTGACCGCTCACGACTTGTACGTGACGATGGAGCCGTGCCCGATGTGTGCGGGCGCTATTTCTTCGGCGCGCATTAAGCGCCTTTACTTTGGAGCATCAGACCCGAAATCCGGGGGCGTCCTTCATGGCGCGCGTGTTTTCGATCATCCGCAATGCCACCACGCACCCGAAGTCTATGACGGGATCGCGGCAGAGGAATGCGAGGCGCTTCTCAAATCCTTCTTTGCTGAACGCCGCTGAAGAGATCTCAGGCCTCCGGCGGGAGTATATCCCGAAAGAAGACGCAATATGTTGTCCAGTCATCTTTCCCAAAATACGCCGGAGCGCGTTGACACCCAAGGTTGCACCGAGGGGCAGCGCCCCATTCAAATGTCTATGGGAACCATCACCTCGGGCTCGATCACGTCAACGCCGGGCAAGGCTGCAACCAATGTCTCCGCCGATTGTTCGAGGATCGGGAATGTCTTGTAGTGGCAGGGGATCACCGTCTTGAAATCGAAGAACGTCTTTGCCGCATATCCTGCGCGGGTCATGTCCATGGTGAAATGACCACCCGCGCACAGAATGCCAATGTCGGGCGCGTGGAGGTCGTTGAAAACCTTCATATCCGCCATCACATCCGTATCCCCGCTGGCATAGATCACATGGCCTTCCCCCGCGATCATGAAACCGCATTCGGTGCCAGGCACGCTGGGGCCGTTTTCCGCGCCGAAACTGGAGGAATGAACTGCATGAACCATTGTCACGGCAACGCCGTCCAGATCGACGGTACCGCCCTTGTTGAACCCGACCGTCGCAATGCCTTCGTGTTCCTCCCAATAGGACATCAGATCATACTGGCCCACCACCGGCACGCCCAGCCGACGCGCCAGATCCAATGTGTCGGCCACATGGTCAAAATGCGCATGGGTCAGCAGGATATGCGTGGCCCCCTCCACTGCCGCGTCATGGGCATCTTCCGGCAGCACGGGGTTGCCCGTAAGCCACGGATCCAGCAGCAAAACCTGCCCACCAATTTCAATCCGGAAAGAACCGTGCCCAAGCCATGTGATTTTCATCGCATCCTCCCTATCTGTCTTCCTGACACTAACACCAAGCGCAAAGGATGACAGCGTGGAGTGGACGCGGCAAATCGATATCTACTGCGAACGGCTGGATGCGAGCTTTTGGGCCGAACCCATCAACGCGCTTACGAATGCCGCCTTCCTCTTTGCCGCCGGGATCATGGCCTACCGGCTGCGAGACGACACTCTGCCCATCGCCAGGGTCCTTGTGTTCATCCTCGCCGGGATCGGCGTGGGCAGTTTCCTGTTTCACACCCTCGCGCAAAGCTGGTCGGCGCTGGCTGATGTCGGCCCGACTGCGCTGTTTATTCTGCTCTACCTCTTTGCGGCCAGCCGCGACTACATTGGGCTTTCTCCGCTTGGCGCAGGGGCATCGGTGCTTGCCTTCTTTCCCTATGCCATTCTGATTGCGCCTCTCTTTGAGAATGTGCCCGTTCTAGGCGTCTCGTCATCATACCTGCCCGTCGCGCTTCTGATCGCAGTCTACGGTGTGTTCCTTCTGCGGAAACATCCAGCAACAGCGCGCGGCTTGCTGATTGGGGTAGCGATACTCATGGCGTCCATCACCTTCCGGTCTCTGGATGAACCCCTTTGTGCGCAGATCCCGATTGGCACCCATTTCGCCTGGCATATCCTCAATGCGATCATGCTGGGTTGGATGATTGAGGTCTATCGCCGCCATATGCTTGCACGCCCGCCTGCGCAGGGCTAAACGAGCGCCACTATATCCAAGAGCGTGCAATCAGGAGCGAGATGCATGTCCATCGACACCCAAACCGCCGCCCGCGTCGCCAAACTGGCGCGTATCGAAGTGGATGAGGCCGATCTGCCGGTCCTTGCTGAGGAATTCAATACGATCCTGGGCTTCATCGAGCAACTGGGTGAGGTGGATATCGAGGGTGTGGAACCGATGACGTCTGTCACGCCCATGCGCCTCAAGCGCCGCGACGACACGGTTACCGATGGTGATCAACAGGACAAAGTTCTGAAAAATGCCCCGGATGCGCGGGAAGGGTTCTTTGCCGTTCCGAAAGTGGTGGAGTAAGCGATGACTGATCTCAATACCCTCACGATTGCGGACGCGCGTGACAAGCTGCGCGCCGGCGATATCACGGCGACGGACCTGACCGAGGCCTGCCTGAGTGCCATCGAGGCGGCGGGAGAGCTGAACGCTTTCGTGCACCACACGCCCGAAATAGCGCGCGAACAGGCACAAGCCGCTGACACGCGTTTAAAAGCCGGGAACGCGCCTGCCATGTGCGGCATCCCCTTGGGCATCAAGGATTTGTTCTGCACCAAGGGCGTTCCCAGCCAAGCGGCGAGCGCGATCCTCAACGGGTTCAAACCCGAATACGAATCCACCGTCAGTCAGAACCTTTTTGACGCAGGCGCGATCATGTTGGGCAAGCTCAACATGGATGAATTCGCGATGGGATCGTCCAATGAAACCTCCACCTACGGCAACGTGGTAAACCCATGGCGGCGCGGCAATGATGACGCGGCTTTGACGCCCGGCGGATCGTCGGGCGGGTCGGCGAGTGCTGTGGCCGCTGACCTGTGCCTCGCCGCAACCGGAACCGACACGGGCGGGTCCATCCGTCAGCCCGCAGCCTTCACCGGGATCACTGGAATCAAGCCCACCTATGGGCGCTGTTCCCGCTGGGGGATCGTGGCCTTCGCCTCCTCGTTGGATCAGGCCGGGCCTATGACCAAGTCCGTACGCGATTCCGCGATCA
>CAYMEC010000140.1:0-4196 GCA_964389425.1 uncultured Roseovarius sp.
GGGCGACAACTGGCTGCGGCAGGTGTATCGTCAGACGCTGCAAGGCAGGTGGCTGTAGGCTGCAAGGCATCACGGGGCACTGATGCTGCGGGCGCTTGATATTCGCGACATCCTGATCATTGACCGGCTGGACCTTGGATTTCAGCCGGGTCTCAACGTGCTGACCGGGGAAACGGGGGCGGGCAAGTCGATCCTGCTGGATGCGCTTGGGTTTGTGCTGGGCTGGCGCGGACGCGCCGAACTGGTCCGGCAGGGGGCCGAGCAGGGGGAAGTTCTGGCGGAGTTTGATCTGCCCGAGGGCCACCCCGCGCGGGCCGTGCTCGAAGAGGCCGGTTTGCCGGTGGAAGACACGCTGATCCTGCGGCGGGTGAATGCGCGGGACGGGCGCAAGACGGCCTTCGTGAATGACAGGCGGTGTTCGGGGGAGGTGCTGCGCGCGCTCTCGGACACGTTGGTGGAACTGCACGGGCAACAGGACGATCGCGGCCTGCTCAACCCGCGCAACCACTTGGTATTGCTGGATAGTTTTGCAGGACTGGACGGCGCTCGCGACAAGGTGCGTGCCGCGTGGCGGGCATGGCGGGAAGCGGAGAAGGCCCGCGCCGCCGCCGAAGATGCCATCGCCAAGGCGCGCGAGGATGAAGACTTTCTGCGCCACGCCGTGGCGGAACTGGATCAATTGGCGCCGGAGCCGGGCGAGGATGCAGTGCTCGACGCGCGCCGCCGCATGATGCAGGGCGCAGAGCGCATTCGCGAGGATCTGGGGCGCGCGCAGGCGGCGCTGGGTTTGGACGGTGCAGAAGGGTCAGCGGGGGATGCGTTGCGGTGGCTCGAGAGCATCTCGGAGACCGCGGACGGCGCGCTGGATGAGGCCATCGCGGCTCTCGGCCGCGCGATGGTGGAGCTGGATGAAGCGGCGGGTCATGTAACGCGTTTCGCCGATATGTTGAGCTTCAACCCCCATGAGTTGGAAGAGGCCGAAGAGCGCCTCTTTGCCATCCGGGGCCTTGCGCGCAAGCATGGGGTTCAGCCCGATGATCTGGCGGAGTTTGGCGACCGGATGCGCGAGAAGCTGGCAGTGGTGGATCGCAGCGATGGCGATCTGGCTTCGGCGGAAGCCACTCTGGCGGAGGCCCGCGCGGCGTTTGACAAGGCGGCTGGCAACCTGAGTGCGAAACGCGCGCAGGCGGCGGGCAAGCTCGACAAGGCGATGATGGCCGAACTGGCGCCCCTCAAGCTCGACCGCGCGCAGTTCGAAACGCAAGTGAGCGCGTCAGAGCCGGGGCCCGATGGGGCCGACAGCGTCACGTTCACGGTGGCCACCAATCCCGGCGCGCCGGCGGGGCCTTTGAACAAGATCGCCTCGGGCGGGGAACTGAGCCGGTTTCTCCTGGCGCTGAAGGTTTGTCTGACAGATCAGGCGGGCGGGATCACCATGATTTTCGACGAGATTGACCGCGGGGTCGGGGGCGCGACGGCGGATGCGGTGGGGCGGCGTCTGGCGCAGTTGGCGGAAGACTCTCAGGTCCTCGTGGTCACGCATTCCCCGCAGGTCGCCGCACAGGCCGCTCATCATTGGCAGGTGGCCAAGCGGGTCGAGAAGGGCGCGACGCTGTCAACGGTTACGCCGCTTGATGGCGCGGATCGCGTTGATGAGATTGCGCGGATGCTGTCGGGCGACACCATCACGGATGAGGCGCGTGCGGCCGCTGAAAAGCTGATGAGTGGCTAGAGCACGATAGAAGATTTCATGCCTCCGGCGGAGGTATTTCAGACAAGAAAGAAGCGCGAGGTATGGCTTCTTTCTTGTTCCAAATACCTAAATCCGTCCTGCGCCACGCGCGCTGGCCGTCAATTTCTGGGGGGCACCAGTTTGCCCGGGTTCATGATGTTCAATGGATCAAGCGTGGCTTTGATGGCGCCCATCATGGCCCAACCCTGCCCATGTTCGCGCTCCATGTAGCCCAGTTTGCCAAGGCCGATGCCGTGCTCGCCTGTCACGGTGCCGCCCAGGGACAGGGCCAGTTCCACCAGCCGTTCCGAGGCGGCGAGAACACGGGCTTTTTCCCCGGTGTCGTCGGGGTCGAACATCAGGATGGCGTGAAAATTGCCGTCGCCCACGTGTCCGAGGATCGGGCCGTCAATACCCGCCGTTTCCAGATCGGCGCGACAGGCCGCAATCGCCTCTGCCAGTTTGGACAAGGGCACGCAGATATCCGTCACCAGCGCGGTACAGCCCGGGCGCGCGGCAAGGATGGCCCAATAGGCGTGGTGGCGCATAGTCCAGAGCGCGGTTCGGTCCTCGGCCCGGGTGGCCCATTGAAAATCGGACCCGCCACGCGCCGCAGAAAGCTCGCCGAACAGGGCGGCCTGTTCTTCCACCCCGCTGTCTGAGCCGTGGAATTCGACCAGCAGGTGGGGGCGCTCGGCCAGGTCTGTGCCGGAATAGGCGTTGACCGCGCGCACGCTTTGCACGTCCACCAGTTCAATCCGTGCCATGGGCACGCCCATCTGGATCGTATCGATCACGCAACCCACCGCGTTCTCCACCGACCCGAACCCGCAGACCGCTGCCGCCGTGGCCTCCGGAATGCCGTGCAGGCGCAGGGTGAGTTCCGTGATGAGGCCCAGCGTCCCCTCGCTGCCCACGAAAAGCGCGGTGAGGTCATATCCGGCGGATGTTTTGCGCGCGGCGGTGCCGGTGCGGATCACCTCGCCCGAGGCGGTGACGACCTCTAGTCCCAGCACGTTGTCGCGCATGGTGCCGTAGCGTACGGCGGTCGTGCCGCTTGCACGGGTCGAAGCCATGCCGCCGAGGGACGCATTGGCGCCGGGATCAACGGGAAACATAAGCCCCGTGGCGCGCAGTTCTTCATTCAGCGCCTCGCGCGTCACACCCGGTTGGACGCGCGCGGTCAGATCGTCCTGATTGATCTCAAGGATCCGGCTCATGCGGCTGAAATCGACGCTGACGCCGCCTTGGACCGCCTGCGCCTGACCTTCGAGCGACGTGCCGACGCCCCAGCCTACAACCGGCATGCGATGGGCGGCACAGGTCTTGACGATGTTCACCACATCATTGGTGCTGTCGGGATAGGCCACCGCATCGGGCGGGGTGAGTGGGAAATGTGTCTCAGACCGGCCATGCAGATCCAGATCGGACTTGGAGCGGGTCAGCCGTTGTCCTAGGATCGTGGACAAATCCTCGATCGCGGTTTCATGCGCCATGTCTACCCCCCGGATATACGGATCTCCGTCGCGCCATTTGGCCGACTGTAGGGCAATGCAGGGCCTGTGCAAAGCGGGCGTGATGGCGCATCGCGAACGGGGCAGCGCCACAGCATGACCGTTTCATCCCGCCGCTTTCTCAAAGACAAGCTCCATGCGGCGGGGGCGGGGGTGCGGCGTGGCTGGCAGGTGATGCTGGACAAGGGGCCCAGCCAGTTCCAGTTCTGGGTGATTGCCCTCATCATCGGGATTGCCGCCGGATTTGCCGCGAATCTTTTCCGCTTGGCCGTCAATCAGTTGCAGCGGTGGGTCTATGGCACTGACAATGTGGCGCTGCTGCATTCCTTTGCCGAGACGTTGCCGTGGTACTGGATCCTTGTGATCCCCATTTGCGGTGGGCTTGCGGTGGGGCTCATCCTGCACGTCTTCACGCCGGATGGGCGCGCGCGGTCGGTGGCGGATGTGATCGAAGGTGCGGCCTTGGGTGAGGGCAGAGTGGAGACGAAGGCGGGCATCGCCTCCATGTTCGCCTCCATCATCACGCTGGGCACGGGCGGATCGAGTGGGCGGGAAGGGCCGGTGGTGCATATGGCCGGCGTTATTTCCACCTGGGTCAGCAACCGGATCAAAGCCAACGGGCTGACCAGCCGGGATTTGCTGGGCTGTGCCGTGGCGGCGGCGGTGTCTGCGTCGTTCAACGCGCCCATCGCAGGCGCGCTTTTCGCGCTGGAGGTGGTGTTGCGCCATTTCGCGCTGCATGCCTTTGCACCGATCACCATCGCGGCGGTGTCCGGTGCCGTGATCGCACGGTTGCAATTCGGGGAGATAGCCGAATTTGCGCTGCCGGTGGCCACGATGCTGGAATTCTACGTGGAACTTCCCGCGTTCCTGCTTCTGGGGATCCTGTGTGGGCTGGTGGCGAGCGCGCTGATGTATGCGGTGTTTTTTGCCGAGGACACGGGCAACCT
>CAYMEC010000141.1:0-4103 GCA_964389425.1 uncultured Roseovarius sp.
CCTCTTTGCACACGTCCTCCAGAGGCACACCATGGATCATCTCGCCCTGGGGATCCGCAGGGGATGCACCACCGCCGAACGCCTTGTGCAATTCAAGTCGCATGATGACCTGGGCGAGGTATTGCTGCTGTTCTTTGGTGAACCCTTGCGACATGCTGATCTACCTGATTGCCGGCTATCGCATCCACGAACGTGGGGCGAAAACGTAGCTTTATGAGTGGTAGAAGCTCAGCGTTGCGCTTCAATGGTCGAGTCGCGCACCGTTGCGCGTGCATCGTGGGAACCAAAAAACCGCCAACTTGGCAAGCTGCATCGCCCGAAAGAGGCGGAAATCTAGGGGCCGCGGCACCAGATTGCCCGGAAAATAGACAAGTCTGCGGCTGTGTTGCGACGTAGCCGTGCAAATTGGCCACGGCCCCTTTTGAAGCCACCACCCGGCATCTCGCCGGAGGGTGACAGGTTCAGCAGGCTAGAAGGTCAGGTCTTCCAGATCGAGCGTGAAGGCTGTGCTGGATGTCAGCCCCACTTCCGCCGTCTTGCCTTTGTCGTTGGTGAACGCAATCAGCACTTCGGTGTCGGACAACTGCTCGATCTCAAGATCGTTGATGTCGCTCACGTTGTCGGCCCGTGAGAAGTCGATCAGATCGATGCCGTCTTCCCAATCCATGACATCTGCCGATTTGATGTTTCCGAAGAAGACAAATGTATCTGCACCCGTCCCTCCGCCAATATCATCCCGACCTGCTGAGCTATAGATGATGTCATCCCCGGCCCCGCCATCGACCGTGTCTCGGCCTGACCCACCATCAAGGAAGTCGTCACCGCCGCCACCGATCAGAAGGTCGCGACCGCCCTCACCAAACAGGAAGTCATCGCCATCGCCACCATCCAGAGTGTCGTCACCCTGCCGACCATGCATGTTGTCGGCCCCGGACGACCCCGTCAGGTTATCCACCTCATCGGTGCCGGCAATCAGGTTCGGCACAGCCTGAAGAGGTTCCAGAATGTCGATGCCGTCAAAGACCGTGGGTTGCAGTTGAATGTCCTCCTCGGTCACCGTGTCACCATAGACCTTCAACGTGCCGAGTGGGTCTTCATCATGGGCACCACCCCCATCGCCCTGTTGGGATCTCAGCGCGATCAGCGAATACGCCCCGCCCACGTCTTCGCCATATGTGATGCCCGCAATTTCGACCGTGTGACCACGGATGACGATCTTGTCGCCATCCTGATTCGAGTAATCGAGCAATTCATCATCACCGATACCTTCGACCCAATGGTCGTGCACGGCATCATTTTCCCCCGCAACCTTGCGCCAGTTGACGGACCCATCATCTTTCATGTGGCGCGCCATGATGGCGGTGGTTGCATTCAGCAGGACGTTGAAGATGAACTTGTCCTTACCCTGACCGCCAGAGACACGATCCGTGGCCAGCGCAGGGTCGATGGCAGGGTTGATGCGCCCCTCCGCGCCGTTCGTTTGTGCCGGATCAGGCTCCCCGGCATCGGCATAGACGCGGATCTCGTCGCGGCCCGCACCCGTTGACACCGTCTGCGCGCCAGCGCCGATCTCCACCCTGTCACGCGTTTCTATCGTATCGGGCGAAGTGACGATGTTGTCGCCGTTGGTCGACGACTGCACCGCGATCATGCCGCCATTGTAATCCCCCAGCGCATCCACGGTGCTGAGCCGGTTCACCCCGTCATAAACGCCGTTGGTCTTCACCTTGATATCGCCAGCGCCCACCTTGTCGCCATAGACCTTGATGGTGCCCAGAGGGTCTTCATCATGAGCGCCGGTTTCGGTATTGGCCCCACCTGCGCCGCCATTGCCCTGTTGGCTGATCACACGGATGAGCGAATAATCCCCGCCCGCATCCATGCCATAGGTAACATCGGCAATCTCAACGGTGTGTCCGCGCAGGATGATCTTGTCGCCCTCGGATTTGGAGTAGTCGGTGATCACATCATCGCCGAACCCTTCGAGCCAGTGACCATGGACATCATCATTTTCCCCGGCGACCTTGCGCCAATTCACTTGGCCCGTGCTGCCGGTGTGCTGCGCGATGACATCCGCGCGCGCATTCAGCAGAGCGTGAAACTCGAAGATGTCAGCGCCACCCCCACCGGTCAGCACATCATTGCTGGCCCCGTCGGGTATGACAGGGGTCACCCGACCTGCCGCACCATCGGTTTGGGCTGGGTTCGGCTCCCCGTCATCCGCATAGGAAATCAGACGATCTCGACCCTCACCGCCATTTATGGTCTGCTGGCCGCTGCCCGCCTTGATCAGGTCGCCTTTGTTCGTGCCCTCAAAGACCAGGCTGATCGCTTCGGGAGCGTCCGCGCCCCATGTCTGCTGCACGTTCTGCCGTTCCGGCGTGGACGCAGGCGAAATCGCCTCCAACGCGGCAATATCCTCCAACTGATCAACACCATAGAAGACATTGGCCTTCACCTTGATGTCGCTTTCCTCAACTCGGTCGCCATAGACCTTGATCGTGCCCAGCGGGTCTTCGTCATGGGCACCGCCCCCGTCGCCTTGCTGCGACCGGAGCGTGATCAACGAGTAGTCCCCGCCTTTATCCTCTCCATAAGTGAGGCTGGCGATTTCGACCGTATGGCCGCGAATATCAATCCTGTCGCCGTCCTGATTGGAAAAATCGAGAATCATGTCATTGCCGATCCCGGCAACCCAGTGATCGTGCACATTGTCGTTTTCCCCCGCGACCTTGCGCCAGTTCGCCGTGCCATCATCGCGGGTGTGCTTCTCGAGAATCTCATCCTTGGCATCCAGAAGCAGACGAAAGGCAAAGACATCTTTGCCCTGACCGCCCATGATCACGTCATCGGCCTGGCCTTCGGGCACCTCAGGGTCCACCCGGCCTTCCGCGCCATCGGTCTGCGCCGGGTCAGGCTCGCCATCATCTGAATAGCTGTAGATGTGGTCATTGCCACCGCCTGCATCGACGCTCTGACTGCCCTCGCCAAGGCGTACAACATCCCGTTGCTTGTAAAGCGCGCCATCGTAGTTGGTGCCATCCGTGTTGGACCCCACCTCCTGCGTGATACCCCCGTCCATGGCCGCCAGCATGTCGGCATGTTCCAATCGGTCGATCCCGTCATTGGAGTTCTGCACCTCCACGTCATCGGCGGTGACAGTGTCGCCATAGACCTTGATCAGGCCAAGCGGGTCTTCGTCATGGGCACCTGTCTGCGTATTGGCCCCGCCCGCGCCACCGTCACCCTGCTGGCTGATCACCCGAATGAGCGAGTAGCTGCCCTCCGCATCTTCGCCATAGGTGATATCGGCAATGGCAGCCGTGTGCCCGCGGATCAGAAGCGTATCGCCTTCGGACTTGGAAAAAACAGTGACAATGTCCATGCCAAAGCCCGCGACCCAGTGATCATGTACGCTGTCATTCTCCCCCGCCACATTGGCCCAATTGGTGCGGCCGCCGGTAGCGGTATGTTCCGTGATCACCGCGTCCTTGGCGTCAATCAGGGCGTGAAACTCAAATCGGTCCGCGCCGCCGCCACCGGTGATCCGGTCAATCGTCTCCTCGAACGGGATCGGGGCATCCACGCGCCCCTCCGCGCCGTCGGTCTGCGCTGGATCAGGCTCTCCCGCATCCGCGTATGAAATGATCCGGTCATTTCTGTCGCCAAGAGTCACGGTCTACGCGCCACTTCCAATGACAACGCGGTCCCCATACTGTGTTCCACTTATTTCGGTTGGCATTCTGAATTCTCTCCCTTGCGGTGTTTTCGGAAGACCCCGCACCTGCGCAGCGCCTTCTTGTCCTGTGTGAGGGAGAGGATGTTCGGGTGGACAAGAAACCTGGGATGTTGCGATTTTCACGCGGCGAAATGCCCAAATGCCAGGTTGTGACCGGCAATTGTTAACTCATTGAATTCCCGACAGGATCACGGGCGGTGGAAACTTGCCGCAATGACGGGATGTGGTCAGCGCGATCCTGCTGACACCTGTCAAAAGAAGAAAGGGCGCCCCGCATGGGACGCCCTTCTCAAATCGCTTTGCGCTGAGGGTCACTCCTTCAGCAACTCCGGGTTCTCGGCCAGGACCTTCGCCTCGCGCACTT
>CAYMEC010000142.1:0-3940 GCA_964389425.1 uncultured Roseovarius sp.
CAGCGTCAAGATCGCGCCGGAAGACACCGCGACGCTGCAACGCAACCTGATCCTCAGCCATTGCTGTGGCGTGGGTGAGGCACTGGATGAACCGACAGCGCGGCTTATGATGGCGCTCAAACTGCTGTCGCTGGGGCGCGGTGCGTCGGGCGTCGCGATGTCCACTGTCCGACTGATTGAAGACATGCTCGCCAAGGGCGTGACACCGGTGGTGCCATCGCAAGGTTCCGTCGGCGCGTCGGGCGATCTGGCACCGTTGGCCCATATGGCGGCCACTCTGCTGGGCGAAGGCGAGGCAATGTTCGCCGGTGATGTCATGCCCTCGGATCAAGCACTGGCGAAGGTGGGTCTGGCGCCCATCGCGCTTGGTCCCAAAGAGGGGCTCGCCCTGATCAACGGCACGCAATTTTCAACCGCTTGCGCGCTGGTGGGCCTTTGGGGGGCAGAGGCCAACGCGCGGGCCTCTATCGTGACGTCTTCCCTGTCCACCGACGCGATCATGGGGTCCACCGCGCCACTGCAAAGCGCGATCCACACCCTGCGCGGTCATCCGGGCCAGATCACGGTCGCGAAGGCGCAGCACGCACTGCTCAGCGGGTCGGAAATTCGCGAAAGCCATCGCGATGGCGACAGCCGCGTGCAGGACCCCTATTGCATCCGCTGCCAGCCGCAGGTGACCGGCGCGGCGTTTGATCTGCTCACCACGGCACGGCGCACGCTGGAAATTGAGGCCAATGCCGTCACCGACAATCCGCTGGTTCTGGTCGACGACGGGTTGATCGTATCGGGCGGAAATTTCCATGCCGAACCCGTGGGCTTTGCTGCCGATCAAATCGCGCTCGCCATATCTGAAATCGGCGCCATCGCACAGCGACGCGTGGCAATGATGGTGGATCCCGCGCTCAGCTTTGATCTGCCGCCCTTCCTGACCCCCGATCCCGGGCTCAATTCCGGGCTCATGATCGCAGAAGTCACGACCGCGGCATTGATGAGTGAAAACAAACACTTGGCCAACCCCTGCACTACGGACAGCACCCCCACATCCGCCAATCAGGAAGATCACGTCTCCATGGCCGCCCACGCCGCCCGCAGGCTGGCGCGCATGAATGCGAACCTGAATGTCATTCTTGGGGTGGAGGCCATCTGCGCGGCCCAAGGCATCGAATTCCGCGCGCCATTGAAGACCAGTGTGCCTTTGCAAAAAGGTCTGGCAAGCCTGCGCGCCGCCGTGCCCGCCGTGGACAGTGACCGCTACATGAAGCCCAGCCTTGATGCGGCGGCAGCCCTGATCGCGGGGGGCGCGCTGACAGACGCTGTTGACCTGATTACAGTCATGGATCACGGCGCATGACACCGGTAGAGGTCACTCAAGGACGCAGCCCCATCGTCTTGGGGTTACCTCACACCGGCACCCATGTGCCGGAGGATGTGGCCCGTGACCTGAATGACAACGGCCGCGCATTGGCCGACACCGATTGGCATATCGACCGGCTATATGACGGGCTGTTGCCGGATGCCACGACCGTACGCGCAACCTTTCACCGCTACGTGATCGATGCCAATCGCGATCCCTCGGGCACCAGCCTCTATCCCGGACAAAACACCACGACACTGGTGCCTTTGACGGATTTCGACGGGGCAGGCATCTGGGATACGCCGCCCGGCGAAGCCGCCATTACGCGCCGCCGTGACCTGTTCCACGCCCCGTACCATGCCGCCCTTCAAGCAGAGCTGGATCGCGTGAAGGCCCTCCACGGCGTGGCGATCCTTTATGACTGCCATTCGATCCGGTCGGAGATCCCGTATCTCTTCGACGGCACACTGCCCGATTTCAACATCGGCACCAATCAAGGCACAACCTGCGCGCCCGAGATGGAAGCCATCGTGGCCGATGTCTGCCGTGCTGCAAAAGGGTATTCGACCGTCGTCAATGCCCGCTTCAAAGGCGGGTGGACGACGCGTCACTACGGCCAGCCCAACGCGGGCATCCACGCCATTCAGATGGAACTGGCGCAAGCCACGTATCTGACGGCGGAGACCCCGCCCTGGATCTATGGCGATATCAAGGCCAAGCAGCTGCGCCGCTACCTGGCCCATGTTCTTTCGGCGCTCGTCCTGATCGCCCCAACGCTTAGAGGTTCCCGATGACCAATCCCCGCCACAACATCCGTGACGTCTATCCCGATATGGGCCCCGAGATCACTGCCAAATCCTGGTTGACCGAGGCTCCGATGCGGATGCTGATGAACAACCTGCACCCGGATGTGGCTGAAAACCCCCATGAGCTGGTGGTATATGGCGGCATCGGCCGCGCCGCCCGCACATGGGAGGATTTCGACGCCATCGTGGCCGCGTTGAAAGAGCTGGAGGATGACCAGACCCTGCTGGTGCAATCGGGCAAGCCGGTGGGCGTTTTCCGCACGCATCGCGATGCGCCCCGCGTGCTGATCGCCAATTCCAACCTCGTGCCCAATTGGGCGACATGGGATCATTTCAATGAACTGGATAAGAAGGGCCTTGCGATGTACGGCCAGATGACTGCCGGGTCGTGGATTTACATCGGCACGCAAGGCATCGTGCAAGGCACCTATGAGACCTTCATGGAGGCCGGGCGTCAGCACTATGAGGGCAACTTGCAGGGCCGTTGGATTCTGACCGGCGGGTTGGGTGGCATGGGGGGGGCGCAGCCACTGGCGGCGGTGATGGCAGGGGCGTGTTGCCTGGCTGTCGAATGCGATGAAACCCGCGCCGATTTCCGCCTGCGCACGCGCTACGTGGATGAGAAAACCCATGATCTGGACGACGCACTGGCGATGATCGAGCGCTGGACAGCGGCGGGAGAGGCCAAGTCGGTCGCGCTTATTGGCAATGCCGCGGATATCTTCGCTGAGTTGGTGACGCGCGGGGTGAGGCCCGACATCGTGACCGATCAAACCTCCGCGCATGATCCCATCCACGGCTATCTGCCACAAGGATGGACGGTGGCCGAATGGCGCGCCAAGCAGGAAAGCGACCCCAAAGCAGTGGAGGCCGCCGCGCGCGCGTCGATGAAAGTCCATGTCGCGGCCATGGTAGATTTCTGGAACGCGGGCATCCCCACGCTGGATTATGGTAACAATATCAGACAGGTGGCCCGGGAAGAGGGGCTGGAAAACGCCTTTGCCTTCCCCGGTTTCGTGCCTGCCTATATCCGCCCTCTGTTCTGCCGCGGGATCGGGCCTTTCCGCTGGTGCGCGCTGTCGGGCGACGCGCAAGACATCTACAAAACCGATGCCAAGGTGAAAGAGCTGATCGACGATCCGCATCTGCACAACTGGCTGGACATGGCGCGCGACCGCATCGCGTTTCAGGGGCTTCCTGCGCGCATCTGCTGGGTGGGTCTCGGCCTGCGCCAAAAGCTGGGGCTGGCGTTCAATGACATGGTCCGCACGGGCGAGTTGAGCGCGCCAATTGTCATCGGGCGCGATCATCTGGACAGCGGGTCTGTCGCCTCCCCCAACCGAGAGACCGAAGCCATGAAAGACGGATCGGACGCGGTGTCGGACTGGCCGTTGCTCAATGCAATGCTCAATGTGGCCAGTGGGGCCACATGGGTGTCGCTGCACCACGGCGGCGGCGTCGGTATGGGGTTCAGCCAGCATTCGGGCATGGTGATCTGCTGTGACGGGTCCGAGGATGCAGACCGTCGCATTGCCAATGTGCTCTGGAACGATCCGGCGACGGGTGTGATGCGCCACGCCGATGCGGGCTACGACATGGCGCTCGATTGCGCGCGCGAACAGGGTTTAAACCTGCCGGGTATTCTCAGGGAATAACGTTTTTTTGCTGCCTTGAAGCCAAAAAAGGCGCCCAACATGGGGCGCCTTTTTTGATTTTGGATCAGGAGGTCACTCCTTCAGCAACTCCGGGTTCTCGGCCAGGACCTTCGCCTCGCGCACTT
>CAYMEC010000143.1:0-3877 GCA_964389425.1 uncultured Roseovarius sp.
ACCGCGTAAAGCGTGGCCTGCACCAGAGACCATTCCCCCCAGCCACATTTGCAGCGCTTGGCCGCAAAGGTGATATTCGGGTCACCATCCAGCGCATCCTTGATCTTGCGGAAATGGTCGGGATTGGCACGGGCGTCAAAATGGATCGACATGTAGTCGCCCACAGCGGTCAGGCGCCGGGCCTGCTGAATGATCGCATCCGGGTCCTTATGGCACAGCAAAATATACGCAATTTTTGCCATTTTGGAAACAAACTACCCTTGCCTGTGCGCCTTGTTTATATTGATAGCGGTGAAGGGAAGCTGAATAAACTCCCTTTGCGTTGTTTTTTCAGGCCGTTAAGGTCAGATGAACGCGGGCAGGTAAAGACCGGAGGCAAGGTGATGGGTTTTCCAGGCGTATGGATGACCGAAAGCGAAAGCGTGGTGTACCGCGTGGTGCCCAAATGCGCGTGTTCGACCATCGGGCAGATCATGTACTACTCCGATCATGGGGCCTTCTTTGATGGCGACATTCATGATGCCACGGACGGTCTGCACAAATGGGCGCGTGAAGAAAGCCATGACGCCATCGCCACCAATGTGACGGGCCACAAGTCCTACGCTTTCACCTGCGTGCGCAACCCCTACACGCGCATCCTGTCCAGCTTCTTCGACAAGATCTGCGGCATCCAACGCAACGGCGTGCGCTATCGCGGAAAGCTGGTGCCCCTGCTCGTGCAGAAATACGGTGTGGAAGTGGGCGGCGATGACGGCAAGCAAGAGTTTGATCAGATCGCCAGCTTCCGACGCTTCCTGCTGTTCGCGCGCGACACGATCCGCTGGCGCCGCCCGATGGAGCCGGACATCCATTGGTCAGCCATGTCAGGTCATGTGTCCACCTTCATTGTAAATGGCGGGCGCTATGATAAGATATTCTGGACCGAAAGTTTCAATGACGGGATGGCCGATGTTCTGAAGGCGATCAAAACGCCTAAAAAGGTCGATCTGAAGAAAATCCCCCGCTTCAACGAAAGTGAAGGTCACGGCCCAAAACGGGCCCATCCGGTCGAAGATTACTTCGACGATCTGTCGATGCATCTGGTTTACGAAATCTACAAGCGCGACTTTGAGCTCTTCAAGTACGACTTCGAAAACCCCTCCAACAAGATGCCGATCGGAGAGATCGACCTGGATGAAGTTCATCACAAGCTCGGGGAGTAGGGCGAATGCTGCACGAAAAACGAAAAGATCTGGATGGCGAACGGCAAAAGCGGCTTTTGGACAAACTGGTTTCGGACCTGAGCCATGAGGACCCAAACATCTATTACATGCCCACCGCCGGGATCGCAGCGCTTTTGCACGAAACGATCAAGTCGGGCGGGCGGCTATCGACCGAGGAACGCCATTTGTTGGAGCGGCTGTCCCTGCGTGACATCGAAGTGCTGCTGAGCCTGCATTGATGTGAACACCCGTCCCGGACCTGAGCCGGGACCTTCCCTTCCGATCAAAGAGAGGCCCTGGGTCAAGCCCATGATGGGCCCTCGGTCGGACCACAATGCAACCTAGGGACCTCACGAAAATCTAAATCACATGTGATTGGCGGCTGTGTGACCCAACGTGAGCCAAGTTTATTGGCGTTCGGATGCGCAAGGCGGCACACAGGTCAGGCAGCACTTGCCGGGCACCATCCCTGCGGTGCCGCACCTGAGACCTGAAACGCGCAGATTTTCCACGAGGAGCACCCCATGATCTTGAAGACCCTTCGCGCCGGCGCAGCCATTGCCGCCATCGCCACTTTTGCGTCCCTGAGCGCGGCCCATGCCGCCGATGAGTTCTTCCTGAAGGACGCCGAAAAGAACGTCGCCATCAGCGGCTATGACGCCGTGGCCTATCACACCGTGGGTGAGCCTACCAAAGGGTCCGCCGAGTTCAAGTTTGAGCATGAGGGCGTGACGTGGAAGTTTGCCTCTGCTGAAAACATGGCAAAGTTCCAGGCCGATCCGGCCAAGTACGCCCCGGCCTACGGTGGCTGGTGTGCTGTCGGCACTGGCAAGGCCAAGAAGGTTCCGACCCAGCCGCATCTGTTCAAGATCGTCGACGGTCAGCTTTACCTGAACTCCTCCGACGCGGCACAGAAACTGTTTCTTGAAAAAGAGGCTGAGCGGATCGATCTGGCCGAAGGCAACTGGCCCACGATCAAAAGCACGCCGGCATCTGATCTCTGATCTGACTTTCGCATACATCAAAAGGGCGCGGGGATACCTCGCGCCCTTTTCGCTTGAGCGCTTGGCCTGATCTTTCCATAGTCGTCACGACGATTGCGGAGGCGAAAAATGGCGTTCACGGCCCATGTGGAGTTTCTCCACCATATCACCTGCAAGACCTGTGGTTTCTACTGGACCTATGCCTCGATGGAGAAGAAGTTCGACATCGGCAAGCGCAACTACACCTGCCCGGCCTGCGGGGAGAAGGGCAAGATTGAGCTTCAGGATGAGGTAGAGCTCTGAGCCGCGTCTTGTCAGGCCCCGGTCTGGCGATCCTGCCCCCTGATCCGCAGAACTTTATCGTCGGGTCCCGCCGTACATCCGAGCGACTCACACACTCACCACATTCGCCAGGCCCTGGGTGGGGCCTGACAAAGGCGCGGCGGCCTTCGGCCTTGATTCCGCGCCAAGTTTTTATGGTCAGTGTTCAGCGCTTATCAAAAGCAATCGGCAGATAGGTCGGCCCGGTATTTGCGCTGTCCGGCAGATGCTCCGCTTTGCCATTGGCGCGAATATTCGTGATCCGCTCCGACAGCAGGCGGTAGGCGACGGCCATGTCATTCTTTGCCACGATCTGCCCCAGACACACGTGCATCCCGGCGCCAAACCCGTAGTTCCGATTGCGCTTGGCAGTGATGTCAAAGGGGGCGTTTTCGTAGGCGTCAGGGTCGGTGCCCGCGCTTTCAGAGAAGAGGTGCAGGGTTGTCCCACTGGGGATCTCCAACCCCTGAAACTCGAAATCCTCAACCGCCTCGCGGGTGACCCATGTGATCGTCGGACGCAAGCGCATGCACTCTGTCGCTGCACCCATGTCCAGCTTCGGGTTTTTGGCCAGAACCTCCCACTGATCGGGATGATCAAGGAACAGCGACATCCCCAACCCCAACTGATTGCGCGTCGTGTCCACGCCCGCAAACACCAGCATGACGCCGGTGTTCATCAGTTCATCATGGGTCATCTTATCGTCGCCTTCCCCCGAATTGATCAGCATCGACAGGATGTCATCACCGGGCTGTTTCTTGCGCTCTTCAAGAATGCCTTCGACCAGACGGTACATCTTCTCTGTCGCCGCCTCGATCACGGGCAGGCTCTGCTTGTAGGTCACGCCCAGCGCAAGCCCCATATCGGAAGACAACTCCAAAATTTCCCACGCCGTATCTTCGGAAATCCCCAGCAGGTAGCACAGCACCTTACCGGCATAAGGATCCGCGAAATCCTTCATGAAATCGCATTCACCCTTGTCGATGAATTCGGCCATCAGATCGTTGGTCAGCCGTTCAAAGAACGGCAACATGCCCCGCACGGCCTTGGGCGAAAAGGCCGGGTTCAGGAACCGGCGCAGGCGGGTATGATCCTGCCCTTCCGTGACAAGAATCGTGTTGCACCACCATTCGGCAAACAGACCTTCATTCACCCCATTGTGTTTGGGCCAGGAATGGCTGCCCTGCCGCAACCTGCGATCGACCAGCAACTGGCCCATCTCCTCATGGCGCAGGATCGCCAGACCATAGGGCGTGCGCGCGTACCAAGAGGCCTCGCGCGCAGCCCGCACTTCGGGGGACCGGACGGAATATTCCGGATTGGCAATGTCCAGAAACGGTGCCTCATCCAGTGGCAAGGTGCGTTCATCCA
>CAYMEC010000144.1:0-3788 GCA_964389425.1 uncultured Roseovarius sp.
CAATGGAAGCCCGATTTTGGCGCCCGCTGGGCCGCTCTTGGCGTGGATTTCGAGATGTATGGCAAGGAACATGCCACCAACGAGAAAATCTACGATGCCATCTGCCGCACGCTGGGCGCCCGCCCGCCGGAGCATTTCTCCTATGAGCTCTTTCTGGATGATCAGGGGCAGAAGATTTCCAAATCCTCGGGCAACGGCATCTCGATGGATGAATGGCTGAGCTATGCCTCCACGGAATCGCTCAGCTATTTCATGTATCAAAAGCCCAAGACGGCGAAGCGGCTTTACTTCGATGTGATCCCGCGGGCGGTGGACGAATACCATCAGCAACTGCGCGCCTATGCGGGGCAGGATGCGGCAGGCAAGGCCAACAATCCGGTCTTCCATATCCACGCGGGCGACGTGCCGGAAAGCAAGATGGTCGTGCCGTTCGCGATGTTGCTGAACCTTGCCTCCGTGGCGTCGGCTGAGGACAAGGACAAGCTCTGGGGTTTCATCCAACGCTATGCGCCAGATGCCAGCCCGGATACCCACCCCGATCTTGACGCCGCCGCCGGGTTCGCGGTGCGCTACTACAAAGATTTCGTGGCGCCCACGCGGGTTTGCCGCGCGCCGACGGATGCGGAGCGCGAGGCTCTGGAGGAATTGCGCGACCAACTGGCGGCGTATGACGGCCCGCTGGATGACGAAGCGTTGCAATCAGTCGTTTATGCCGTTGGTCGCGACCGGTTCGATCCGCTGCGCGACTGGTTCAAGGCGATCTACGAAGTTCTCCTCGGCGCGTCGCAGGGTCCGCGCTTCGGCGGCTTTATCGCGCTTTACGGGGTAGAAGAAACGATCGCCTTGATCGACAAAGCGTTGGCCGGGGAGCTTGTCGCCTAAGTTTTCTGGCCTCCGGCGGGGATATTTTTTGGCCAGAAGAAGGACAGGGCTGGTCTTCTCGTGATCAGACGGACATGGCCAGAACGCGGCTGATTTCCGTGAGCGACCGGCCCGATTGGTCCATCCAGGTATTGAACGCGCCTTGAACAGCTTTCATGGATGATTTGGACCCGGAAGGCTTGTCGATCACCCCTTCTGCGATCAGCCGGGCGGTGACGTCTGTGGACAGGATGAAGCTATCGCGCTTCATGAACCGCATAGCGTATTGAGCTGCGTTGCCCCCAAGATGCGCGCCGCGTTTTTTAAGCAGGTCGAGCAGCCCGACATAGTCTGTCGAAGGCCAGCCACCCAGCACCTGTCCCGCGCCACCGTCCTTTCGCAGCTCCATCAGGAAGGCCGCGTTTTCGCGCACCGTCACGATCTTGCGGGGGTTGCGGACGATGCGCGTGTCGGTCATCAGAGCGTCGAATTTGTCGTCGTCCATGAAAGCACAGCGTCCCACGTCGAAGCCGTCAAAGGCCACCTCGAATCCGTCCCACTTGGTGTCGATCACGTTCCAATTGAACCCGGCCTGAAAGATGCACCGCGTGATCATCGACAGCCATCGATCCTCCGGGATCGCGGCCAGTTCAGCGGGGCTCAGTGGCGGTTCAAGCAGCGCGTTCAAGGCATCCGGCCCGCCCTTTCGGTCCGCCGCGATGGCATGAATCTCATTGAAGTGGCGCATCGTTTTGCCCCTGTCAGATCCGGCAAATGCCTTTGGTTTCGGCCTCATCCCAAGGCAGGATCACGGTCTCTGGAATCCGCAGATCGCCCAAGGGAAACGCGCCGCGCAGCATGCTTGCCAAACGCTCCGTGCGGGGGGCCGTGGGGTCGAGCGCCTTGCAGCAAATGTATTCTTCGACGATCGAGGCCTGCTGTTCGAAGCCGTAGTCAAGGAAACGCGTACCGGTTCCGACATCAAAGAGATATGGGTCGTCAGACCCGGTGTGTTCCGAAGCGGATTTGATCGGGGTGTACCCCGTGGCGGCGCGGTTTTGCCACTGCCAGACATGGGTGATCTCATGGGCGAAGAGCATGACGTGAAACAGGCTCATGGCCTCGGGATATTCGGGCAGGAAATTGGGCTCGTACCAATCCCGGGAATAGAAGACGTCATTGTAGAGCACGAGCGCGGCGGGGGAGACGGTGACGATCTCTTCCTCCCGTTCCGGCAGAATGCGTTCGCGGCAGGCAAGGCGTGGGCGTTTCTGGCGCTTGAAGGTTGTTTCCCCTATCAAGGCCCCATTGCGAACGCGAATACGGGTCACGTCGATCGTGTCTCCATGTATCTGTTTTGCAATGCTTTTTTCCTCAGGCGTCAGCGGGCGCGCGCAGGCGGTGAGGACGATAAGGACGAGAAGAAGCAAGGGCCGCATGAGGCCACGTTAGCAAGCCATTGGGCGGTGGGGTAGAGCGATTTTGACACATCATGATTGACCGGCGCGGGTGGGCGGTGTGTTCTCGGTTTCAGTCAAGGGGGAGGGGCGCATGCCACGCATTTATGATTTCAGCCGCAAGCCGGCGGAGCGGAATTTTACCGTCAAGGACTTACAGAATTTGAAAGGGAGCCGGACGAAGCTGTCGATGGCCAACCCGGCGAACGCCAAGGAGATTCTGGCCTGTGTGGAGGCGGGGATTGATCTGTTCGTGGTGGGCACGGACCAGATGGAGGAGGTGCGGGAATTGGCGCCCACCATCTTCACCGGGGCGGGGTCCAGTTGGTCTCAGTTCGGATCGGATGATGAGATCGTGGCCCATGCCTATGACGCGATGCGGCGGGGGGCGGATATGTACTATACGCTGCGGTCCTATGACGTGATGGAGCGGATGGCGCGGGACGGGATTCCGGTGCAGAGCCATATCGGGCTCATTCCGACTTTTTCCCATTATTGCGGGGGGTTACGGGCGTTTGGGCGCAAAGCGGAAGAGGCGATGCAGATCTGGGAGACGCTCAAGCGCATGGAGGATGTGGGGGTTTTCGCGGTGGAGGCCGAGTGCATTGCCGAGGAGGTGCTGGAGGCCGTCAATGAGAAGACCAAGGTGGTGACCTTCTCGCTGGGCTCGGGCAATGCGGGCGACGCAGTTTTCTCTTTCGTGGCCGATATTTGCGGGGAGGCAAGCGAGGAGGACAAGCCGCCGAAACATGCCTATGCCTTTGGGAATGTGGGGCGGCTGCACAAGCAAATTCACGATGAACGCGTGGCGGCCTTGGGGGCGTTTCATAGCGAGGTGCGGAAGGGGGCGTTCCCCTATGCAGAGACCAATATCGGGATGCATGAGGGGGAGAAGGAGAAGTTTCTGGAGGCGCTCGACAAGTGGCAACCGACGCATCAATGAGGGCGAAAAGGCGCGTCGGTATCACGTCGGTATTGCGTCGGTATGACGTCGGTGCGGTGAATGAGGCGGTTGGTGGGGTGAAACCCCACCCTACGGGGTTTTCCTTGGCCGGGTGATCGGGCAGGGTGATGGGATAAACGCATCAAAATACTGGAGGGACAGATGGGGTTTTGGAATTTCTGGAAGAAGGATGAGGATGAGGCGCCCGAAGCGGAGGCCTTGAAGAAGGAGGTCGAAGAGCTGGGGCTGAACATGGCCGGGCTCGACCTGGAGGTTGAGGGGGACGTGGTGAAGGTCTCTGGAACCGCCGCCGATCAGGAAACGAAAGAGAAGATCCTGATGGCCGTGGGCAATGCCGCCGGTGTGGCGGGTGTCGAGGACAATGCGGATGGCGACGACCCGGTGTTCCACGAGGTGGTCAGTGGCGACACGCTCTGGGCGATTGCGCAGAAGGCGCTGGGCGATGGATCGCGCTATCCGGAGATCTTTGAGGCCAACAAGCCGATGCTGAGCGACCCGGACAAGAT
>CAYMEC010000145.1:0-3760 GCA_964389425.1 uncultured Roseovarius sp.
GATATAGCCGCCATGCGTGACGGTGACGACCATGTCCTCGCGCTCGATCAGGTCTTCATCATCCATATCGCCGGACCAGTCGACGATCTCCGTCCGGCGCGGCACGGCAAATTGCTCTTTCACGTCGCGCAGTTCATCGGAAATGATCCCCATGATGCGTTCACGCGAGGCCAGAATTGCAAGGTATTCCTTGATCTTACCGGCCAGTTCCTGAAGTTCGTCAGTGACCTCCTTGACGCCGATTTGGGTCAGCCTTTGCAGGCGCAGCTCAAGGATCGCCCGAGCCTGCGTTTCCGAAAGATTATAGGTGCCATCTTCATTGGCCGTATGGGTCGGGTCATCAATCAGCGCAATGTATTCCAGGATGTCCTGCGCAGGCCAGCGCCGGGTCAGTAGCTTCTCGCGCGCCTCGGCCGCATCGGCAGAGGCGCGGATCGTCGCGACCACCTCATCCACGTTGGACACCGCCACCGCAAGCCCACACAGAACATGGCTCCGCTCGCGGGCCTTTCGCAGTTCAAACGCCGTTCGGCGTGCCACAACTTCTTCCCGGAAACTTATGAAAGCACTCAGGAATCCGCGCAGCGTCAACTGTTCCGGCCGCCCGCCATTCAGCGCCAGCATGTTGCACCCAAAGGACGTCTGCATTGGCGTGAACCGGAAGAGCTGGTTCAGCACAACCTCCGCCGTCGCATCGCGTTTCAGTTCAATCACCACGCGCACACCGTTGCGGTCGGATTCGTCCTGCACGTGGGAAATGCCTTCGATCTTCTTTTCCCGCGCCGTCTCCGCGATCTTCTCGATCATCGCGGCCTTGTTCACCTGCTAATGAATCTCATCAATAACAATGGCGTAGCGGTCTTTCCTGATCTCCTCGACCCGCGTCTTTGAGCGGATGATGACGGACCCACGCCCTTCCAGATATGCCTTCCGCGCCCCCGACCGGCCCAGCATGATACCGCCTGTCGGAAAATCCGGTCCTGGCACATATTCGATCAGTTGCGAGCTATCCAGATCAGGGTCTTCAATCAGCGCCAGCGTGGCATCCACCACCTCGCCCAGATTGTGAGGCGGGATATTCGTAGCCATCCCCACGGCAATACCGCCCGCACCATTGACCAGCATGTTGGGAAATTTTGCAGGCAGAACAGATGGTTCGCTTTCCTTGCCATCATAGTTGGGCTGGAAATCAACAGTGTCCTTGTCCAGATCATCCAGCAACGCCCGCGCCGTTTTATCAAGCCGCGACTCGGTGTACCGCATCGCTGCCGGGTTATCCCCGTCCATAGACCCAAAATTGCCCTGCCCGTCGATCAGCGGCAGCGACATTGAAAAATCCTGCGCCATACGCACAAGCGCGTCATAAATCGCACTGTCGCCGTGCGGGTGGTACGACCCCATCACATCGCCCACCGACTTGGCGGATTTGCGATATGGCTTGTCATGTGTGTAGCCGCCCTCTTGCATGGCATAAAGGATGCGCCGATGCACCGGCTTCAAACCGTCACGCAGATCGGGGATCGCCCGGCTGACAATCACGCTCATCGCGTAGTCGAGGTAGGATGATTTCATCTCATCCGAGATGGACACCGTCGGCCCATCGTAAACTGGGCGCTCAGGTGGGTTTTCGTCATCAATATCAGGGGTTTCCGGCGTATCGCTCAAGTAATGTCCTATCTGCTCACAAGACGTCTATATTTAGTTGCTCTCAGTATATCAGAGGCAGGATATGGGGCGCAATGCCTGTGGCACAGCTGCGTTGGCAGCCGGCACATGCAACTGATAACACACTGTTTTTATTGAAAACCTTTTTGATCTGGGCATCATGGAAAGAGAGAATTAACAAAACGGGGGCAAAAGCAGCGCATGACCGAAACAGAAATGATGCTCAAAGGCTACGGATTGACCACTGCGGAACTCTTCTACCGCATGCCCGATTACACCAACGTTCTGAACTCATTTATCTGGCAGGATTACGATCTCGCCCCTGACCACCCGAAACTTTTTGAGTTCATGGACTTCTGGCAGCGGGAAATCGACGGGCCACTGCATTCGGTGCAATTCACCCACCGCAAACTGATCTCGCCCGGCGAATGGCGCCAGGTGACAGGCGAATTCACGCTACACTGACATGTAGGAAAACAAGGAATTACGGGGCTTTAGGCCCCGCTCTTCATGGAATGATCCGGGTGTATTTCTGCCCCTCCAGAGAGGCCCCGACAAGCGCGCCCGCCTGACCGAACACAACCGCCACCACGGGGGCCGTGGTCGTCACCGTGTCTGCGCGCAGGTTCGCGCCCTGATCGTTGAACACATACTCCACATCCGCGCCCGCGACCCAGCCAGAGGCTCTGCGGAAATCGCTCAGCGCTTCTTCGGTCATGAACCACAAAACATGGGCGAATTGCTGCGCCCCGAATTGCAGCCCGAACGAGCCTTTGGTGGTCGAGTAGTAATCCACCGTTGCCCCTCCCACGCGCAGGGCACCGCGGCCATACCCGCCGCCCACAAAGAACCCGCCTTCGGTCACCAGCGGCATGATCAACTTGCCGGTGCTTTTGCGATCCACCTCCTGCGACGCCGGGTAATTGGCGAAAAGATAATTCATCGTCGCATCGGCGCGCGCGTCAATTTCCTGACTTTTCGTGCTGCCGATACCGTTGCCGCATGCTGCCAATGGCACCGCCGCCAATGACATTCCGAAAGTGCGTCGGGTGAGTTTGCTCATGATTTTACCTGTGGTCTGCCTGATATCCGCGCCGGATTTTTCCGGTCTGCGAAAACTATAGCCTAACCCATAGGCGGTGTCATGCACAAAGCGCACCCACAAGATATGGATGGGCGAGAAAGCGCCGCTTACCTCAGCGCCGCCGCCACCTGCGGCGCGAAATAGGTCAAAATCCCGCGACATCCGGCTCGCTTGAAAGCCATCAGGCTCTCTATCATGGTTCTGTCCTTGTCCAGCCAACCATTCTGGGCCGCCGCCATGATCATCGCGTATTCGCCCGACACCTGATAGGCAAAGGTCGGTGCCCCAAATTCCTCATGTACCCGGCGGCAGATATCCAGATAGGCCATCCCGGGCTTCACCATCACCATGTCGGCACCCTCTTCCAGATCCCGCGCCACGCAGCGCAGCGCCTCATCTGAATTGGCCGCATCCATCTGATAGGTCTTCTTGTCCCCCTTCAGCGCAGAGGACGCGCCCACCGCATCGCGAAACGGCCCATAGAACGCCGATGCGTATTTCGCCGCATAGGACATAATCATGACGTTGTGGTGGCCCGCGCTTTCCAACGCGCTGCGGATTGCGCCGATCCGACCGTCCATCATATCCGACGGCCCGATGATATCCACGCCCGCCTCTGCCTGGCTCAGCGCCTGTTTCACCAGAGCTTCGACAGAGGCATCGTTGACGATCTCGCCATCCACGACAAACCCGTCATGGCCCGTATCCGAGTAGGGATCGAGTGCGACATCTGTCATGATCGCAATCCCCGGTACTTCCCTCTTGATCGCCCGCGTGGCGCGGTTCGACAGGTTTTCGGGGTTCCACGCTTCCGCGCAATCGGACGACCGGTTATGCGCCTCCGTGTAGGGAAACAGACAAATCGCCGGGATCCCAAGGCCCTCGGCCTCCTTCGCGGCTTCCACGATCTTGTCAACAGACCGGCGCACCACTCCGGGCATTGACGGCACCGGTTCTTCCACGCCTTCGCCTTCGCGCACGAAGACAGGCCAGATCAGATCATTCACCCCC
>CAYMEC010000146.1:0-3444 GCA_964389425.1 uncultured Roseovarius sp.
CGGATGATCACGTGGCGGTCCGGCACGTCGCCTTCCAGCTTGGTCTGTTCGCCGCCTTTCACCAGGAATTTTCCGCCTGCCTTTTCGGCGGATGCGACCGTTTGGCTGGCATACATGTGGTAGTCCTCCGGCGCGGTCACGGTGATCCGCGCGATCACATAGGCTGACATGTGTTATCCCCCTAAAATCACCTGTTCCGCCGCCGCAATCGCCGCGTCTGCCTCATCCACCGACCGGCCGCCGCCCTGCGCCATGTCGGGGCGTCCGCCACCGCCTTTGCCGCCCAGATGCGGCACCGCGGCCTTGACGAGATCAACCGCAGAAACGCGATCCGTCAAGTCTTCTGTGACGCCCGCTGCGATGGCGGCCTTGCCGCCTGCATCGGCAATCAGAAGGATCGCCCCGGATCCCATGCGCGTCTTGTGTTCGTCAATGAGCGGGGGCAGGTCCTTACCCGACACGCCCGACAGGACTTGGGCGAGGAAGGCCACGCCGCCTACGTCTTTGGGGGCCGCCGCGTCTGAGGACGGTCCGCCCGACATGGCCAGTTCACGGCGAAGTTGGGCGAGTTCGGCATTCATGGCCTTGCGTTCGTCGAGCAGGGCCTTGACCCGGTCAGGCACATCCGAGGCTTGTGCTTTGAGGGCCGCCGCGGTTTCTGCGAGGAGTGCATCCTGACCCGCGAGATGGTCAAACGCTGCCTGGCCTGTCAACGCCTCGATCCGCCGCACACCGGAACTGGAAGCCGCGTCGCCCAAGGTCACGAACATACCAATATCGCCCGTTTGCCGCACATGGGTGCCGCCGCACAATTCCAGTGAATAGGTGTCGCCGCTGAGGCCTTTGCCCGATCCATGTTCGACGCCCATGGACACCACGCGCACTTCATCGCCGTATTTTTCGCCAAAGAGAGCCTGCGCGCCGATTTCACGGGCATCATCCGGCGTCATGATGCGCGTTTCAACTGGCGCGTTCTGACGAATGTAGGCGTTCACCTCGGTTTCCACGGTTCTGAGTTCTTCCGTGGACAGGGCCTTGGAATGCGAAAAGTCAAAGCGCAGACGGTCCGGCGCGTTGAGAGATCCGCGCTGTGCGACATGGTCACCAAGCGCGCCGCGCAGCGCCTCATGCAGCAGGTGCGTGGCGGAGTGGTTGGCCCGGATGGCGTTGCGACGGCTGTGATCGACCTCCAGCTTCACCGCATCTCCCACCACGAGCTTTCCGGTGTCTACGGTCACGAAATGCGCGAATAGCCCTGACCCACGCTTTTGAACATCACTGACGTGGCCCGAAAAGCGCGTCAGGGAGTTTTCATGTGTCCCGTCGATTATGCGGACTTGGCCGTGATCACCTACCTGACCGCCAGATTCTGCATAGAAGGGCGTTTGATTGAAGACGACCCATGCCGACCCACCTGCCGTGTCGAGTGTTTCGAGGCTGGTCCCATCTGACACAATGGCCAGAACCACAGCTTCGGCTTTTTCTGTGTCGTAGCCCAGAAAGTCCGTAACATCATGCTGCTCCGAGAGGTTCAACCAAACCGCGGAGTCCGCAGCCTCGCCCGATCCCGACCATGCGGCGCGGGCTTTGGCCTTCTGTTCAGCCATGGCGGCATCGAAACCGTCTACATCCACCGCGAGCCCCTTTTCGCGCAGGGCGTCCTGCGTCAGATCAAGAGGGAAGCCATAGGTATCATAGAGCTTGAACGCGGTCGCGCCGGGCAAGGCGGCACCGTCTTCGAGACCGGTCAGTTCGTCCTCAAGCAGCGAGAGGCCGCGATCAAGGGTTTGCCTGAAACGGGTTTCTTCCAGTTTGAGCGTCTCTTCGATCAGAGCCTGCGCTTGGCCCAGTTCAGGGAAAGCCTGACCCATTTGACCCACGAGGGCTGGTACAAGGCGGTGCATGACGGGGTCTTTCGCGCCCAGAAGATGGGCATGGCGCATGGCACGGCGCATGATCCGGCGCAGGACGTAGCCGCGGCCTTCGTTCGAGGGCATAACGCCATCGGCGATGAGGAAGGAGCTTGACCGCAAGTGATCCGCGATCACACGGTGGTGCACGTTGCCCGGCCCGTCTGCATCCTGACTGGTGGCATTGGCAGAGGCCTCTATCAGGTGTCGCATGAGATCGGTGTCGTAGTTGTCATGCTTGCCTTGCAACAATGCGCCAATCCGTTCGAGACCCATGCCGGTATCGATGGACTGCATCTCCAGATCGATCATGGAGCCATCTTCGAACCGTTCGTTTTGCATGAAGACGAGATTCCAGATCTCGATGAAACGGTCGCCATCCTCTTCCGGGGAACCGGGAGGGCCCCCCCAGATCTCTGGGCCGTGATCGTAGAAAATCTCAGTGCAGGGGCCACAGGGGCCGGTGGGGCCCATGGACCAGAAATTGTCGTCTGTGGCGATGCGAATGATGCGATCGTCGCTGAGACCTGCATGCTTTTTCCAGATTTCGGCGGCTTCATCATCGGTGTGATAGATGGTGACCAGCAGCTTGGATTTGTCGATCTCGAAATCCTTGGTCAGCAGATCCCAGGCGAAGGGGATGGCGTCTTGCTTGAAATAGTCGCCGAAACTGAAATTCCCCAGCATTTCAAAGAAGGTATGGTGGCGGGCGGTGTATCCAACATTGTCGAGATCATTGTGTTTTCCGCCCGCGCGGACGCATTTCTGGGACGTGGTGGCACGTTTGTAATCGCGGGTCTCTACGCCTGTGAAAAGGTTCTTGAACTGTACCATGCCCGAATTGACGAACATCAATGTGGGGTCGTTGCGCGGGACAAGGGGGGAACTTGGCACGACCTCGTGGTCATTGCCATCAAAGAAATTCAGAAATGTGGAACGGATTTCGTTCAGCGTAGCCATGGGATCGGTCCGGAATGAGCGGTTTCAGATCGGTGTAACGGGCGAGTTTGAGAGTGTCCACAGTTGGCGGGGACCGCTCTTGGCTTCCGTGCGGATGCGCCTCGCTGGCATTGGGTTGCGGGCAACAAGAAAGCCCGCGCTTTGGGGGCGCGGGCTTTGGCGTTTACGGCAGGTTTGATCAGGCTTCGAACACGTCGTCGCTGCCTTCATCCTTTTCCTCCACGGTGGGCTCGAAGTCGAAATCGAGTCCATGGGCCGCGCGAATTTTATCTTCGATGGTCAGCGCAACTGAGGCGTTGTCTTTCAGGAATTGCTTGGCGTTTTCGCGCCCCTGGCCAATGCGTTCATCGCCATAGCTGTACCAGCTGCCGGATTTCTCAACGACGCCAGCTTTTACGCCAAGGTCGAGAAGCTCACCCATCTTGGAAATCCCTTCGCCATACATGATGTCGAACTCAACCTCCTTGAAGGGGGGCGCGACCTTGTTCTTGACGACCTTCACACGGGTCGCGTTGCCGACGATTTCGTCGCGGTCCTTGATCGCGCCGATGCGGCGAATATCCAGACGCACGGA
>CAYMEC010000147.1:0-3314 GCA_964389425.1 uncultured Roseovarius sp.
CCGGGCGATCCAGGCGGCCGAGAAGGCGATTGCCAACCCGCTGCTGGACGAGATTTCGTTGCAGGGTGCCAAGGGTGTTCTGATCAACATCACCGGTGGTCACGACCTGACCCTGTTTGAGCTGGATGAAGCCGCGAACCGGATCCGCGAAGAGGTGGATGCCGACGCCAACATCATCGTGGGCTCGACGCTTGATACCTCGATGGAAGGGGTCATGCGGGTGAGCGTGGTGGCGACCGGCATCGATGCTGTTGTCGATCACAAGGACATTCCGGTACCGCGTCGCAGCCTGGCAGAACCGCTCGTGCCGACGCGCGAGATGGTGGTGGAAGAGCCTGCTCCCGTTGCGGCGGAGCCGGAAGTGGCTGCCATGGTCGAAGAAACCGTGGCACAGGCAGCTGAACCTGCGGCGGAGCCCGGTTTGTTCGATGCGCAAACCGCCGCCGAGCAGGATCAGATGGAAGACATCTTTGCCGGTGAAGAAATTGGCGCGTCGGATGATGGCCTGCCACCCCCGGCCTATCAGCCTCAGCCGGAGACACGCCCCTTGCCCGAAGCCGAGACGGATATGCGCGAGAGTTTTGTCGCGCCGCGCGCCCCGGCCGCCGGACAGCCCAGTGCAGACACGCTGCGTCGGTTGGAACAGGCCGTGGGTCGTGCACCCGCCGCGCCGAGCCAGGCCCCCGCAGCCCCCGTGAGTGCACCTGTCGCGGCGCCCGTGACGCAACCTGTGGCGCAAGAACCCGAAAAGAAGCGCTTTGGCATCAACTCCCTGATTGACCGGATGACGGGATCGGGCGGGGAGTCCACGGCGCCCGCCGCGCGCCCCGCGCGTCAGCAACCGCCGGTGAGCGGTGCAGCACCCGAACAAGCGCCGAAGGAAGAGGATGATCAGATCGAAATCCCGGCCTTTCTGCGCCGCCAGGCCAACTAGGCCCAAGCGGGTCACAGATTGAAACGGGGCCGCAGTTTGCGGCCCTTTTTCATTGGCGAACGGACCGCCACTGTTCACATTTTACGCGCCGGGATCCGACAGTTTATGCAAGGAAAAACAATGGATAAGCGCCATGTGACGGCCCTTTGGCGAGGGATTCTGTTAACCTGTCGGCGGGTCGTGTTAGCAATTGCAACCAGGCAAAACCCAGATGTCACCGGATCAGAGCGCAAGGCCCCTTATTCAGCCAAGATCGTCCTCACGTCGGTGGCTGCAAGCCGTTTGAAATCAATTGGTTGCGGAAAATAAGCGGAATCTTGCCGCCCGGGTTTCAACCATGTTTCACGGCGTTGCAAAGATTGAATTGTAGATAAACCACCCGCAATTTATTTTCCAACCCACGTAAAGGCAGCTACTGGGTCCTGTTTTGCAAGGCACTCTTCGTAAATCCATCACGTTTACCGGCGTCGGGCTTCATTCCGGCGTGAAAACCTCCGCGACCGTTTTTCCGGCCCCGGCAGGGACAGGTATTGTTTTCCAACGCATGGATGTGCCCGCCGAGCAGGGCATCCTTCCGGCGCAGTGGGACAGTGTCGTGTCCTCACCGCTGTGCACGCGGCTGGTCAACGAACATGATGTGTCGCTGTCCACCATCGAACATCTGATGGCCGCGCTTGTCGGGTGCGGTATTCACAATGCGCGGATCCATGTGACGGCGGGTGAAGTGCCGATTATGGACGGCAGTGCCTCTGTCTTCGTCAAGGGGTTCCTGCAAACGGGCATCCGTCATCAGGATGTGCCGGTCCATGCGGTCAAGGTGCTGAAGCCTGTGGAGGTGCGCCGTGGCGATGCGGTTGCGCGGATCACACCGAATGACACGCTGCTGATTGAATTCGACATCGAGTTCGCGGACGCCGCCATCGGTGCGCAAAGCAAGACGCTGAACATGTCCAATGGCAGTTTCGTGCGCGAATTGTCGTCCAGCCGGACCTTCTGTCGTCAGGCGGACGTGGATCACATGCAGGCCAATGGTCTGGCCTTGGGCGGTTGCCCGGGGGAGAACGCTGTGGTGTTTGACGGAGACCAGATCGTGTCCCCCGGCGGGCTGCGCCACGCGGATGAACCGGTGCGCCACAAGATGCTTGATGCGCTTGGGGATCTGGGTCTTGCGGGCTACCCGATCCTGGGTCACTACCGGGGTGTTCGTGCCGGTCACGCGCTGACCAATGACTTGCTGCGCGCGCTTTTTGCCGATGCAGAAGCCTTTGAAATCGTTGAATGCAACGCGGATATGGTCGCCCTTCTGCCGGGCGCGGGCGTGCATCTGGGTGAATTGCCGGAAGTGGCTTAACGGGATTGTGTTGCGCGGGGCGGCCATCGCTCTGCGGAGCGGTGCAAAAACACGCCAAATCCATTTTCCAATCCGGAATAATGTGTTACCAAACCCCATGTTTTGGTGGAGGCCATTGCTGTGGCGTGACGTCACGGCCCCGGGGGAAGCATGACAGGCTGCAACAATGGTGAGAGTGCGAGCATGAATTTGTCCAAGCGACGCATCGGTCTTGTGACTGGCTTTGTGGTTGTGGCGGCGCTCAGCGCCTGTGGCGGGGCCGATCGTGTGGAGCTTGGCAAGGTCAACTACGAAGACTTTACCGCTCAGCAGATTTACGAACGTGGCGAATACGACCTGGCGCGGGACAACCCGTCGCTGGCCGCGCAGGTGTTTGGCGAAGTGGAGCGGCTTTATCCCTATTCCGACTGGGCAAAGCGATCTGTCATCATGCAGGCTTATTCCCACCATGAGGCCAAGGAATACGAAGACAGCCGTGCCGCCGCACAGCGCTACATTGATTTCTATCCCACTGATGAGGATGCGGCCTATGCGCAGTACCTCATTTCGCTGAGCTACTATGACCAGATCGACGAAGTGGGCCGGGACCAGAAACTGACATTTGAAGCCTTGCAGGCCCTGCGCGGGGTGATCGAGAACTACCCCGACAGCGAATATGCCCGCTCTGCCAAGCTGAAGTTTGAACTGGCGTTCGACCATCTTGCCTCCAAGGAGATGGAAGTGGGACGATATTACCTGCGACGCGATCACTACACATCCGCCATCAACCGCTTCCGCGTGGTGGTGGAGGATTTCCAGACCACGACCCATACTGCCGAGGCGCTTCACCGCCTGGTGGAAAGCTATCTGTCGCTGGGCCTGACGAACGAGGCGCGCACCGCTGGCGCAATTCTGGGCCACAACTTCCGTGGCACGGAATGGTATGAGGACAGCTATAAACTGCTGACAGGGCGCGGCCTGACGCTGGAGGCTGTGGGCGACAACTGGCTGCGGCAGGTGTATCGTCAGACGCTGCAAGGCAGGTGGCTG
>CAYMEC010000148.1:0-3294 GCA_964389425.1 uncultured Roseovarius sp.
GGCGCGCCCAACGCGGCACGCGGCGGCAGTCATATCGGCTCCCTTGCTGCGGCAGAGATGATTGAGGCCGGGCTGTGCGATGCGTTGGCGTCTGACTATTTCTACCCTTCGATGCTGTCGGCGATAACGCGCCTCCGGGAGGAAAACCGCGCATCCTTGCCAGACCTCTGGGCACTTGTTTCATCCGGGCCTGCGCGCGCCATGAACCTTACGGATCGCGGCTCTGTCCGGGTGGGCCAAAGGGCCGATCTGGTTTTGCTGGAATGGCCCGAGGGCGGGACACCGTCAGTCACGCGCACATGGGTGGGTGGCCGCACCGCGTATCTGGGCGTCGGATCAGGCTAACGGCAGCGCATGGTCCGTCGCCCAGGCCAAACGGGCCATATGCGGCGCAAACGACGTCCGGATTCAGGTTTCAGTGATTCGGGGCTGTCCTGACTGTGCGTTGCCGGTGTGATTTCCGCAGGCAGTGGCCGACCGCGTGGCGAAAGGCTGACGTCAAAACAAGCGGTTTTCAGAGGAGTAGGTCACGATTTGAGAGAATTGTTTCCAGACTTGCCCGTAATCCACATGGCATTCCAATATACGGAATGACATGTTTGCAATCCCCTAACAAATTCTTAATGGTTGCGGCATGGGCGCCGCCTTTGCCCTGATTCTGAAGTTCTACGCGTTGAAATTGGGTTCCTAGGGGGAAAAAGATGGCCTGTAAGACATCGCAATTTACAAACGACGGCACTTTCGACGGTTTGACAGCGCAGCTGGATGTGACGCTGCCCAATGTCGCGGATGATGATTTCAACGCGGATATCCAGCTGTCTCAAAGCGGTGTGGCCCCCGACATCAACGTGGTGTTCGCCATCGACCGGTCCGGCTCAACCTCTCAGAGCACCGGGATCGATTACGATGGTGACGGGACGAATGACACGTTTCTTCAGGCGCAGATCTTCGCACTTGAAGAACAGCTTTCAACGCTGGAAGCGGCCGGGTTCGACCCGGCTGATATCACCGTCACCATTGTGGATTTCGGCCCGACGGCCAGCAGTTTCACAGGCACCCTTGCTGACAGGGACGCGCTTTTGAACTATGCCAATGGCTTGTCATCGGACGGAACAACGAACTACGCCGCGGCGCTGTCCGAGATCGAGGATTCCCTTGATGCGATCCCGGGCGCAGCGGACGACACCAACATCGTCTATTTCTATTCGGACGGGCGTCCGGTTCCTTCGGGTCAGGACTTCCAGACCCCGCTCAATGAACTGAACGCGGCCTATGATCCTGCGACATTCGGTGTGGCCTTCGGACCCAATGCAGCCGTCGGTGCGCTTGGTGTGATTGACGATTCCGGTTCTGCGCAGGTGGTTCTGGATGAACAGGATCTTCAGGATCTGGTGAACACGCCGCCACCGCTGCCGGATGTGGAAAACTTCGAGATTTTCGTCGATGGCGATCTGGTCGCGACGTTGGAGCCGGGTGACGCAGAGGTCGTGGCAAACCCGACCGGCTTTACCATTACGGGTCTGGATGTGTCCGGCTACACCACCACGGACAACACTGAGCAGACCATAGATGTCGAGGTTATTGTCAACTTCACCAATGGTGAAAGCCTGTCGACGAATGGACCAATTGTCATTCTTGATGGTGTGGTGGAAGGCACGGCTGGCGCTGACCTGATTGATGTCGACTACGAGGATGACCCTGAGGGTGACAAGGTCGACAACAACGACAACGTGGATGACACCGCGCCGGCGGAGGATTGCGATGACGATGTGATCGCGGCAGCGGGCGGCGATGACACGATCGATAGCGGCCTTGGTAATGACACCGTGGATGGCGGTGCGGGGGATGATCTGTTCATCATCGCGGAAGAGGGCAATGGCATCGACAACGATGTGCTGATCGGTGGCGAAACGGAAGAGGATGATGGCGGTGACACCGTTGATACCTCTGACATTGATGATGACCTGACCGTCACCTTTACCGGGGATGAGGAAGGCACCATCACCGATGGCACCGATACCACCACGTTCGAGGAGATGGAGAATATCCAACTCGGCGGTGGGGATGACTCTGTGACCGGCGGCGACGGCAATGAAAACGTTGATGGCGGCGCAGGCGATGACACGCTGGACGGCGGTGATGGCAATGACACCCTGTCAGGTGGCGACGGCGAAGATGAAATCGACGGCGGCGCGGGCGATGACGTGCTCGATGGTGGCGCAGATAATGACACCATAATCGGTGGCGCGGGCAGTGATACGGTGACAGACCTCGAAGGCGACAATGTCATCGACACGTCCGATCCGGACTTTTTGGAAGCGCGGCCAGACATTGGCTTCCCGGGCTATCCCTCGACACCGCCGGTGCCGCCCATCCCGGCAGACGATTTCCCCGACAATGACCGCGATCTGGTCACAACGGGCGATGGCAACGATTCCATCACCACTGGCGATGACGCGGACACCATCATCTCTGGCGGTGGTGAAGACACCATTGATGCTGGCATCGACGATGACAGCGTCGAAGCCGGTGCGGGTGCCGACCTGATCACGACGGGCGAAGGCAATGACACCGTCGATGGTGGTGACGGCAATGACACCATCTTTGGCGGTCTTGGCCCGACGGTTCCGGATGGGATCAACATCCCTGATGACGGCTCCAACGGCATTGCGCCCGATCCTGTGCCGGATAACGGCAAGGATTCTCTGGATGGCGGTCGTGGCAATGACCTGATCTTCGGGGAAGACGATGACGATACGCTGATCGGTGGCATCGGGGATGACACGCTGGATGGCGGCATCGACGATGACAGCTTGCAGGGTGATATCGGCTTTGACAGCCTGATCGGTGGTCAGGGGGATGACACGCTCGACGGTGGTCGTGGTCGTGACACCATGTTGGGCGGTGATGGCAACGATGTCTTCATCGAGAACGCCAATGAAGGGGCGGACCGGATCGACGACTTCAATGTCGGCAACACCGGGTCGATCAATGACGGCGACCAGACCAACAATGACTTCGTTGATCTGAGCGGCTTCTACAATGACACGACACTGGCGGACGTGAATGCGAACGCCACCAACCCGGACAACAATTTCGCCACCGAACTGGGCATGCTGCGTGCGGATGCCGAAGACGGGCGTCTGGACGGGGTGATCAACGGGGAAGATCTCTCTGGTATCATTGGTGGTATTGACCTCAGTCTGACGGATGGCAGCGGCAATTCTGTCACGGGGCTCGACCTGACCTTCGACAACACCAACGTCGCCTGCTTCGTGCGCGGCACGCAGATCG
>CAYMEC010000149.1:0-3176 GCA_964389425.1 uncultured Roseovarius sp.
CGAAGAACATCATCAGGACGCCATGATAGGTGATCATCACGTTCCAGAGGTGCCCGTTGGGCGTACAAGCTGCGTCAGACGCGATGAACCGCGCGCCTTCGAGGCACATGTACTGCACGCCGGGCTCCATCAGTTCCATCCGCATGTAAACGGTGAAGAGGACCGCGATCAGGCCGACGAAGGCCGAAACGATCAGATAAAGGATCCCGATGTCCTTGTGATTTGTTGACATGAACCAGCGGGTGAAAAACCCGCGGGTGTCTTCGTGTCCGTGGCCGTGTACGGCTGCGTCTGCCATGGCTGTCTCCCGTTTGGGTTGGTGGCGCGGCCCGAGCTTGATTGCTTGGTTGGAGTTCACTCTAAAAGCCAGACGTATACGGAGCAATGCGACATCCGTGGTTTTGCCGCAATTTCGAGTAGCGTATTGTCGCACCCCTGTTGCATGGAAAACCGCCGACTGCGTGGCCGGAACCGGTCAATGCCGGACAAGGCTAGCTGTCAGGTAAAGTTTGGAAAACAAGCGGAAATGTTTTCTTCAAAGCCGTATCTAAATCGCCCATATCCACCGGGAGCCCCAGATCGACGAGAGAGGTCACGCCATGCTGGGCAATGCCGCAAGGCACGATACCTGAAAAATGGTCGAGGTCTGGTTCCACGTTGATCGAGAGACCATGAAAACTGACCCATTTGCGCATCTTGATTCCGATCGCGGCAATCTTGTCTTCGGGTTTTTCACCCGCGGCGGTCAGCGGTTTGTCATCGCGGGCCACCCAGATGCCAACGCGGCCCTGCCGCACTTCGCCCTTTACGTTGAACTGATCGAGGGTAGCGATCAGCCACGCCTCAAGCTGTTCCACAAACCGTCTGACATCGCGGCCTCGCCGGCCCACGTTCAGCATGACATAGACAACCCGTTGCCCGGGGCCGTGATACGTGTATTGCCCGCCGCGCCGCGTGGGGTAGACCGGAAATCGATCAGGCTCCAACAGATCCGCTGGGTTGGCGGCACTGCCTGCGGTGTAGAGTGCTGGGTGTTCCAGCAGCCAGATCGCTTCCTCGGCGTCGCCACGCGCAATGGCGTCGGCGCGTGCCTCCATCTGACGGCAGGCCTCATCGTAATCGGTGAGTCCCGGTGATGTGATCCAGCTGACCAAAATACGCCTCAAGTCCCGCGAAAAAATGGCAACGATTCGCCCCTATTGCAAAAAAACTCAGCAAGCGATTGCCTGCAAAGAAAAAATCATGTGGGAAATCCCTTGCACCCATAACCCAAACCCGTGTTACGCTCCAAGCAGCATTGTTGGATGCTCTTCACCTGGAGGATATTGTTATGCCATTGAAGCAGCTTACCGCGGTCATGTTGGCCGCGTCGGTCATGGCCATTCCGGCTCAGACCGTAGAAGCGGACGAATTTGTAGGCGGCCTTGTGGGCGGCCTGATCGGCGGTGCCGTGGGTGCCGGGATCGTAAATCAACAGAATAACCAGCGCCAGCGCACGACGACGACGCGGACTCGCACCGTCTATGTGAACCCGCAGGCATCGGCCCAGCGGTCTGAAAACCGTCAGGTTCAGACATCGCTCAACTATTTCGGGTTCCCCGCAGGCGTGGCCGATGGCGCGCTTGGTCCACGGTCACGGTCGGCAATTTCCGCCTACCAGGCCTATATGGGCTTCCCGGCAACCGGCCGTCTGAACGAATACGAAAAGACGCTGCTTCTGGGGGCCTACAGCCGTGCCGTGGCGGGCGGGGCGGATGTGGCCTCAGCGATTGCCAAGTCGCCAGATGGCGTGCGCGCGGTTTTGAAGTTGCAGCGCGATGGCACGGTGACGCCCACGCGCACGGCCGGGTATGCCGGGCTTCCGCTGGAGGTGTCACAGGCCGTGGATGAAGTGGCCAACAGCTCTGACCCATCGGCGGAACAGTTGCTGCAACGCTCCGGCTTTATTCAGCTGGCGGAGCTTAATGGCGATGGGAACACCGACTACATCATCGACACCGGTCTTGCCGGATCGAGCTTCTGGTGCAACGCCAATGCGTGCAAAACGATGGTCTTTGCGTCCACGCCCAATGGATACCGTCGCAACGATCTGCTGATCCAGTCGCCGACGCCGTCGAGCTTCAGCTGCGTGGGCGGCACGTGTCAGGTGAGTTCACAGCCGCAGACGCAGCTTGCCTCCACCGCGACGCAGCCTAGCGTGCCGACGTTCCAGACCCAGCAGCCTGAGACGACAACCGCCACGCTGCCGGTGTTCAACACGCAGCCCAAGCAGAAGTCGCTGGCGAGCTTCTGTTCCAAGGTCAATCTGCTCACGAGCTCCAATGGCGGGTTCACGACCGTGTCGACCATGTCGGATCCGAACTTCACGTTGAGCGAACAGTTCTGTCTGGCACGGACCTATGCGCTGGCTTCGGGCGAAGAACTGATGGCCACCGTGCAGGGCGCCACGCCGCAACAGATCGAAGCGCAATGCGATCAGTTTGGTGGTTTGCTGACCACACAGATCGCATCGCTCGGTGCCAAGCCTGCAACGGCCGTGCTGAACGACGTGAACGGTGTCATTCTGAGTTCCGGCATGAGCGCAGACCAGCTGCGCACCACATCCCAGATTTGCATGGCGAGCGGGTACAAGACCGACAACATGCAAACGGCTCTGGCGGGGGCGTTGCTTCTGACCGCGCTGGGTGATCGCCCTGTGGCGGAACTTGTGGGCCACCATCTGCAAGGCGGCTTCGGGACTGCCGAGAGCAATGATATGGCGATCAACTGGTATGAGACCGCACTTGGCGCGCTCGACAGTGGCTCCGCTCCGGTCTTTGCGCCCGATCAGGCCGACCGCATCGAAGTGCTGCGTCAGGCGACGTTGAAACTGTCAGGTGTGGACACGACGGCCACCACGGTGCCGACATCGGCCACAAACGGCAAACTGCCGGTGTTCAGCCTGGGCGATTGATCGGCCCGATATGGTTTGAAAAGTTGGAACGCGGCGGGTCATCTCGCCGCGTTTCTCATTTGAGCAGACGCGTTGATTTTTCCCCTTCACATCGCAGAACCGATTGCGTAGAAGCGCGGGGCTTACCAGATCACGTGCGGTCGTGGCGGAATTGGTAGACGCGCAGCGTTGAGGTCGCTGTGGGGTAACACCCGTGGAAGTTCGAGTCTTCTCGACCGCACCA
>CAYMEC010000150.1:0-3144 GCA_964389425.1 uncultured Roseovarius sp.
TCATCGTGCTCGTCGGCCCTTCGGGCTGCGGCAAATCCACGATCCTGCGCATGATCGCGGGGCTGGAGGAGATCACGAAAGGCGAGCTTCAAATCGGCGGGCGCGGGGTGAACCATCTGGAACCCGGCGAACGCGACATCGCCATGGTCTTCCAGAACTATGCGCTCTACCCCCATATGACAGTCCGCGCGAACATGGCCTATGGGCTGAAGAACCAGGGCATGCCCAAAGACCAGATCAACGCCCGCATTGCCGAGGCCGCCCGCTTCCTGCAACTTGAGCCGTATCTCGACCGCAAACCCCGCGCCCTCTCCGGTGGCCAACGTCAACGCGTCGCCATGGGCCGCGCCATCGTACGCGAACCGTCTGTATTTCTCTTCGACGAACCCCTCTCCAACCTCGACGCCAAACTCCGCACACAGCTTCGCGCCGAACTCAAAGACCTCCACAAACGCCTCGGTGCCACCTTCGTCTACGTCACCCATGACCAGATCGAAGCCATGAGCCTCGCCGACCGCATCGTCATCATGTCGGCGGGTAAAATCGAACAGATCGGCACGCCCATGGAGCTTTACCAAAACCCCGCCAGCACCTTCGTCGCCGAATTCATCGGCTCACCCCCCATGAACGTGCTCAGCGCCGACAGCGCGGGCGGTCAGGGCTTGCTCAAACACGCAGGCGCTACGGGCGACATAGGCCATATCGGCGTCCGCCCCGAGGCGTTGACCATCGCGGAGAAAGGCCTTCTCGCCACCGTCAGCCTCGTCGAACCCTTGGGCGCAGAAACCCTCGTACACCTTACAATGGGCGAAGACACCGTGATCATGCGCGGCGTCCACGGCCTGGACCTCACCCCGGGCCAAGAGGTGCACGTCACCGCCCCGAAGGACGCTCTCCGCACCTTCGACAAGACCGGCCACACCACCGGGCAATGAGCCGCGCTTCGTCAGGCCCCGGTCTGGCGACCCCGACCTCACGCAATGGCACTTTATTGTGCTATCCCGCTGAAAAGGTGAACGACGCACATCATTGCCAATTCGCCAGGCCCTGGGTGGGGCCTGACGAAGCGCGGCGGGCCGTTGGCCCTTGATTCCGCGCGAGGCACTACGCGGCGTATGTCACACTTCCATCCATGATCGTCACCACCGCTTTCGCCTCCGTCACATCCTCCGGCGCCAGCCTGGTCAAATCATGGCTCATCACCGCCACATCCGCATCCATCCCGACACGCAGCCTCCCGCGCCGATCTTCATCAAATCCAACCCACGCATTGTCCCGCGTGTAACTCGCCAGCGTATCGTGCAAACTCTGCGTCTGATCTACCCAGTCCGGCCCCAGGTCCAGCGGCGCCACCGCCGCCTTCACTGTATCCATGACATCAATCTGGATCACCGGCCAATCGGTGGAAAAACACACCCTCGCCCCGGTGTCCCGAATGGTCTGCCACGCATAGGCCCCCTCAATCTGATCGTCATGCAGATACTGCCCCACGGCTTCGGGCGGGAAAATATGTCCCACCGGCGCATGCCCCGGCTGGACCGACGCCACCACACCCATCTCTGCAATCCTTGAGATATCATCCGGATGGATCACCTCGATATGTTCAATCCGATGCCGGCTGTCGCGCCGTCCATTGGTCTCCATCGCGGCCTCATACGCATCCAGCGTCCGCCGCACCCCCGCATCCCCAATCGCATGCACCGCAATCTGAAACCCCAGCCGATCCGCCTCCACGCAGGCCGCTTCAAAATGCGTCTGCGTGAACACCTCATCGCCCATGTTGCCGCCTTCACCCATCGCCCCGGGGTACGGCCTCAGCATCAGCGCGGTGCCGCTCTCAATCACGCCATCAATGAACATCTTCACATGGCTCAGCCGCACCTTGTCGCCCTGAAACTCCTCCCGCAAGGCAGGCGCTTCCTCCGTCATCCGCGCCACCGGATCCGTGCCCTTCATGTGAAACGGCACATGACAGCGGCACAGCAATCGCCCCTCCGCCTCCAATTCTGTGAGCAACTCCAACTGATAGCGGTTCCCATCCATCAGATGCAGCCCCGTGATCCCTTGGCGCGCGCAATGCATCAGGCCACGGGCAATCACATCCTTGTCCATCTGTCGCTCTTCGGGCGTGATGTCTTCCGGCCCCTGCCCGGTGGTCAGCCCCAGCATCTCCCGCCCTTTATGGCGGGTATAGGCCAAGAGCGGACCATAGGCCCCGGGCTCCAGCAATTCACCCGTGGCCTGCCCATCCTCGCCCATCACAATCTCGGAGCCTTGATCAACCGCGCCGCCCTGCAACAGCCCCGTCATTTCAAGCGCGGCGGTGTTGGCCCACATGGTATGATGATCGGCAGCATAGAGCGCCAGCGGACGATCCGCGATGATCGCGTCCAGGTCGTGCCGCGTCAGCGTCCGGCCCTGCCCCAACGCGTCGTAATCCGCCATCACGCAAAAAACGAGCGCATCATCCGGGTTAGCCTCGGCATAAGGCAACACAGCCTCCCGCAACGCCTCCGCGCCCTGCACGCCGTAGAGGTTCAGACAATCGAGCTCGACCGAGCCCCCAAACAAATGCACATGGCTGTCGATAAACCCCGGCAACACCGTGCCGCCCTTGGCATTAATCACCCGCGTCTCAGGCCCGGCCAGCGCCATCACCTCCGCACCGCCAACAGCCACGATCTTGCCCCCCTCAATGGCCAGCGCATCGCCCTGCGCCTCATCAAAGGTGATCAACGCGCCATTGTGTATGATGATGTCCGCTGCCATGGTCCTCTCCTCCAAAGAAAAAGGCCCCGCAAAAACTGCGGGGCCCCTTCGGTTTGATTACTTCTGAAGCTCGGTCCAGATCGCCGTGTAGAGCTTGGTCGCCTCCGGCGGGCAGGTCTCCGCCACATAGGCCGCGCCCACCAGTTCGGCAGGCACCACCACCTCGGGCGCAGTCTTCATGTCCTCGGGCATGAACTCTTCCGAACCCTTGATCCCGTTGGCATAGCGCGCGAATGACGACAGCATCGCAGCATTCTCCGGGTCCATGATGAAGTTGAGGAAGGTCTTGGCCTCCTCCACATTCTGCGCGTCACTCAGGATCGCGGCATTGTCCATCCAGACCGGGAAGCCCTCTTGCGGATAGCCAAACGCAAT
>CAYMEC010000151.1:0-3117 GCA_964389425.1 uncultured Roseovarius sp.
TCTCAACCGGTGACATGCTGCGGGCCGCCGTGGCCTCTGGCTCTGAGCTTGGAAACAAAGTGAAGTCCATCTTGGAATCTGGGGCATTGGTGTCTGATGAAATCGTCATCGCATTGATCGATGACCAACTCGATCAGTCCGACAGCACCAATCCCAACCCAGATCCATCAGACGCTTGACGTTCATCTGCACTTCGCGGCGCAGGTCGCCTTCGACAGTGTAGTTGGCGTCGATATGTTCGCGCACCTTCAGAAGGTCAGCATCCGAGAGTTCGTTGACGCGACGGGTCTGGTCGATGCCAGCCGCTTCGCAGATTTCCTTGGCCGAAGCATGGCCAATTCCGGTGATATAAGTGAGGGCGATTGGGACCCGTTTGTTGGTCGGGATATTAACGCCGGCGATACGTGCCACGTGTCTTGTCCTTTCGTTGCGGTTCCGTAGCTCCAGAACCTTTTTTCACAACGTTGGCCTGCGGATCGTTTGACCCCGGCCGCAGCTGACTATCAGTGCTTGATCTGCGACGCTCAAATAGCGCGCACACGAATCAAATCCGTATTAGGGATGGTGGTCACTAGAGCCTAGCCGATTGACCGTCAAGGGGCTTTGGGGTTCACGATCAAAAAAGTCCAGATCCGCAGTGTTTTCAGGCAAATACCAGTGTATCGCCGTCTTGAGCAAGAGCGGCTGACAAAGGCACATCATCGCGCCACCTGAAACTCTGCCAGAAGGCCTCCAAGACGCTGGCTTTGCCCCAGAACAATCGCCCCGCCATGATTGCGGGCGATATCAGCGGCGATGGCCAAGCCCAAACCCACACCGCTGCCGAGGTTCTGGTTGCGAGACGTGTCCAGGCGGGAAAACGGTTTCAATGCCTCTTCACGCTGTGCCTCCGGTATACCCGGCCCGTCATCTTCCACACGTATGATCAGCATCTGCGGCGTCAGGTCGACGGACACTTCTGCCTTGGTGCCGTAACGCACCGCATTGTTGATCAGGTTTTCCACCGCGCGGCGCACGGCGTCGCGTCGCAGGGTCACGGTGTCTCGTTTGGTCCCCTGCCCTTTGGCATCGCGCAGGGTCACTGCGCTGCCCGCCCGTTCGGCATCCTGCACGATCCGAGTGACAAAGGCGTGGGGGTCGATCTCCTCCATCTCACCCTGCTGCGCACCGCGGGCGAAATCGAGGAATTCGGTGATGAGGCGTTCCATATCGTCCACGTCGCGCTCCATCTCTGCGCGGTCTTCGGAGTCGACCATCGAGAGGCCCAGTTTCAGACGGGTGAGCGGGGTGCGCAGGTCATGGCTGACACCCGAGAGCATCAGCGTGCGCTGTTCGATCTGACGTTCAATGCGGTCGCGCATTTCGACAAAGGCCTGCCCGGCCGCGCGCACCTCGACCGCGCCTGCGGGATGATAGACGAGGTGTTGGCCTTTGCCGAAGGCCTTGGCCGCGCGGGCCAGGCGCGTGATGGGGCGCAGTTGGTTGCGCAGGTAGAGATAGGCGATGACCGTCATCAGTGTGGCAAAGCCCACCATGTTGACAAGCAGCTGATGAGGGTTCGAAGCAGAGGCGCGGCGGCGGTCAAAGACCATGACGAAAGGGCCTTCATCGCCATCGAAGTAAAGCCCGACAACCCGGTGATCGGGCAGTTGCACCGACAGCATGTCCGGAAAAAAGCGCCGCATTTCCCGCACCACGATCGCACCGGTGAAATCAAACCAGCGCCAGTGATCTTCTTCGGGAACGGCACCGGGCGCGACCGGGGTGACGGTGATGGCCAGCGTCTGGGCCATGCGGGACGTGGCCAATTCATCCACCGGCATCCCGCTTTCCAGCATCAACCGCACCTCGCGCGAGACAGACCCTGTCATCTGGGTGGTGACCCCGTCGAAAAGACGCTGAACGAAGATGATGGAGACGACCAGAAGAACCGTGATCACCGGCAGAAGCAGGATCAGCGTTGCCCGCCCATAGAGCGTCCCCGGCATGTAGCTTTTGAGCCATCGGAATGTCATGGGTCGGATTATGGCGCATGGGGACATCGCTGCAATGACAAGTTTCAGCCGCTCTTGTAAGAGAGGTCATGACCGACACGGAATTCGACCCCAAGACTGGCATTGCCGACCCCTTGAGCCCCGGACTGCGCCGCGTTCTGGCGCCCAATCCGTCGCCCATGACCCATCGCGGGACGAACACCTATCTGGTCGGCACGCGCGACATTGCGGTCATTGATCCTGGTCCGGAGAGTGACGCGCATCTGGCCGCGATCCTTGATGCGCTGGAGGCGGGCCAGCATGTTTCGCACATTTTGGTCACGCATTCGCACAAGGATCACTCCCCCCTCGCTCGACCGCTGTCTGCCGCCACCGGTGCCCCCGTTTACGCCTATGGCCGGTCCGGTTCGGGCCGCAGTGAGATCATGCACCAACTCGCCAACGCGGGGCTGTCGGACAAGGGCGAAGGGATCGATGCAGAGTTCGTGCCAGACGAGTGCCTTTCCGACGAAGCCGTGATCTCAGGCTCGGATTGGTCCCTGACCGCGCTTTGGACACCGGGGCATTTGGGCAATCATCTCGCCTTTGCATGGGATGACATCGTTTTTACCGGTGATCTGGTGATGGGGTGGGCCAGCTCTCTCGTGTCGCCGCCGGATGGGGATCTGACGGATTTCATGGCCTCCTGCCGCCGGTTGCGTGCACGGGGGGCATCCGTTTTTCATTCCGGCCACGGTGCGCCGATCACGGATCCCATGGGGCGGCTGGACTGGCTGATCGCCCATCGCCTGTCGCGGGAGACCGCAATCCTAGGGGCCTTGGCGCACGGACCCGCAACGCCCGCGGACCTTGCGCGTGAGATATACACGGATACCCCTGCCCGTCTGCTGCCCGCCGCAGAGCGCAACATACTGGCCCATCTCGTTGATCTGTATAGAAAAAACGAAGTGGCGCCCGTCGGACCCTTGACCGAAACGGCCCCGTTTCGGACGACCTGAAACCGGGTACGTTTTTCGCAAGAAATCCACTTTACGCAGGCCCGGACCCTTGCTATACGGCGCTTCGTGGTCCGGCGTAGCTCAGCGGTAGAGCAGTTGACTGTTAATCAATTGGTCGTAGGTTC
>CAYMEC010000152.1:0-3094 GCA_964389425.1 uncultured Roseovarius sp.
TGATCGTGTTTTCCGTGAAAAGCTGCATGCGCGCCATGATGACCACCACAAAGCCCAACGAATAGCCCAGGTTTTCAATCAGGTAACTGGACGGAGCATCGGGCAGGTAGGTTCGGAAAATCGCCTCGCCTACAACGGAAAAACTGATCATCATGCCCGCCGCAAAACCTGACCAGGCAAGCGCGCGGTTTGTGCGTTCCAACTCTTCCAGCCCGTCCCGACGGATCACTTCGTATATCTGCTTGGGTGCAAGGCTGGCTGCGTGCTGCACGAACTCCTCTTCCTCTGCTTCGTGCAAAAGACTTGGGTTCTCTGATGATCTGCTCACGGCTGTCCCTTTTTCGTCAATGACCGACCAACGCGTCGCACGGGTGAAAGTTGCCCAAAGATCTTAGAAAATTGGAACTCGTGTCCGACTCACGCGTTGGGCAGGCAACCAATGAACGGGAAAGGTGCGAGGAACCAAGATGGAAGAGCTTGAGCGAGTTGCGCAAACAGCGGGGAATTGGGTGGCAAACCTGCTTCAGACAGAAATCTACGATGGCAAGTCGCTGGCGGATTATCTGACCTTTGAGGCGCTTGTCACCCTCACAACCAGCATTGTTGGCGCGGTTGCCATCATCACACTGGGCTTTATCGTATCGGGTTTTGTGGGCCGGCGCATCTGGAAGATGGCCGAAAACCACAAAAGCCTCGACAACACGCTGTTCACCTTTTTGGGCAACATTGCACGTTACACGATCCTGGCGTTCACGGCGCTCTTCGTGCTCAACACATTTGGTGTTGAAACCACGTCGATCATCGCGCTGATTGGTGCGGCGGGCCTCGCCATCGGTCTGGCTCTGCAAGGTACGCTATCAAATGTCGCGGCCGGGGTGATGATCATTTTCTTCCGCCCTTTGAAACTGGGTGATTTCGTTGCCGTGGATGGCGTGATGGGCACGGTGAAGAACATCACCCTCAACTACACTGAAATTGCCGATCTGGGGAATGTGAAGGTCGTGGTGCCCAATTCCGAAGTCTGGGGCAACAAGATCAAAAACTACTCATCCTACCCCACACGCCGCGCGGAATGGACATTCGGAGTGGGCTATGGTGTCAACCTTGCCAAGGCAGAAGAGGTCATCCGCGACACGATCATGGCTGATGATCGCGCCCATGCGGATCCCGAGCCCTTCGTTCAGGTCAACAACCTGGGCAACAGCAGCGTCGATTTCCTCGTGCGGGTGTGGTGTGACACAGACGATTATATTCAGTTTCAGGCGGATATGAAGCGCAAGGTGAAAGAGGCGCTGGATGAGGCGGATATCAATATTCCGTTCCCCACCCGCACCTTGGTCCATGAAAACCCGGTTGTGGAATTTCCCAATCAACAAGAAGACACGCAGACAGCCAAGCAGGACATCGCGGCTGAATAAAAGGCCAATGCACAGTTAGGCCGATTGAAGCGAAGGCCGCTCCAAGATCACAACGGCGCGGCCTTTTCTGTGCGAGGGCAGGGGGTTGCGTAAAAGACGGAACTCATTCACCCGCCCGTCGTTACTCCAGCAGTCGAACGGAGAATATCATGATAGATCTGATCAATATTATCGCGATGTTGGCCACCATAGCCTTCGGGTCCACCGGTTGGTTGGCACCGCGCTACACCATGCAGAAACTGGATCTGCAGCCCGTGAATTCACGGCTTGGCTTTTCTGAAATTCGTGCGGCCAATGGCGCGCTTTTCGTGGGTCTTGGCGTGGCCGCGTTGGTGATCAATCAGCCTTTGGTTTACGCCATGGTCGGCTTTGCCTATGCGGGTGCTGCCGTTGGCCGTTTGACAGGCATCATTGTCGACAGAGCCACCACACCCACTGCCATGACCTTCTGCGCGGTTGAGGCCGCACTGGCCGTTTGGCTGATTTACATCAACCTGGCGTTCGGGTGATCGGTATGGCGCAAGAGCAAAACTCCGTCGTCATCACAGGCGCCACCACGGGGATCGGGTTCGCGATCGCCGAACACTTGGCCAACAATGGCTGGTTGGTGTTCCCTGGCTATCGTAGTGACGACGATGCCCGCAAGTTGCAAAAACTGGGCGTGCGCGTGCACCCCCTGAAAATGGACGTCACCGATCGTGCGACACTTGAGGCAGCACGCGATGCGGCTGAGACGCATTTGGGCGACCGTCGCCTGACGGGCCTTGTCAACAATGCCGGGATCGCCAAACTGGCCCCGCTGGTGCTGCAGGATATAGAAGAATTCCCCTCCCACCTGGATATCAACGCCGTGGGCGCCTTGCGGGCCAGCCAAGTGTTTGGAGACCTGTTGGGCATGGACGCTGATTTGCAGGGGCCACCCGGGCGCATCGTCACGATCACCAGCATGGGCGGCGAGATCGCCTCGCCTTTCCTGGGGGCCTACACGGCCAGCAAACACGCCGCCGAAAGCATCAGCGACAGTCTGCGTCGCGAACTGGTCGTCTATGGAATTGATGCCATCGTTGTGGGCCCAGGCAGTGTGAAGACGCCGATCTGGCAAAAGGCGAAAGATGCCGACGCTGCGACGACATTCAGCGATACGCGGTGGGGCAAACCGATCCGCGCGTTTCTGGATGGCATGATCGAGGGCGGCGAAAACGGGCTGGAGCCGGAGGAGGTGGCCCGTGTGGTGGAAACCGCCCTGATCGCGCGCAACCCCAAAGCGCGCTATGCCCCGGTGCCCAACAAGCTGCGCAGCTACATCCTGCCCAAGCTTTTGCCCAAGCGCTTTGTGGATTGGGGGTTCTGGTCTAAGTATGAGTTTCCGAGAACCTGAAGGCAGAAGTGCCGCTTAAGTTAGCGGTGAATCTTTTTGGTTGATCCGTTTACAGAGAATGGAAGTAAAACAGGTTCATAGAAAAACCAAAGTGTTTCTGTCTTACTGCGTTCAAACTACCAATTTTAAGCCAATGAATCTCTTAGCTTTGGTTCTGATGGAGCTACGGATTTAATGGTACGCAAGTAGGTACGTAGGTCTATGTGAAACAACCTAGTAAATTGAATTTGTTTGTAAACTTGAGAATTTTGGCTCCGGCGGTAGGGATCGAACCTACGACCAATTGATTAACAGTCAA
>CAYMEC010000153.1:0-3005 GCA_964389425.1 uncultured Roseovarius sp.
CCTTGGGGCACTTAGCCGGAGGTTCCAATGACCCAAGCCCTGATCGTGATTGATGTGCAAAATGACTTCTGCCCGGGTGGCGCCTTGGCCGTGCCGGACGGGGATCAGATCGTCACCGACATCAACGCCCTGATGGCCGAGTTTCCGACCGTCATCCTCACGCAGGATTGGCACCCGGCTGGCCATAGCTCCTTCGCGTCGTCCCACGACGGCAAATCACCCTATGACATGATTGATATGACCTATGGCCCCCAGGTGCTTTGGCCAGATCACTGCGTTCAAGGGACCAAAGGCGCGCAGTTCCACCCGGATTTGCAAACCGACCGCGCCGACATGATCATCCGCAAAGGCTATAACCCTGCAATAGACAGCTATTCCGCGTTTTTTGAAAACGATCGGACAACCCCCACCGGGATGGAGGGGTATCTGCGCACGCGTGGGATTACGGATTTGACACTGGTTGGCCTGGCCACCGATTTCTGCGTGAATTTCTCCGCCGTCGATGCCGCCAAGCTGAGTTTTGGCGTTACCGTTCGGCAGGATCTGTGCCGGGCGATTGATCTGAACGGATCGCTTGCCGCCGCGCAACAGGGACTGCGCGCGGCCGGCGTGCAGCTGATCTAACCTGGTCGCTAAATCTTAAGGTCTTTCTGTTCATTCTGCCGCTTGGGGCATGGATGATTGTTGGACCTTATGGGTGATACTCCCAATACGGCTGTTGATGCGCTGGCCAAAGCCCAAGCGCGATACAGCCAGAAAGAGCTTTTGATCCGCTATGCACGCGGACGCGTCGCCCATGTCTGGGCACGCCAGACCATGACCGCATTGGGCGTGGTCGTTCTGTGCTTTTCCAATGGCCCCGCCCGTGCGGTTGCGGCCCTCGGGCTCGCCATTCTGGGCGAGCTGGTGGATTGCCTCTATCTGCGCCGGATTATCGCGGGCCTGGCCGACGAAACATCCGTGCGCCGCGCCTATTGGCTCAGCGCCGTGACAGCTGCGTTTCAGGCGCTGACCATCGCGGGATGTGTCGCGCTGGGATGGTTTGGCCCCGTCAGCCACTCCGCACCCTTGTTTGCACTGTCATTCCTGTTGGGCACGGCCATCAACGCCGGCGTGGTGCTGCCCTATCACCGTGCCGCCGGAATGGCCCGGCTGGGCATCTACAGCGCCACGCTTTTGATTTTGCTGGTGGGTGAGCTTGCCCTTTACGGCGCAGTCACGCGGACGCTGGCACTGAATGCTGCGGGCGCGGCTATGTTGATCTATATGGCTGTCGCGTTTTTGTTTTTCGTCAATGACGGTTTCGAAAAGAACCGCGCCCGCACGCTGGACACTGTCCAGCGGGGTATGGATGTCAGCGCATTGAATGATCAACTTCTGGCCCAAAGGAAAGAGCTTAGCCTCCTGTCCCTTGTCGCGCGTCACGCCAATGACAGTATGATCATCAGCAAACCCGGCGGCATTGTCTCTTTTGTGAACGATGCCTTCACGCGCACGACCGGCTACGCGCCAGAGGATATCATCGGCAAGCGCCTGCGCGACGTGTTGTTGTTTGACCGAAGCGATCGCGACGTTCTGGCCCAAATCATCAAAAGTGGTGACGAAGGGTTTGTATTCCGGGGGGAGATTGAGCTTCTCAGCAAGGACGGAACACCTTTCTGGTACGAGGTGAATCAGGTGCCTGTGCTGGATGCGCACGGGGCCGTGGAAACCATCGTTTCCGTCAATCGCGACATAACGGACGCCAAATCTCAAGAGGCCGAGCTGATTGCGGCCAAGCAGGCCAGCGAAAACAGCGCGCGCGCCAAGGCCGAATTTCTCGCAACGATGAGCCATGAGATCAGGACGCCGATGAATGGCATCATGGGAATGGCCGATCTTCTCATGGGCTCGGAACTGGACAAGGAACAGCGGCTTTATGCCGAAACGATCCGCGGGTCGTCGCAGGGGCTTTTGAGCATCATCAACGACATCCTCGACTTGTCGAAACTGGATGCCAAGAAAATGTCCCTGATGACGGTGGATTTCTGTTTGCGTGAGTGTCTCGAGGCGTCTGTCCAGCTACTCGCGCCGGAGGCCAAGGCAAAGGCGATTGATCTACGATTGTGGGTTGATGACACCGTGCCCGAACAGGTGCATGGCGATGACGCGCGCCTCCGGCAAATCCTGCTCAACCTGATTGGCAACGCGGTGAAGTTCACCGACGATGGGCATGTTCATGTATCTGCGTCTATCGCACAATCGGCCTCCGATTTGGTGCTGACCGTCATTATCGAAGATACCGGCATCGGCATCGCCCCCGACAAACTGGACCATGTTTTCGAGCGGTTTTCTCAAGCCGAGGCCAGCACAACCCGCCGCTTCGGCGGCACAGGCCTTGGCCTGACGATCTCAAAGCTGCTGGCAGAACAGATGGGCGGCGGCATCACTGTCACCTCGACCGAGGGCAAGGGCGCCCGCTTTACCCTGACTGCTCGCCTCCTGCCGGCCACCTGTTCTGCGCCGAAGCAAACGGTTGAGGGCGATAAGGTCAATGCGCTCGACACCATTCGTGGTTTGAAGGTCTTGGTGGCCGAGGACAATCAGGTGAATCGCATCCTCATGCAGAAATACCTTGCCGATGCCGACGTGACGCTGACCTTCGCAGCGGACGGTGCAGAGGCGGTTGCCTTGGCCATCGACACGCGCCCGGACGTTATCTTTATGGATATGTCCATGCCCGTGATGGACGGGCTTGAAGCCACGCGGCAGATCCGCAAATCCGCCCCCCACAGACCGGTGATCGTGGCGCTTACCGCAAACGCTTTCCCGGCAGACCGGTCCGCCTGTCTGGACGCGGGCATGGATGGTTTCCTGTCCAAACCCGTGCGCCGCCAGGACATTCTGACCCAACTGTCCCACATCCGCACCGTGCGACCAGCGACGGATTAGCCCTTGGCGCACCCCGCCTGGCTGGCGTATCAAACCGCCACCAGCGCTCCGGCGGCCGGAACCACCCTGGGGAA
>CAYMEC010000154.1:0-3004 GCA_964389425.1 uncultured Roseovarius sp.
CCCCGAAGGCAACAAGCAGATACACAACAACACAAAGTGCAATGGAAACCATGATGGCCCTGCCGACGTTGCGGTTCGGTTCGGTGATCTCGGCACCGCTGTTCGTGATCGTCGTGAACCCCTTGAACGCAAGGATGGCCAGCGCGACCGACGCGACAAAGCCCGTCAGGCCGAAATCGACCGATTCCTGCGAGGCCTGTCAACGGCGGCGTAAAAACCTGCCACTGGGGCGGAGCAAAAGTAGGCCATTTCGGGGTGCGCGCCTTGGAGCGTGTGGCCCTCAAATAGCAAGCACGCTCCAAGGCGCATTGGCCGTCAGGCCAATTTTTCATTGGTCAGTTTGAAGGATTTGCGAGGCGTGCGCGGCTTTGGTTTAGGCGATAGCTTTCGCCGTTCATTTCCAGGATGTTGACGTGGTGGGTCAGCCGGTCCAGTAGCGCGCCTGTCAGGCGTTCTGTGCCGAAGGTTTCGGTCCATTCTTCGAACGGCAAATTGCTTGTGATCAGGGTTGAGCCGCGTTCGTAGCGCTGCGAGATCAGTTCGAATAACAGTTCCGCCCCGGTTTTGCTGAGCGGCACAAATCCCAGTTCATCGATAATCAGCAGCTTCACCTTGGCCAGCTGCCGCTGACGGAGCAACAGGCGCTTCTCGTCTCTGGCTTCCATCAGTTCGTTAACCAATGCTGCCGCTGTTACAAAGGCCACCGGCAGCCCCTTTTGACAAGCCGCAAGACCCAATCCGAGCGCGACGTGGGTCTTGCCAGTGCCTGACGGGCCAAGTGCGATGACGTTCTCCTGGCGCTCGATCCATTCACCGCGGGCCAGGTCCAGCACCATCATCTTGTTCAGCGAGGGGATGGCTTTGAAGTCAAAACTATCGAGGCTTTTGACGGCCGGGAACTTCGCAGACTTGATCCGGCGCTCAACCATGCGCCGTTCCCGGTCGATCAGTTCCAGCTCGGTCAGCCGGGCCAGATAGCGGACATGATCTACGCCCTCGGCGGCACAGATGCGTGCCTGCTTGTCATGCTCACGCAGGAAGGTTGGCAGGCGCAAGGTCTTGAGGTGATGGGCCAGCAACAGCTCTGGTGCATTTGTCATGCCTCCCCTCCTGCCAGCAGGCTCATGTAGGATGACGCCGCCGTTGTGGCGATGTTGGTTCTGGGCAGGAACGGATAAACATCCAGATCCAGCCGCGGCGGGCGGCGTTCCACCCGGCACAACAACAGATGTTTGATGGCGTCGAAGCTGATTGCGCCCATCCGCAGAGCGTCTTTGATGGCGGCATGCAGCACATCGAGTTCAAAACGTTCCAGGAGGCGTAACACCTGCACGTACTCACGTTTGCCTGCTTTGCCCTGCCGGGCCTCCAACAACCGTTGGAGCGTAGCGAAGGCTTCTGGCAGCTCCCAGTTTTGCAATGGGGCAGCCTGATCAAAGGACATGATCTTGCGCTCGATCAGGCGCAGGTAATGCACCGGGTCAAACATCATGTCACCTGTGTCATAAGAGCGGAGATGGTCTGCGATGATCTCAGCCGCGCAGCCGATCACAACACGACCCACGAAGCCTTTGATCCAGACCTCACGGTGACCATAGGCAACCGGCACAGAGTAGTCATTGCCGCGATAGCGCACCATAGATGTCGATGTCGCCTGACCACTTTGCAGATCACAGGCTTCAAAGGGGGCGGCAGGCAGGGTGCGCATCGCCGCCAAATCCGCTTCCAGCCGTTCACCAATGCTGATCTTATGGCCGCGCAGGATGTCAGTCTGCCGTTTGCAGCATTGTTCTTCCAGGTAGTCGTTGAATGCGGCCCAATCGGCAAACCGGGGCATCGGAACCATGAAGTTGCGACGTCCGTAGCCAACCAGACCCTCGACCTTGCCCTTATCGTTGCCCTTGCCGGGGCGGCCATACCAATCCCCGATCACGTAGTGCGACAGCATCGCGCTGAACCGCTGGGTTCTCTGCCGGGTGCCATCCGGCATGATCCTGGCCACAAGGCAGCGGTCATTGTCGTACAAGATTGAGCGCGGCACTGCGCCGAAGAAGGCAAAGGCGTGCACATGCCCATCAAGCCAGGCTTCAGTGTTCGCGGCGGGATAAGCGCGGATGTAGCACGCATCGCTGTGTGGTAGATCAAGGGCAAAGAAGTAGGCCTTCTGCTCGACCCCGCCGATGACAACCAACGCTTCGCCAAAGTCCGCCTGACCGTGCCCCGGCGGATGGCTCTGAGGGACAAACATCTCCCGTGAACCGCGCTTTTTGCTGCGCACATAATCTTTGACGATAGTGTAGCCACCATCGAACCCGCTTTCGTCGCGTAACCGCTCAAAGATGCGTTTGGCTGTGTGGCGCTGATTGCGTGGTCGGACCTTGTCCTCGGCCAACCATTGGTCAATCTGATCTGTGTAAGGATCAAGTTTTGGCCGCTTGATCGGCGCAGTCCGCCGGTACCCGGGTGGCTCCGAGTAGGCTAACATCTTTGCAACACTGTCTCGGCTGATCCCAAAATCCCGAGCAATCTGACGCCCGCTCAACCCTTCCTCAAAGTGAGCGTGACGAACCTTCAAATACAAATCCACGGTGAATATCCCCAAGCCCTCCCGAAATCCGAAAGGACAAAAGTGGCCGACTTTTACGCCGCCCGCGACAACACTATGCCGCCGCTACCGTGGCCGAGTATTGCTCCGCCGTTCACATCCGGCCGAGTGATCTTCGAGCGTCCGCCTGATCGTTGCATCGAGTGACTTAGGAACTGAGCGCCCAGCGTTCCGGCGGATCGTCTCTACTTCCTTTCTTACATTATCCTTCGCCAAAGACCCGCACGCCAGAAATCACGGTTTGTGCACGGCTCTCCCCGAAGCTGCCATTCGCCGAGGGGCTTGAAAGTTCGCAAAGCAGTCAATCTAGCGGCCACGATTCAAAACTTTAGAGAGAGCCGGGTCACAAGCTGGGAAGCCAAAACCTGCAGACGAGTAAAAACAACATGTACACAGCCA
>CAYMEC010000155.1:0-2978 GCA_964389425.1 uncultured Roseovarius sp.
GCGGCATCCGCTGCGAGAAATCCACCAACTACCTTCTGGGCGAAGGGGTGAAGGCCGTCTTCCACCTTCAAGGCGGCCTCCTGAACTACCTCGAAGAGGTGCGAGAGGAAGACAGCCTCTGGCAAGGCTCCTGCTTCGTCTTCGACAACCGCGTGTCGGTGGATCACGGGCTTGAGCAAGGCGCACATATCCTCTGCCACGCCTGCCGCCGCCCCGTCCTGCCCGAAGACACCCAGCGCCCGGACTACGAAGAAGGCGTCTCTTGCCACCTCTGCGTGGATGAAACCTCAGAAACCGACAAGGCCCGCTTCCGCGAACGGCAAAAACAAATGGCCTTGGCCCAGGCCCGCGGCGAAAAGCACATCAAGATCGTCCACGAAGACTGAGGTAAGCAGCGCACGCCACAGTTGCTTCTTCTGGCTGAAAATATCCCCGCCGGAGGCATAAAATCTTCTGCACTCAGGCCGCCATCGCCCCCGGCGCACCCTTGGGCGTTCTGGGCTGCGTCCGCAGCAGGATAATCACCATGATCGCTATATTCAGCGCATTCCACGCAATCCCGTTCAAAAACGCCATCTGGTAACTGCCAGTCAGGTCATAAATCCACCCCGACATCCAACCGCCGAGCGCCATCCCCATGATCGTCGCCATCATCACGAACCCCACCCGGCGGCCCGCTTCTGCGCTCGGCATGTATTCCCGCACCACCAAGGCATAGCTCGGCACAATGCCGCCCTGCGCCAACCCGAACAACAGTGACACCATGTAGAGCGCGCCCAGCCCCTCAAACGGCAAATAGAAAAACAGCGCCACACATTGCAGAACAGATCCGATCAACAACGTCTTCACGCCCCCCAAATGATCCGCCACCAGCCCCGAAATCAACCGCGACACCACGCCCCCCAGCAGCATCAGCGACAGCATCTGCCCGCCCGCCACCGCGCCATATCCAAGGTCAATGGACAGCGCGACGATATGCACCTGCGGCATCGACATGGCCATGCAACAGCCCACACCCGCCACGCCCAGCAAAATCGCCAGGGCCCGGGGCGAGAACCCCGCCGCCTGCGCCCGCGCGTTCGATATCTGATCGGCCCGGTCCCTGGCGGCCTGCGGCACCTGCCTGCGCAGACACAAGGCCATCGGGATCACCACGGCCAGCACGATCACCGCCAGAACCACGTAAACGTACCGCCACCCCTGCTCGGCAATCATGCCCACCAACAGCACCGGCCAGATCGCGCCAGCGAGGTAATTCCCGCTCGCCGTGATCGCCACCGCAATCCCGCGCCGTTTCAAAAACCACAGCGACACATCGGCAATCAGCGGGCCAAAGCACGCGGCCGTCCCAAGCCCCACGAAAAACTGCACCAGCGACAAGATCAAAATCGTGGGGCTCACGGCAGAGGCCACCATCCCCCCCGCCACCATGACGGCGGCAATGATCATGGCGCGCGTCACCCCGAACCGGTCCACCACGCGCCCGAAGACCATGTTTCCGACCGCAAACCCGATCATCATCAGCGTATAGGGCAGCGACGCATCCGCCCGGTTCACGTCAAATTCGGCCTGAATATCGGGCAACATGACGATGATCACCCACATCCCCACATTGCCCACCACAGAGAGCGCCAACGCGAGGCCAAGCCGCGTCCAGGAATACCGGCTGTCGAGGATATCTGCGTCATTCATGGCCCGACCCTAGGGGGCCATACGTGCACGCACTAGCCCGGAAACGACCCTTCCCCATCGCCTCTGGCCGGGATATGTCAGGTGTCAGCAATAAGGGACGACCCAATAATGTCCGATCAACGCCCCAAAGACATCGCCCGCGATGTGCTGCGCATCGAACGCGACGCGCTCGACCAGATGCATGACGAACTCCCTGACGGGTTCGATGCGGTGGTGGAATTGCTCTTGGGCGTGACAGGCCGCGTCATCGTATCGGGCGTCGGCAAATCGGGTCATATCGCGGCCAAGATCGCCGCCACCATGGCCAGCACCGGCACGCCTGCCCAATATGTCCATGCTGGCGAGGCGAGCCATGGTGACATGGGCATGCTGACCCGCAACGACGCCGCGATCCTGATTTCCAATTCCGGTGAAACCAAGGAACTGGCCGATATCATCGGCCATACTCGCCGGTTTTCTATTCCCATGATCGCGATTACCGGCAAGCCGGACAGCTCTCTTGCCCGCCAGGCTGATCACGTCCTCCTTCTGCCCAACGCGCCAGAGGCCTGCGCCATCGGCATGGCCCCCACCACATCGACCACCTGCACGCTGGTGCTGGGCGATGCGTTAGCCGTGGCCATGATGCGCCTGCGCGGGTTCGATAAGGACAGCTATCTCGCCTTCCACCCCGGCGGCACGCTGGGGGCGCAACTGCTACGCGTTTCGGCCGTCATGCATACCGGCGCTGAACTACCCTTGGTGCATGAAACCACCCCCATGGGCGACACCCTGTTGGAGATGACGGCCAAGGGCTTCGGTGTGGCGGCCATTGTCGAAGACGGGCGGCTGACCGGCGTGATCACCGATGGCGATTTGCGCCGCAACCTCTCGGACCTCATGAGCCACACCGCAGGCGATATCGCCACCCGTGGGCCGCAAACGATTTCCCCTGATAGCCTGTTGAGTGAGGCATTGGGCGTGATGAATGACAGCAAGATCAGCACGCTTCTTGCAGTGGATGACGATGGGCGGCTCTGCGGGCTGGTGCATATCCACGACGCATTGCGCGCTGGCGTGGCCTGACGAAGGCGCGGCGAGCTAAAGCCCTTGATTCCGCGCCGACACAGAAAAACAATCAGCCTTCTTCCGCCAAAAGCGCCTGCAACCCCGTCCGATAATCCGGATAGATCAACTCCACCCCCAACTCCTCTCGGATCCGCGTGTTGTCCACCTTTTTGCTTTCCGCATAGAAACTCCGCGCCATAGGGCTCATCTCTGCGTCCTCAAACGCCACGGCGGGCGGC
>CAYMEC010000156.1:0-2914 GCA_964389425.1 uncultured Roseovarius sp.
AGGTGCGCTCGACTTGCATGTGTTAGGCCTGCCGCCAGCGTTCGTTCTGAGCCAGAATCAAACTCTCAAGTTGAAATCCTGAATTGCTTCAGGATCCTTGACGTTCGACCTCTGCACATCTTCGACACCACCGTTTTGCTACTTGAGGCGTGAGCCCCGGGGAGTAGCGCCACGTTCCAACCCGGCTAGGATTTGGACGGTGCCAAAGGTCATCTGTTTGCAGATCTAAAAGATCCGACAAACAGTGAAGCTGACTATCCATCATCGGAAGATCACTTAGCCCCGAAGGACAGGTCGAAATTCCTAGGTAGTTGATATGCAAAGGTGTCTCGTCGCATGGACCAAACCGCCCGCATATCTCTTCAGTATCTCGCAATGTCAAATAGCGTGAGCGACAAAATAAACTGGATGCGTCTGTAACTTTTAGACGCGCCCGGCCTCATTTGTATCTCGTTATTGTGTCCGCCGCGTATCTTTTTGCCTGAGCATCTGGACCGTTTGGCGTCCCGGCGGCGCGCTGTGCGTCGTCGGTGAAGGGGTGTTTACGGATTGCCGCTCACCCCCGCAACCCCTTTTTTCGCCATTCCGGCATTTTTTTCTTTTTTGCCGAAAAGCGCTTGTTTTTAAGGTCCTGTAACAAAGAGATTGCGCCAGAGTTTTCCACAGCGCAAGAAAAATTCGAGCCCAATGCACCGGTTTTGTACAAATCGGCGGGGTGAGCCCGCTTTTTGGGCAGACTCAGCGTCGTGAATCGGGGAATCGCCGGGCGAGTCGCTTCTCTTTGCGAATACGATCCATTGGCCATGGCGAGAAAACCATCGCGTTCTGGAATTTTCATTGTCTTTCGCGCTCAGGCATGAACCATGGTGTGCAGCACTTCATCAGTTGGAGGACCCGACATGCCATCACTCAAGTCTTTTGCCTGTGCCGCCTGCATAACATCTCTGGGATCGTTTGCCGCGTGGGCGGACGGAACGGGAGCGGAGGGACATATCCGGATCTTCAACAGCACACCGGGTTTCACAATCACCGGGTTCTATACCAACGCCGGCCGCGGTTGGACCCGCGATTGGCTGAAGGATGTCACTCTGACGCCAGGCGAAGGGGCCACCGCAAAATTCCGGTCGGCCCCACCGGTATGTCACCAGCATGTGCGCGCCGGTTGGCTCAGCGCATCGGGCCATGAATTCAAAGGGCACCCGGTCCAGGTGAATATATGCAACGTGTCAAATATCTACTTCGCGCAGGAAGAGACCTATTTCGACTAACGACTTTTTTGCTGGCCCGTCTGGTCAGGAACGGGCCATGGCCGCCGACCGGGTCCGCAAGCCGCGCACTGCCCCCGGCAAACGGAGCACGATGAGCGCCGCGACGATGGCCAGAAGAACCAGCGGCTTCAGCTGCCAGCCCTTGGCCAGCATCACATAATGAAACGCGCCCAGAAGGGCGGCCGGGTAGACCAACAGGTGCAGCTTGCGCCATGCCGCGCCCAGTCTGCGAACCGAACAGTTGTTAGATGTGAGCGCCAGCGGAAGGAGCAAGGCAAAGCCCGCCATGCCGACCGTTATATAGGGACGCTTCACAATGTCGGCCCAGATCCGATCGAGCGCCTGCACATCGAGCACGGCCCAAACGGCCAGATGCGCGAGGACGAAAAAGAAGCAGGTTACACCGATGGCGCGGCGGAACTTCATGAGATTGATTTTCAGATGATCCCGAAGCGGCGAAACGGTCAGCCCCGCAATCAGCATATAGAGAGCCGTGTCACCATAGGCGTGTTCCAACGCCTCGACCGGGTTGGGGCCCAGATCACCATTGAGGCCCTGCCAGAAGAGCCAGGCCGCATAGATAAGACCCCCCGCATATAAGAGAGAGGCCGGAATGTGGCGCAGGGATGAGTTGATGAGTTTCGACATCTATACTGTGTGGCCAGGCCTGTCCTTGCTTCGTGTACATGAAGATAGGGTGCAGACGTGCGATCCGGCAATCTCTCTCACGGACATGTTGGATGTGTTACAGGTGTTGGAAGCGGCCAAGATGCATTATGCAGCGCCTCGGACACTAACTCATACCAAACAGGTCAGGCGCGGAACGTCGAACGGATGGATGTCTGTTTCGAGCCCATTTCGCGGTTCCCCAGGCGCCTTGCTTCAGTATTACGCGCCTGCAACTTGGCGGTCGTAGTCAGAGCTGTCGTACCACCCCAGCGATTTGCTCACATTTAGGTTTTCATCCAAGTCCCATTCTTCCCAACCAGAAAAGCGGACGTGGTTCCCTGTATCTTTGTGTTCACCTTCGAAAGTCCACGCATAAACCATGTGATGATCTGCAACGAGAACGGTATCCAGACTCAGAACAAGATCAGGAAAATCAGCCATGAATCCTGCAGCCATGTCAGATATTTCGGCACGGCTGGTCATAGGTTCGCCGCCATTCATGACCATTGAGGTCTTCTCGGCATACCTGTTGGCAACACGCTCCGGCGATCCGTCTGTCCAGGCGGCGCAATGATCCTGGGCCAATTTACGAGCCGTGTTGATGTCAGGTGTCATAAGCGTCTCCTTGAATTCTGGGAATTTTGATCCCCAAAACGGTAGCCAGCCCTTCAAACAAGAACAAGTCTACCTTCGGATCGACCGAAATCTCAGACGTCCGTTCACACCGCAAAGCGGACATTGAGGTCAGTCGCGGAGCGGACGTGTCCTAAAGTTCTAGGCGTGAGTGGGATTGTGAGCCGGGGTGAACCCCGGCCTCAACGTTACGGCACGCTTCGCCGATCAGTGGTACTTGATCAGATCCATGCCTTCATAAAGGCTCGCCACTTCTTCCTCATAGCCATTGAACATGCGCGTGGGGATTTTGCGGGCGAAGAGGCCGGTGCCGATCAGCTGTTCCACTTCCTGGCTCCAGCGCG
>CAYMEC010000157.1:0-2834 GCA_964389425.1 uncultured Roseovarius sp.
AGCAGACCTTGGGCGTCACACCGTCGATCAGCACGTTCATGTTGAGCGAAAACCGAACCTCAAGATCGGAATTGCGGAAGAGCATGCCCATCAGCACGTCTGGATCGACATTCTTGGAACGCGGCTCAAGGATCATGCGCACGTCATCGGCGCTTTCATCGCGAATGTCGGCGAGGATGGGGATTTTCTTTGTCTGGATCAGTTCCGCGATCTTCTCAATGAGTTTGGATTTCTGGACCTGATACGGGATTTCCGTGACGACGATTTGCCAGCCGCCACGGCTGGTGTTCTCCACCTCCCATGCGCAGCGCAGGCGGAGTGACCCGCGCCCGGTCTTGTAGGCCTGCGCAATCGTGTCGCGGCTTTCGACCAGCACGCCGCCGGTCGGGAAATCAGGGCCCGGGACGAAGTTAAGCAGCGTGTCATCGCGGGCGTCGGGTGTCTTGATCAGGTGCAGGCAGGCATCGACCAGTTCGACGATATTGTGCGGCGGGATGTTGGTGGCCATGCCCACGGCGATACCGCTTGAGCCATTGGCGAGCAGGTTCGGAAAGGCGGCGGGCAGAACCACGGGTTCGGTCAGCGTGCCGTCATAGTTGTCGCGAAAATCCACGGCATTCTCGGCCAAGCCTTCAAGCAGCGCTTCGGCCACGGCCGTCATCCGCGCCTCGGTGTAGCGGGAGGCCGCCGGGTTATCGCCGTCGATATTGCCGAAGTTCCCCTGCCCGTCCACCAGCGGGTAGCGGACGGCGAAATCCTGAGCCAGACGCGCCATAGCGTCATAGATCGCCGCGTCCCCGTGCGGGTGATAGTTGCCCATTACATCGCCGCTGATCTTGGCGGATTTCCGAAACCCCCCTGTGGAACTGAGGCGCAGCTCACGCATCGCATAAAGAATGCGGCGGTGAACAGGTTTCAGCCCGTCGCGCGCATCGGGCAGCGCGCGGTGCATGATGGTTGAGAGGGCATAGGTCAGGTAACGCTCCCCGATGGCGCGGCGGAGCGGCTCAGAAACTTCTTCTGGAACCTCTTCGGGGTCTATATTGGGGCTGTCGACCTGATCGTTCATAGATGATGTGATAGCCAGTTTGAAAATAGGGGTAAAGCGGGAACCCGGCGCTGGGCGGCGAGTTTTCCCCATGAAGCGATTTTGCGAATCGTGTAAAAGGGTTGAGGGGATTGGATTTAGGTCTGCATCATGTGGCGCTTTGTGGTCATCGGTTTCGCGTTTCTGGGCGTGGCGTTTTACGTCATGAGCGGCGGCGCGTCCTACGAACCGGTTCCGCATTCGATTCAGGCGCAGGCGAAATTGCCCCCCGAAGAGCGCATCAATTTCCGGGCGCCTGTCGCGCCAGAGCCGCAAGTGACGCGGACGGTGGCACAGGTGGAGGCCACGTTTGAAGGGCTGAGCGCGGCGGAGGAAGAAGCCGACGAGCTGTCGGTGACGCTGACCAGCGCCCGGACGGATGCTGCCGGGCTTTTCGAGGCAGAGGCCAGCCGCCCCAAGGCAGAATTGCTGAACATGGCGCTGCCGGAGACGACCTTTCAAATTCGCGGCGCAGAGGAAGACGGTGACGCCATCAATGCTGCTGTTGCCGCAGCCCTCGGGGAAGTGACGTTTGACCAAAGCCAGATCCGGTGGGTGAAGGAAAACATCATCGACCTGCGCGCGGGCCCGGGCCTCAGCTTTGACCGGGTGCGGCAGGTGTCCAAGGGGGCCGAGGTGGCGGTGCTGGAAGATCCGGGGCATGGATGGCTGAATGTGCAGGTCGTCGACGGGTATGAAACCGGTTGGGTGCCCGAGTGGTTGCTGACGGATCCGGAATGACCCTGCATTGACCCAAAAGACCCTTCTGATCACGGGATGTTCCTCGGGCATTGGCCTTGACGCTGCGCACGGGATGCGGGCGCGGGGCTGGCGGGTGTTTGCCTCCTGCCGGAAAGAGGAAGATTGCCAGAAGATGCGGGACAAAGGCTTTGAGAGCCCGCGTATCGATTATCAGGATGAGGCGACAATCCATGCTGGTTTGGCGGAGGTGCTGGACGCCACCGGTGGGCGGCTCGATGCGCTGTTCAACAATGGGGCGTTCGCCAGCCCGGGGTTGCTGGAGGATGTGCCCACGGATGCGTTGCGGGCCATATTTGAGGCCAATGTGTTTGGCTGGCATACGCTGACGCGGGCCGTGATCCCGGTGATGCGGGCGCAAGGCGGGGGCCGCGTGGTGCAGAATTCGTCTATTCTGGGGTTTGTGGCGCAGCCGTGGCGCGGAGCGTATGTATCGACGAAATACGCCATCGAGGGGCTGACGGATACGCTGCGGTTGGAGATGGCGGGCACGGGGATTGAATTTGTCCTGATCGAACCTGGTCCTGTGACGTCGCGGATCAGGCAAAATGCGATGGCGCATTTTGAGCGGTGGATCGACTGGGAAAATTCGGCCCGGGCGGAGGATTACAAGACGCTGATGACCCGGCTTTATGGTCATAACGTGCCGGATCGGTACGAATTGCCCGCCTCGGCGGTGACTTCGAAGCTGATCCATGCGGTGGAATCCGCGAGACCCCGGGCGCGGTATTACGTGACAACGCCCACATATCTGGCGGGGTATCTGAAGCGGGTTTTGTCCACGCGGGCGTTGGATTGGCTTTTGATGCGGGGGAGTTGACGCCCCGAAGTCTTTTAAAGACTTCGACCGCATTCTTATAAAGAATGCGATTGGCCGGAAAATTCTTCGCTTTGCCGCGCATCCATTCTATTTCGCAGGTGCAGGCACTGCAAAGGACCCAACGCTCATGCTCTCTGACCCGCTTTTCATCTTCGCCGCCGTCGCCTG
>CAYMEC010000158.1:0-2733 GCA_964389425.1 uncultured Roseovarius sp.
GTGTGGCACGCGACCACCTAGCCCCAGCCCAGCTTGCGGAACTCGGCGCGCAATTCCTTGGGCGTGTCGCGGCGACCCCGGAAATCGTAGTGCACGGGCGGCTGAATGCCCGTGACCGGCCCGCCGAGGTAAACGGCACCCGCCTGATTGTGCAGGTAATCCACCGCCGGATGCGCCTGATCATCGGCACCAAAGACCTTCTCGGCTTCCCGCGCCTTGTCGGGCGTCCAGCGGTCCGTGACTGTCATCGTGCCCAGGATGACGCCTTCCTGGTCACGCAGGGCGATATCCTGCCCCATCTCGACGGAGGCGGCAAATTCCTCTGACACATCGAGCGTGATGGGCATGGGCCAGAGCGTGCCATCCTCAAGGCGCATATTTTCCACAACGCCGTTATAGTCAGCCTCAGTCAAAAAGCCTTTCAACGGGTTGAACCCGCCATTCATCAATAGTTCCAGATCGCAAATCTGCCGCGGGGACAGATCCCAGCTGGTCAGGTCGGCGGCCTCCAGCTTCATCTTCTGAGCACTGTCATAAGAGACATACAGCTCCGGGATAGGGGCAAGGTTATTCTGCACGAGTTTCGTCCTGTCTTTGAGCGGGGCAAGGCCGCTGGTTGTGCCGGTCAGTTCCGCGTGAAGCGCGTCATATTCGGCGAATTTCCGAGCCAGGAACTGATCCGTCAGCCGGATCTTTTCCTTGGCCCCAAGGGAAGTGAGCGAATAGGCAAACCGCTGGCGCTTGTCGGGCCCGTCACGATCCGTGATCGTGATGAGGCCCCTATCCTTGGCTTGCTTCATGAGCTTGTTGAGCCGCCCCAGAGACACCCCAAGCGCCTCTGCTATGGCGCGCTGCGACGCCTCGGGTTCCAGATCCAACTGGCGCAACAGCCGGAACAGCAGGTCTTCATCCTGCTGGCTGGGTTTTGGGCCCGCGTTACGATCTGAGGTGTTGTTCGAGTCGAACATGCTGCGCTCAATATGTGTTCACGCGTGAACGCATACGATGGAATTGTGACGAGATAAAGACAAATCTTGAAAATTTCTCCTGCCTTCGACAAGGACAGTGCATCGTGCCTCATTGCGCGGCACTTTTCCTTCATCGGGCGCAATTGCGCTGGATCAATTGACGAATGCCCGAACTGCGGCAGACTACCCGAATAGCACCCAGCGAAGGCAATACTGATGATTGAAAAGCTGAAAACTCCCGTCACCCTGTTACTCACTCTGTCGGCCTGTACCGGCATTGGCGCGAACATCGAGGACATGCCCACGCGCGATGACGGGGCACAGTTTTACGCCCAGAACTGCGTGGCTTGCCACGGGGTGACAGGCAAGGGCGACGGGCCCACCGCCGAGAGGCAGGTCCTGCGCCTGCCCGATCTCACCACCATCAGCGCGCGCAACGGCGGCGAATTCCCCCAGGCCCGCGTGATGAGCTACATCTGGGGCGATCCCGACAACGATCACCTCGACCGCGTGATGCCGTCCTTCGGCGGGCGCATGACCGATGATCTGGTACCAGTGGAAATTGACGGCACCCTTACGCCAACGCCGCGACAACTGGCCGGGCTCTATTTCTATTTGGAGAGCATTCAGAACTGAACCGCTCAACACGCGGTTGCTCAAATGAAAAGGACCGCCCCGAAGGACGGCCCCGATCTTTCAGCCTGAAGGCAGCTTACATCATGCCGCCCATGCCGCCCATGTCGGGCATGCCGCCGGGTGCGCCTGCGCCTTCTTTAGCAGGCTTGTCGGCAACCATGGCTTCTGTCGTGATCAGCAGACCCGCGATGGAGGCCGCATCTTCCAGAGCTGTCCGCACAACCTTGGCCGGGTCGATGACGCCATAAGCGAACATGTCACCATACTCTTCGGTCTGCGCATTGAAGCCGAAGGACTTGTCGTCGCTTTCGCGGACCTTACCGGCCACAACGGATCCATCGACACCGGCATTCTCTGCGATCTGGCGCAGCGGTGCTTCCAGCGCCTTGCGCACGATGGCAATACCGTTGTTCTGATCGCCATTCGCGCCGGTCATGCCGTCCAGCGACTTGCCCGCCTGCACCAGCGCAACACCACCGCCCACAACAATGCCTTCCTGAACGGCGGCACGCGTTGCGTTCAGCGCGTCATCCACGCGGTCCTTACGCTCTTTCACTTCCACTTCGGTCATGCCACCGACGCGGATCACGGCAACACCGCCGGCCAGCTTGGCCACACGCTCTTGCAGCTTCTCACGGTCGTAGTCAGACGTGGTGTCTTCGACCTGCTGACGGATCTGTGAAACCCGTGCTTCGATCTCAGCTTTCTCACCTGCGCCATCAACGATGGTAGTTTCGTCCTTCGTGATGCCGACTTTCTTGGCGGAACCCAGCATATCCACGGTGACGCTTTCCAGCTTCATGCCCAGATCGTCAGAGATCACCTGACCACCCGTCAGGATCGCGATGTCCTGGAGCATGGCCTTACGACGATCACCAAAGCCCGGCGCCTTGACGGCTGCGATCTTCAGACCACCGCGCAGCTTGTTGACCACGAGGGTCGCCAGCGCTTCGCCTTCCACGTCCTCTGCAATGATCAGCAGCGGCTTCTGGGACTGGATCACGGACTCGAGCAGCGGAACCATCGGCTGCAGCGAAGACAGCTTCTTCTCGTGCAGCAGGATCATGCAGTCTTCGAGCTCTGCCGTCATCTTGTCGGCATTGGTCACGAAGTAAGGCGACAGGTAGCC
>CAYMEC010000159.1:0-2530 GCA_964389425.1 uncultured Roseovarius sp.
TATCGACACCACGCTTGAGGTCCATCGGGTTCATGCCGGCCGCGACGGCCTTCATGCCCTCTTTCACGATCGCCTGCGCCAGAACGGTCGCTGTCGTGGTGCCGTCACCGGCCTCATCATTGGTGCGGCTGGCCACTTCCTTGACCATCTGCGCGCCCATGTTCTCGAACTTGTCTTCCAGCTCGATTTCCTTGGCGACAGACACACCGTCCTTCGTGATGCGCGGTGCGCCGAAGGATTTGTCCAGAACCACGTTGCGGCCTTTGGGGCCCAGAGTGACGCGCACGGCGTTGGCCAGCACGTTGACGCCATGCATCATCTTGTTGCGGGCATCGGTATCAAACTTAACGTCTTTTGCAGACATGTCGTTTTCTCCTGAAGTAAATTGTTGTTGTTGAGGTCAGCGGTTGATCAGGCCATCACGCCCAGAATGTCGCTTTCCTTCATGATCAGCAGCTCTTCGCCGTCGATCGTGATCTCGGTCCCGGACCACTTGCCGAAGAGGATGCGGTCACCGGCGTTCACCGCCATGGGGACCAGCTCACCGCTGTCCTTGCGGGCACCTTCGCCACAAGACACAACTTCGCCTTCGCTCGGCTTTTCCTTTGCACTGTCGGGGATGATCAGCCCGCCAGAGGTTTTCTCTTCGCTCTCAACACGGCGCACAAGCACGCGGTCATGCAGGGGTTTAAATGCCATTGTCTTTGGCTCCTTGGCTCAAAGTTTCTCCCATTGGCCCCTCCATTGGGGGCCGTTATCACTCACTGGTGGTGAGTGCTAACGGAGGGTAGTTAAGGAGAGTATTGAGGCCTGTCAACAGGCCCTTGGGAGATTTTTCACAATGCATTTGCAGCATTCGCAGCGCGCGCCTACCTATATCAAAGCGATTGTAACGCCGAGGGAACCAATGCTGCGCACCATGTCCTTTTTGTTGCTGTCCATACTGCCCGGCACGGCCTTTGCCATCTGCGAAGGGCAGGATCTGATTGATGCCATGTCCGCCGAGAACCGCGCGGCCTTGCAGGCAGAGGCGGAGGCCATGCCCTACCCTCAAGGTCTTTATTGGCAGGCCACGCGCGGGGATCAGACCATCACCATGTTCGGCACCTACCATTTCCGCCATGCCCTGACGGACGCCCATATGGAACTGGTGAAACCACAGATCGCGGCCGCGGATGCTGTCTTTCTGGAAATGTCCCAAAAGGATCAACAGAACTTCCAGAACGCCATCGCCACCGACCCCGGGATCATGTTCATCACCGAAGGCCCCACCCTGCCCGATCTGCTGGGTGAGGATGACTGGGCCAAGTTCAAATCCGAGATGGAAACACGCGGCTTTCCCGGCGTTATGGCGTCTCGTCTGAAACCGCTCTGGGCTGCGATGATGCTGGGCATCGGCCCCTGTGAGGCGCAGAACGGCGCGATGGAGGGCGATGGCATCGACGCGCTGGTCGGTGAATACGCCGGTGACATCGGCACCCCCAGCCGGTCCTTGGAAGATTTTACATCCGTTCTGGGCATGCTTGATGGCCAACCGATGGAAGACCAGCTGGACATGATCCGCCTCACGCTGGGCGTGCCGCTTGATCCAGATGACATGTCCTACACCATCCGTGAACGTTATCTGTCGGAAGAAATCGCCCTCACCTGGCAATTCGCCAAGGCGGTTTCGCTGCAATATGGCGGGCCCACGGCGGCCGAGGATTTCGCGTTTCTTGAAAAGGCCATTCTGGTCAAGCGCAACGAGGATTGGGTGGATCTGCTTGCGGGGCTGGAAGAGAGCACAGTGTTCGCCGCCTTCGGTGCAGGCCACCTGCCGGGCACGTTCGGCGTGCTCTACCTGCTGGAACAGGAAGGCTACACGATCACGCGTCTGCCGGTTCCTCTCCCGAACTGAGAAAGGCGCGCCCCTCTTCGGTCAGGTCATAAACCCCGCGCTGCACGCGGCAAAACCACCCATAATGATTGTCGGCCATCATCCGCGTGGCATGGACCACTCCAGTATCGCTCTTCGCCGCCGCCCCTGAGCACGGTCCGTTCTGTCCCAGGAACACCGCCAGTCTCTCCGCATCCTGCCGATAGGCCGTGACAATCTTCCCCCGCGTCCCGCCCGCATTGGGATCGCCCTCGCGCCGGGCAAACTCGCTCAGCAACCTGTCCCGCTTGCGCTTCGATTTACGCGGCTGAAACGGCACCGGATCGCAATGCACCTGCACCACGCCTATGTCGAGCCGCACGCTCAGCACCCCCAGCCCCAACCGCTTGCAGAGCCCAATATTGCCCTTGAACGCCCGCCACCCGGCCTTCCCCGCCCAGCGCGGCACAGCCACATAAACCGTATCCGTCACCGCCTGCCGCGCCACGGCCTGCTGCAACAAAGTCAGTGAAAACCCCGTCTTCAATTCCACAATCAACGGCGCTTCGCCATCCCGCAACGCCACCACATCCGCCGCACCCACCTCCGCCTTCACCTCGTAGCCGAGCCCTTCCAGCCAAGCCTTCACCGGCGCGTAAAGATCGGTCTCAAGCG
>CAYMEC010000160.1:0-626 GCA_964389425.1 uncultured Roseovarius sp.
CTCCGGTACAGGCATTGACTGCTCGTGAGTGGTGGTCGCCTGTGTCTCTGCATCCCCGCCGCTTTGGTTGGGGCCAGCGCTGTTGCACTTGTCGGCGGGGATGCCCCCCTCTGGTCCGGCCATGTCCCAACCGATCCAGAGCGGAGAGCCTTTGGGTGCAAGGTCGCACCCCTGTTCTTCATGAGCGTCCAGATCGGCTTTGATCGCCGCACCCAGCTTCACTTCGGCGCAATGTTCCGACACCATGCCAAGGAACATGTCCAACGCGGCAAAATCCTCCGGGTCGTCGCAGTTCTTGACGATCTGCAATGCGAGGTAGAGCCGCGCCGCGGTGTCACGCCCGGCGCAAATATCCTGCGCGGTCTCTGCCAGGGAAAGCGTGGTGCTCATGCCGCACCTCGCTTTGTGTCAGATTTCGTCTTTGAGGGTGCAGGACGCGGGACGTCTCGCGGCCACTCCAGATCAACTGGCCAATTGTCCGAGAACCACTGCAAGACACGCTGCGCTGTCCCCAGCGTCATGTCCGCGCCACCCTCGATCTTGGCAAAGAAGTTCCCGTTGCCCCGGACGAGAAACGACACCCGAGAAAGTGTGATATTGCGGTGCCCCGCATAACTGCGGGCCAG
>CAYMEC010000160.1:636-2461 GCA_964389425.1 uncultured Roseovarius sp.
TAGGATTCAAAAATAGCAATAACGGTCTGATAGCCAGTTTGTTTTTTATTTGCTCGATCATGCCGCCATATAAGACAAATACATCTTGACTGGTCAAGACTAAAACGTCTTACATGCGGAATAAGATTTTTATATCTTTTCTTTTGTGACATTCATCACTTGTGATTTTTGATCGACATAAGGCACAGGCGATTTCGACCCATATACGAGACACGGTTGAAACAGCTTTGAAGCGAAAGGGCGTCTCCGGCAGGAAGGCGTCTATGGACGTTGTCGGACACGATGGTTTGATCCGTGATATACGAGCCGGCCGAAGCCCTAGCGCGGACCGGCTTATTGCGTTGCTAGAGTATCTTGATGTGAAGCCCGAGGCGGATGACGTCCCCACCAACCGGCTTCAGGGCTTCTCGGAAAAAGCTGCCAAGCGCATAGAGCCTTCGATTGACGGCAGTCCCGAGGCGCTGGCCAAGGGCTACCTGCCGCTGCCCTTCCATCGCGCCGATCTGGCGCATAAGGATCTGTCCCACGTGGCCTTTGCCCGCGCGCATCTCGATGGTGAGCATCTTGACCCTGATCAGCTGAGCGCGGTCATGATGCCCAATGATGACATGTATCCCGCCATCCGCCCCGGCGACCTGCTCATGATTGACGAACGGTTCCGTCCCGAGGTCGAACCAACTCTCTGCGCCTTCACGCTTGGCAGCGAACTGCGCGTCGGATGGCTGACGGTGCCAAAGGGCGGCTGCCTGGTCGGCTTCTTCATGCGCACCCACACGCCCCCGGTCGTCAGCAAGGGCAAGGGCCCCGTGATCGAATGCCTGGGCCGCGTCATTGCCCGCATGGACGACAGCCCCGAGCCATGGATCGACGCAGGCGAAAAGAACCGTCTGGTTGCGCTGGCAAAGGAGCTTGTGGCGTCACCCGCCAGAGGCTAGACGGACGCGGCTTTTTCTTGCGCGCGGCGCAGGCGGCTTTCAAGCTTCTGGATCGACACATCATCGCGTGGCGCGTCTTCGATCTTGAAGGCGCTTTCGTCGGAACCGACACACTCGTTTTCCAGGTTGTCCCGGATGTCGCGCAGGTAGTCTAGCACGCGGTCCATCGCGAGAAGAACAACCCCCATGACCCCGGCCCAAAGCGTTCCCGCCAAAAGCATCGGCGCTTCGGCCACCAGCGCTCCGGCGGCGTTGATTGCGGCGAGGGTGAAAAGGGCAACGGCTGTATATTTGACGGCAATCATAATCGGTCTCCTGAAATACAGGCAAGGCGCGTGCGGGCTCTGCCAGGCGCATTGTAAAACGACACGCTTCAACGTCACAAGCCTTCTTTGCGTGGTGTTCAAACCCCGTTGAACAGGCCAAAAACGCTTCTAAGTTCGATTTCCGCCCGCTTGTGCGCGCGATTGTCTAAGGTGCTGTTTTTCTTCCTTAATTCCCGTTCTTAGAAGCGCCCGGCGAACTTGGAAGCCGACTTCTAAGTTCCGTGCGTCCGATCTCGGCCAAATGACATCTGAAATCGCCGTTGAAAGCCGGTTTTATGTCGTATTAAACAGGGCTTACGCCTTTTCTTCGCAACGCCTTGGCTCAGCGCCGCCACAACTCGCATCACGGCCCCTGAGGTCCGTTTCGGCCATCTCTGCAAGAAACCACGGCGCAGCACCTCTACGCGCCCAAACACCGTTTAAGCCCCTTATTTATAGGGCCGTGATCGGGTCTTCCAGATACTTCGGTGGACTTCCATTATCCCTGAAAGAATGTGTTTCAACTAACAGCCTATATAAGATGTGTGACCTGCTGTGCTCTGCGCGATGCATTGGAATCACCCA
>CAYMEC010000161.1:0-2447 GCA_964389425.1 uncultured Roseovarius sp.
CGCAGATTTCCATCGCCACGGTCGATCGCCCGGTGAAACGTTTTGAAGAGGCGGGGATCCTGGACAAACTGGAATTCGGCGACGGGCGCGCGCGCTATGAAGATGCCGAACGCGATCACCATGACCACCTGATTGACCTGCAATCGGGCGAGGTGATCGAGTTTGTCGACGCCGAAATTGAAGCGCTTCAGGAAAAGATCGCGCGCAAGCTGGGTTACAAGCTGAAAGGCCACAAGTTGGAGCTTTACGGGGTGCCCATCAAGGACGACTGACGCCTGTAGAAGCCACAGAGTTCTGCAAGAAACGCGTCCCCGTCGATCACGCATCGCATACAGGAAAAATGGCGCGTCCTCCCGCGCCCTTCACAGGTTGCTCAGAAAGCCTGGATCACTTCCAGCCAACCTCGTTGAAGATCTGTGCCGCCATCCCGACGTTTTCCGCCACTGCGGTCAGGTCCACGTCGTCGGCCTCGAAATCCCCCATTGTCGCCGTCGATGCGCCAAGGGGCACACCATCCACGACAGGGTACTCATCATTGCCATTGGCAAGGTATTCCTGCGCGCTGTCAGACGCCAGATACTCCAGAAACTTGATCGCGTTCTCGCGGTTCGGCGCATGGGCCGCCACGCCCCCGCCCGAGGTGTTGATATGCGCCCCGTTGCCACCCTGATCCGGGAAGACCCAACCGATGTTTTCCAAATCCGCCTTGTCCAGCCCATCCACATCCTTGCGGATCGCCCGGCCAAAGTAATAGGTGTTGGCGACAGAGATATCGCATTCGCCCGACACCAGACCACGCAGCTGATCCATGTCACCGCCCTGCGGTTCGCGGGCAAAGTTGTCGACAACACCTTGCGCCCAGTTCCGGGCCGCCTCTTCACCGATATGCTCGATCACCGCAGACAGCAGCGTCAGGGAATACACATTCGATGAAGACCGATGACACACCAGACCTTTATACTTGGGATCGGCCAGTTCGACATAAGTCTGCGGCGGCTCGGAGACGTCGTTCTTGTCGTAGAAGAAGATCCGCGCGCGTTCAGAGAAAGCAAACCACTGGTTGTCCGAATCCTGAAGGTTGGCCGGAATCCGCTCTTCCAGAATCGCACTGTCGATCGACTGCAAAATGCCCGCCGCCTTGGCGCGTGCGAGGCGCGTATTGTCCACCGTCAGCAGGACATCCGCAGGCGAATTCACCCCTTCCGAGACCATACGCTCAATCAACGCGTCGCCCTTGCCTTCGATGCGATTGATCTTGATGCCGGTCAGCTCTTCAAAATCTGTGTAGAGGCGTTCATCAGTGTCGTAATGACGCGAGGAATAAAGGTTCAGTTCCCCTTCAGCGAAGCTGGCACTGGCGGCGCCAACGGCCACAGTGGCTGCAATGGCAAGGGTCGATACGGCGGTGGAGAAGGTCATGATGTGATTCCCTTGAATACCTGACTGAATCACTTGGTTAAAGCAATTCAGCACAGACGCAAGGATTTTCTGATAAATTTTGTCAGATACCGAACCCAGACGCGGTGATAGGCATAAAATGGCTGCCGAGACGGATCTTCAGCTGTGCTCTTCGCGAGAGATTTCTGCCAGCGCGGAATTGTAGTTGCGCAAGGCATCCACATGAAACACCGCACCCAACAGTTCGGGCGGCGCGTCCTCGCCCCCGATCTGGACGACAGGCAGGAAGCGGGCCGAGGTGCGCTCAAAGATCGTCATGGCCACCTCCAGCGTGGCGCCCGCGTCCACGTAAATACCGTCCTCGATCATCTGCCAGCACTCCTCTTCCCGGGCCGCACGTTCATGATCGCGCGTGCGCATCACCCGCGACACACGCATCATCGACAACACATAGGCATGGGGGCCCGCCGCCAAGCGCACGCCGCGCCGTTCCAACTGCGTCATGAAAAACGATCGCGTCACCAGATTGGCGCTCAGTGCCGAGGAAATGGACACCGCCACCATCACGGCCAGCCCGATCTGCCAATCCCCTGTCAGTTCGAACACAATCAGCGTCGTGGAAATCGGCGCACCCAAAACGGAAGCTGACACCGCCCCCATCCCCGCCAAAGCGTAGACGTTGGCTGAACCGGAATAATCCGGAAAGATCGAGGTCGCCACCAGCCCAAAGGCCAACCCCACCAGAGCGCCCACCATGAGGGAGGGCGAAAACACACCGCCGCCCATGCGTCCACCCAGCGTGATCGCCACCGCCACGACCTTGAGTACGGCAAAGACCATCGCTTCATGCAACACGAGCGTGCCATTGAGCGCCGCAAAGGTCGTCTCATACCCTACGCCAATGATATGGGGAAACCAGATCGCAATCCCGCCCAGCATCGCGCCCGCCACCACAGGGCGCAGCCAGCGCGGCAAGCCGATCCGTTCCTGCAACAGGTTGCCCGTGTCCTCGGCAAAAAACACCGCATACATCAGCGCGCTCGCCACCA
>CAYMEC010000162.1:0-2312 GCA_964389425.1 uncultured Roseovarius sp.
CCCAAAACAAAACCTCCCACCCAGCACTTCCCCATACGGTTGGTCCATCTATGACCATCCACCTGAAACAAGACCGGAGGCGAAGGACAGATAGGGGGGCGGAGGCTTAGCTCGCCAAACTTTGCAATCCGCGCATCAGGGCTTTCGGCTTTTGACCAGCTCGACAGGTATGACGTGCCCCACTCCGCGCACGATAGCGCCTGCCTGCATCAACTGCTCCGCCAATGGATTCGACTTGCGCCAGATCATACCAATGGTGCGGGACGGGCCTGGTTTCGGGAACCGCGCGACAGAGACGTTGGCGGATCGTGTCTCTAGCGCCATCGCCATCTCGGGAATCAGCGTCACACCCATCCCTGCCCCGACCATCTGCACCAACGTTGACAGGGAACTGCCCTCCATCAACTGTCGCGGCTGTGCCGTGGTGATGTCGCAAAACGAAAGCGCCTGATCGCGAAAGCAGTGGCCTTCTTCCAGTAGCAACAACCGCATCGTTTTCAACCGGTCCGGTCCAGGAACGGGTTTGTTGGCATCGCCCATCGGGCGCACCAGAACAAAGTCTTCGTTAAACAATGCAAACTCCTGCAAAGCTGGTTCAGAGATCGGCAATGCGACGATGGCAGCATCAAGCCGACTGTCTAGCAAATCACTGACCAGCGACTGCGTGACGGTCTCCCGCACTTCCAATTCGATATCCGGGAACCGCGCCGTCAGCGCCGCGATCGTCTGTGGCAGCAAGTACGGCGCCACGGTGGGAATCACTCCAAGCCGGAACCGCCCGGCGAGCGGTCCCTTGGCGACGCGCAGCAAGTCTTCCAATTCGTCAACCGCCACCAGAACCTGTCGCGCCTTGCGCACTACTTCCTCTCCGACAGAGGTCAATCGCACCTTGCGTGCATTGCGCTCCACAAGGACGGCACCCGTCATCGCCTCCAACTCTTTGATTTGTAACGACAGAGCAGGTTGCGAAATCGCACAAGCCTCCGCGGCCCGGCCAAAGTGACCGTGCTGGGCCAACGCATCGAAATAGCGAAGTTGTTTCAGGGTTAATCCAATCATAAGACCAACTTATCAGAACCTTTTGAATATCCAATTGGAGTTTATCAAAAGCTGCGTTTAGAACCATTCCAGACCGGGTGCTGCGCCCGGAGCTTTTCCAACGCGAGGGAGATTTTCATGGACGGCAACAATCTTGATAAGGCCGGTGCCTGCCCCGTCATGCATGGCGGCAACACGGGCAGCGACAATAGCGTCACCAAATGGTGGCCAAATGCGCTGAACCTCGAAATCCTGCACCAGCATGGCGCGCGCACCAATCCGATGGATGCAGACTATGACCACCGCGCGGCGGTCAAGGCGCTCGACCACGACGCGGTCAAAAATGACGTCAAAGCGCTGCTGACAGAAAGCCAGGATTGGTGGCCAGCAGACTGGGGTCACTATGGCGGCCTGATGATCCGCCTCGCGTGGCACTCTGCCGGGTCCTACCGTATGGGTGACGGTCGTGGTGGTGCTGCCACCGGCAATATCCGTTTTGCCCCCCTGAACTCCTGGCCGGACAACGCAAGCCTCGATAAGGCGCGTCGCCTGCTCTGGCCGGTGAAAAAGAAATACGGCAACGCGCTTAGCTGGGCTGACCTGATCATCCTCGCAGGCAACATGGCTTATGAATCCATGGGCCTGAAGACCTTTGGCTTCGGTTTTGGCCGCGAAGATATCTGGGCGCCCGAGACTGACGTCAACTGGGGTGTCGAAAACGAATGGCTGGCGCCCTCTGAAAACCGCTACGGCGACCTTGATGCGCCCGACACGATGTACAACCCCCTCGCCTCTGTGCACATGGGCCTCATCTATGTGAACCCAGAGGGTGTAAACGGCGTGCCCGACCCGGCCCGCACAGCGCTGCACGTGCGCGAAACGTTCAAGCGCATGGCAATGAACGACGAAGAAACCGCAGCTCTGACTTGTGGCGGTCACACCGTTGGCAAGGCCCATGGCGGTGGCGTCGACGCGTTTGAAGGCATCGGTGCAGAGCCCGAAGGCTGCCCTGTTAATTCGCAGGGTCTCGGTTGGGGTAACCCTGGCCACGGAGGCAAAGCTGCCAATGCGTTCACCTCAGGCATCGAGGGCGCATGGACGAAAGAACCCACCAAGTGGGACATGGGCTATTTCGACTACCTCTTCGGTTGGGAATGGGAACTGGTCAAATCGCCTGCAGGCGCCAACCAGTGGGCGCCGGTCGGCATGCCGGATTCCGAAAAGCCGGTGAACGCGTCGGATCCGTCCAAGCGTGACATGCCGATGATGACCGA
>CAYMEC010000163.1:0-2296 GCA_964389425.1 uncultured Roseovarius sp.
ACGGATCGCTCAACGTGATCACGCAGGCGTTTCAGGATTACCCCGGGCTCCCATGCGGGTTCTGTACACCCGGAATGGTGATGTCAGCCGCGGCGTTGCTCAAGGACAATCCGACACCGACCGAGGCCGAAATCCGCGACTATCTCGAAGGCAATATCTGCCGCTGCACGGGCTACCACAACATTGTCCGCGCCATCATGGCGGCCTCCGGTCAGGATGTGCCCGCCGTCGCGGCAGAATAATCAATTCATTTTTGGTGTGTGCCTGCACGCACCATCCCGAGGGAGGAAACTATGCCGAAGGATCATGGCATTGGCGCAAGCCCAAAGCGGCGCGAGGACGTCCGCTTTCTGACAGGCGCCGGAAACTACACAGATGACATCAACGTGCACGGCCAGGCCTATGTGCATTTTCTGCGCTCAGACGTGGCGCATGGCAAAATCAACGGGATCGACACCTCTGCCGCCGAGGGCATGTCAGGCGTTGTCCGCATCTTCACGGGCGCTGATTTCGAAGGTGTCGGCGGTCTGCCCTGCGGTTGGCAGGTCACGGACAAGAACGGCGACCCGATGAAAGAACCGGCCCACCCGGTTCTGGCGCAAGGCAAGGTCCGCCATGTGGGTGATCCGATTGCTGCCGTTGTCGCTGACAGCCTTGAAGAGGCGCGCACGGCTGCCGAAGCCATCGTGCTCGATATCGAAGAACTGCCGGCCGTCGTCGATATGGGCGCGGCTCTCGCGTCCGGCTCGACCAAGGTGCATGACGATCTTGACGATAACCTCTGCTACGACTGGCAGTTCGGCTCCGACAGCGAAACCACCGATGCAGCCTTCGCCAACGCGGCGCATGTCACCTCGCTGGAGCTTGTGAACAACCGCCTCGTCGCAAACCCGATGGAGCCACGCGTGGCCGTGGGCGACTATTCCCGCGCCAATGATGAACACACGCTCTATACCACCAGCCAGAACCCCCACGTGATCCGTCTTTTGATGGGCGCATTTGTATTGGGCATCCCAGAGCACAAACTGCGTGTTGTGGCCCCAGATGTTGGCGGCGGCTTTGGCACCAAGATCTTCCACTACGCGGAAGAGGCCTTCTGCACCTTTGCGGCAAAGGCCTGCAACCGCCCGGTCAAATGGACCTCCACCCGGTCCGAAGCGTTTATGTCAGACGCCCATGGCCGCGACCACGTGACCAAGATCGAACTGGCGCTGGATGCGGACAACAACTTTGTCGGCGTGCGTACTGACACCATGGCGAACATGGGCGCGTATCTGTCCACCTTCTCGTCCTCCGTGCCAACATGGCTGCACGGCACCCTGATGGCCGGCAACTACAAGACGCCTGCGGTTCAGGTGAACGTAAAAGCGGTGTTCACCAACACCGTGCCCGTTGACGCCTATCGTGGGGCAGGTCGCCCCGAGGCGACGTTCCAGCTTGAGCGCGTCATCGACAAAGCCGCCCGCGAACTTGGTGTCGATCCGGTCTCGCTCCGCCGCCAGAACTTCATCACGGAATTCCCGTATGAAACACCTGTCGCGGTGGCCTATGACACCGGCGACTACCATGCAACCATGGACAAGATGGAAGAGCTGATGGACATCCCGGGCTTCGCAGCCCGCCGTGCAGAGTCCGAAAAGAACGGCAAACTGCGCGGTCTTGGCATCAACTGCTTTATCGAGGCCTGTGGCATCGCGCCATCCAACCTCGTTGGCCAACTCGGCGCCCGCGCGGGCCTCTATGACGCGGCCACGGTTCGGGTGAACGCCACCGGCTCCATCTCCGTCCTTGTCGGCGCACACAGCCACGGGCAGGGGCACGAAACCGCCTTCCCGCAGGTGGTTGCCGAAATGCTTGGCATTGACGAGTCGATGATCGACATCGTTCATGGTGACACCTCCAAGATCCCCTTCGGCATGGGCACCTATGGCTCGCGCTCGATCGCGGTCTGTGGCTCGGCCATGGTGCGCGCCACCGAAAAGATCATCAACAAGGCCAAAAAGATCGCGGGCCACCTGCTCGAAGCCTCCGATGCCGACATCGAACTCAAGGACGGCCAGTTCACCGTCGCGGGCACCGACAAATCGGTCGCCTGGGGCGATGTCACGCTCGCGGCCTACGTGCCCCACAACTACCCGCTCGAAGACATCGAACCGGGGCTTGAGGAAACCGCCTTCTACGATCCGGCCAACTTCACCTACCCGGCGGGCGCCTATGCCTGCGAGGTCGAGGCTGACCCCGACACCGGCGAAGTCAGCATCGAAAACTTTGTCTCAGCTGACGACTTCGGCAACGT
>CAYMEC010000164.1:0-2288 GCA_964389425.1 uncultured Roseovarius sp.
ATTCTGCACGGGCCGAGAGACCACTTCTGTTCCGCGTCCACAATCGGATAGGGTTGCCGGGCAGGAGTTTGCGGCGCTGCGCTTTTTGTGGTGCCAAAAATTTGTGCATTTCGCCCCTGAATTGGGCGAAAATGAATCGGAAGGGCAAAGGCCATGACAGAACTGCTCACCGCAGCCCAGATGCGCGCCATCGAAGAGGCGGCGATTGCTTCGGGTGAGGTGACCGGTCTGGAGCTGATGGAACGCGCAGGTCGTGGCGTGGTGGAGGCTGTGTTCGAGGAATGGCCGGAACTCGCGCAGGCGCCCCACCGGGCCGTCGTTTTGTGCGGGCCGGGGAACAATGGCGGTGACGGGTTTGTCGTCGCGCGTCGTTTGCGCGACAAAGGTTGGAGCGTCGAGGTTTTCTTTTACGGTGATGTGGAGAAGCTTTCTGCCGATGCACGAAAGAACCATGATGTCTGGGCGTCGATGGGCGACATAGCTGATCTGACCCATGATGCTGTGAAAGGCGGCCTGCGCCCTACGCTTTTGATTGACGCCATGTTCGGAACAGGTGCAACCCGTGCCTTACCTTTGGATCTGGCCAAAGCTCACGCGGCCATTGAGCGCCGGGATGTGGGGGATATGCATCCTTGGCTCAAACCGTATCACCGCGTGGCCGTGGATTGCCCCTCGGGTCTGGATTGCGACAGCGGAAAGGTCCTTGCGCCTGAGCTGGACAACCCGAACGAGGCAGACGACGTCTATTGGCGCTATTGGACAGACGAGGTCAGCCCACGCATCTTGCGCACCGATCTGACGTGCGTTTTTTACAGGCGAAAAGTGGGCCTTTGCCTGAATACTCTGTGCGGAAAAATCAAAGTCATCGACATTGGCCTTGGATCGGAAGACCAACACCCAGCGCATTTGCTGGGGCCCAGACCTGATGATCGGGCTATTCTACTTGATTTCAAAACCCCGAGCGGCAGGTCGCGGAGGATCTGGCCTGGATCGCTTTTGCACAAACGAGCAAGCGGCGGTGCGAACAAGTTCGATCATGGCCATGCCCTCGTCCTAACCGGCGGCCCGGGCAAAACCGGCGCGGCGCGGTTAGCGGCGCGGGGGGCGCTGCGGATTGGGGCGGGTTTGGTGACGCTCGGGGTGCCGGGGGCGGCGCAGATGGAAGTGGCGGGACAGGTGACCTCGATTATGCTCAAACGGGCGGGGACGGAAGAAGAGGTGGCCTCCGTCCTGGAGGATACGCGGATCAATGTGCTGTGTTTGGGTCCAGGGTTGGGACTCACGCGGGCGAGGGGGCTTGTAGAGAAGGTTTTGAGCGGGGTGGAACCCCGCCCTACGGTGTTGGATGCGGATGCGCTTTCAGCCTTTGAGGCAGTGCCCGAGGCGCTGTTTGAGAGGCTCCACGGGAAATGTGTGCTGACGCCTCACGGCGGTGAATTTGCGCGACTCTTTCCAGATATTGCAGAGAAGTTGAATGCCGTGCCCACCAAAGGCCCAGCCTATTCCAAGGTGGACGCGACGCGCGAGGCGGCCAAACGGGCGGGGTGCGTGGTGCTTTTCAAAGGTCCGAATACGGTGATTGCGGCCCCGGATGGGCGCTGTTCGATCAATTCGGCGCAATATGAACGCTCCGCGCCTTGGCTGGCGACAGCTGGGTCGGGGGACGTTCTGGCGGGGTTCATCACCGGTCTTCTGGCGCGGGGTTTTGATCCGATGCAGGCGGCGGAGACGGCGGCTTGGCTGCATGTGGAATGCGCACGGGCCTTTGGGCCAGGGCTCATTGCAGAGGATTTACCGGAGGCGCTGCCGGGAGTTTTGAGGGAACTGGGCGTCTAGCAGATCGCCTCAGCTTCCGGCGCGTTCCTTGAGCAGGCGTTCGGCCTTCTTGCGCACCAGAACCCCACGCAGGTCATGCATGGCCAGCAACAGTGCGTCGGTCACCTGCTCCAACTGCTCTTCATCGGCCTTGGATTGCGCCCAGTGGGTCGTCGTATTCAGGTAATCGACCGCGCGGTGAATATCGTCGATATCCCGTTGCGCCAGTGTCTCCACCCGGTCGGCCATCCAATCCTGAATGACGACCATGTCCGCGTCAGTCAGTTCGTGATCGCCATGGGGTTTGATCTGGCCGTTCTTGATGTTCACGACCGCGATCTGGTTCATCTCTATCCGGGCCTGCCGGTTTGTCGTGTCCACCTGAAACACGAAAGCGCCGTTGTCACGGACGCGGAAATAGTAGTCTGGCAGATCGTCGGACATGGGTCCTTTCCCGTCTTATGTCAGCTGCG
>CAYMEC010000165.1:0-2251 GCA_964389425.1 uncultured Roseovarius sp.
GTTTGAACGCGGCCTCCTCATCGGCGGACCATGCCCCGCCCTGGCGTTCAATCGCGTCGCGCTTGACCGTGGCCAGCACGCCAGCGGCCTGCGCCCCGCCCATCACTGAAATGCGGCTGTTCGGCCAGGACCACAAAAAGCGCGGAGAATAGGCGCGCCCGGCCATGCCGTAGTTGCCCGCCCCGAACGAGCCGCCGACCAGCATGGTGATCTTGGGCACCGAAGTGGTGGCCACGGCGGTGACCATCTTGGCTCCGTGGCGCGCGATCCCTTCGTTTTCATAGCGTTTGCCGACCATGAAGCCCGTGATGTTTTGCAGGAATACCAGCGGGATACGGCGCTGACTGCACAGCTCGATGAAATGCGCGCCCTTTTGCGCGGCTTCGGAAAACAGCACACCGTTGTTGGCGATGATGCCGACCGGGCAGCCCAAGATATGGGCGAACCCACAGACCAGCGTTTCGCCAAACCGCGCCTTGAACGGATCAAAGCGCGACCCGTCCACCACCCGCGCGATGACCTCGTGAATGTCATAGGGCGTGCGCAGGTCGCCTGGCACCACACCCAGGATCTCTTCGGGATCATAGGCGGGGTCTTCGGGACTTTGCAAAGTGACCGTGCCCGCTTTGCAAAGGTTAAGGTTTGCGACACTTCTGCGCGCCAGCGCCAGCGCGTGGGCGTCATCCTCGGCCAGATAGTCGGCGACACCGGACAGGCGCGTATGCACATCGCCCCCGCCCAGTTCCTCGGCTGTCACAACCTCGCCCGTGGCCGCCTTGACCAGAGGCGGGCCGGCCAGAAAGATGGTGCCCTGATCCCGCACGATGATCGTGACATCCGACATCGCGGGCACATAGGCCCCGCCTGCGGTACAAGACCCCATGACCACAGCGATCTGCGCGATCCCCTTGGCGCTCATCTGCGCCTGATTGTAGAAGATACGGCCAAAATGATCGCGGTCCGGGAACACCTCGTCCTGATTGGGCAGGTTCGCCCCGCCGCTGTCGACCAGATAGATGCAGGGCAAATGGTTCTGTTCGGCGATCTCCTGCGCGCGCAGGTGTTTCTTGACCGTCATCGGGTAATAGGTCCCGCCTTTGACCGTCGCATCGTTGCAGATGACCATGACGTCCTGCCCCATGACCTGCCCGACACCCGCGATCACACCTGCGCAAGGGGCCGCGCCGTCGTACAGGCCGTGCGCCGCCGTCGCGCCCACTTCGAGAAAGGGAGAGCCGGGATCGAGCAGGTTGGCCACCCGCTCGCGGGGCAGCATCTTGCCGCGCGACACGTGGCGTTCGCGCGACGCCGCACCGCCACCCGCCGCCGCAGTTTCGGCAGCACCGCGCACCACCTCAAGCGCCTCAAGGTGGGCAGCGCGGTTGGCGCGGAACGTTTCGGACGCGGGCAAGGCCTGCGAGGTGAGTTTCATGGGCTTTCTCCTGTTTCGGCAGCGGCGCGGGCCTTGAGTTCCTTGCGGATCACCTTGCCCGTGACGGTCATGGGCAAAGCATCGACAAAGCTGATTTCCCTTGGATAAGAATAGCTTGCGAGGCGGTCCTTGACGTATTCCCGCAACGCCTGCGCGTCGGTCTGCGCGCCTTTGCGGCGCACGACATAGGCCTTGACGATCTCTGTGCGCAGACGGTCTGGCTTGCCCACCACACCAACCGTGGCGACGTCCGGATGGGTCATCAGGCAATCCTCGATCTCGGACGGGCCGATACGGTACCCGGCAGAGGTGATCACGTCATCATCGCGTCCAATAAAGCGGACAAAATCTCCGTCTTGCTGGCCGCGATCCCCGGTCAGCATCCAATCGCCGCGAAATTTGGCAGCCGTTTCGGTCGGGTTGTTCCAGTATTCCAGAAACATCACAGGTTCTGGTCGTCTGACCGCCATGACACCCATCTCACCGGCCTCAACTTCATTGCCGTCATTATCGATAACGGCCACCTTATGCCCTGGGATTGGACGCCCCATGGAACCGGGCTTGATCTCCATTACATCAGCATTGTTGCCGACCACGAGATTGACTTCAGTCTGCCCATAAAACTCGTTGATGGTGAGGCCGAACGTTTCACGTCCCCAACCAATCTCGTCTTCACCCAGGGCTTCACCGCCGCTGGCGATGCTGCGGAGATTGACATCGAACTGTCCTGGATCCGGATATTGCCTCAGCATACGCAACGCCGTCGCGGGCATGAAGGTATTGCGAACACTGTGCTTGGCCATCAATTGAAACACTGCC
>CAYMEC010000166.1:0-2186 GCA_964389425.1 uncultured Roseovarius sp.
GAGCGCGGTCAGGCCAAGGGGTCGCATCAGATCCGCAAAGGCGTCGATTTTCTCCGGCGGGCCGGTGATTTCAAAAACGAAACTGTCGAGCGTGCTGTCCACGACATTGGTGCGGAAGATGTCCGCCAGACGCAGCGCCTCCACCCGTTTGTCGCCCGTGCCCTCGACCTTCAGCAGCGCCAGCTCGCGTTCGACCGACCGACCCTCGACCGTCAGGTCGTGCACGTCATGCACCACAACGATCCGGCCCAGCTGCGCCTTGATCTGTTCGATCACCTGGGGCGTGCCGCGCGTGACGATGGTGATGCGCGACTGGTGGCCCTGATGGTCCACCTCCGCCACGGTCAGGCTGTCGATGTTATACCCGCGCCCGGAGAAAAGCCCGATGACGCGCGCCAGCACACCCGGTTCGTTGTCCACGATCACAGCAAGCGTATGGCTTTCGATCGTATCTGAGAAAGTGGGCCGTAGGTTATAGGCGGAATGCTTGTTGGCACCCTTTTTGATTTTGAGAGCGGACATCTTCTTTCCTTACACCAGCACCGAGCCCTTGGCGTCGATCACGCCTTGGGTTTCAGCCTCGCCCAGAAGCATTTCGTTATGGGCCTTGCCTGACGGGATCATCGGGAAGCAGTTTTCGTGCTTCGTCACCAGGCAGTCAAAGATCACCGGGCCGTCATAGTTGATCATCTCCATGATCGCGTCATCGAGATCATCGGGGTCCTGCACCATGATGCCCTTGCAGCCGAATGCTTCGGCCAGTTTGACGAAATCGGGCAGGGCCTCGGACCACGAATGCGAATACCGCTCGCCATGCAGCAATTCCTGCCACTGGCGCACCATGCCGAGGCGTTCATTGTTGAGGATGAACTGCTTCACCGGCAGGCGGAACTGCACCGCGGTGCCCATTTCCTGCATGTTCATCAGCCACGACGCCTCACCCGCCACATTGATCACCAGCGCGTCGGGGTGCGCGACCTGCACACCAATGGAGGCCGGGAAGCCGTAACCCATCGTGCCCAGACCCCCAGACGTCATCCAACGGTTGGGATCTTCAAAGCCCATGTACTGCGCGGCCCACATCTGATGCTGGCCCACTTCGGTACAGACATAGCGGTCATGGCCCTTGGTCAGCGCCTCAAGACGCTCCAAAGCATATTGCGGTTTGATCGTCTTGCCTTCCTGCGTAAAGCCGAGGCATTTGACCTTTTTCCATTCTTCGATCTGGTCCCACCACTTGGCGACAGCGGCCTTGTTGGTCTTGCGCCCGCGCGCTTTCCAGACCTTGAGCACATCCTCCAGCACATGGGCGATGTCGCCGATGATCGGGATATCAGTTTTGATCACCTTGTTGATGGACGACGGATCAATGTCGATATGCGCTTTCTTGGAATTCGGGCTGAACGCATCGAGCCGCCCGGTGATCCGGTCGTCAAAGCGCGCGCCCACATTGATCATCAGGTCACAATCATGCATCGCCAAATTGGCCTCGTACAACCCGTGCATGCCCAGCATACCGACCCAGGATTCACCCGAGGCCGGGTAGGCACCCAGACCCATCAGCGTCGACGTGATCGGAAAGCCGGTGGCCGAGACCAGTTCGCGCAGAAGCTGACTGGCGGCAGGGCCGGAATTGATCACGCCCCCGCCTGTGTAGAAGATCGGGCGTTCGGCCTTTTCCAGCGCTTCCACCAATTCGGTGATCGTATCCATATCGCCTTTGACCTGCGGCTGATAATGGCTGATCGTGGCCTTGGCGGGCGGGATGTAATCGGCAGAGGCAAACTGCACGTCCTTGGGGATGTCCACCAGAACGGGGCCGGGACGGCCCGAGGTCGCCACGTGGAAGGCCTGATGCATCACGTCCGAGAGTTTCGACGTGTCATCCACCAGCCAGTTGTGTTTCGTGCAGGGCCGCGTGATGCCCACGGTGTCGGCTTCCTGGAACGCATCGGTGCCGATCATGAAGGTGGGGACCTGACCGGTCAGAACGACAATCGGAATGCTATCCATCAGCGCGTCCGTCAGACCCGTGACGGCATTGGTCGCGCCCGGGCCGGAAGTTACCAGCACCACGCCCGGCTTTCCGGTCGCACGTGCGTAGCCTTCGGCTGCATGGGCTGCTCCGGCCTCGGCACGCACGAGAATGTGGCGAATGCGCTCATCGCCGAAGAGTTCGTCGTAAA
>CAYMEC010000167.1:0-2182 GCA_964389425.1 uncultured Roseovarius sp.
TTCGGCGTCGATGTGGAGGCCCATGCGCGCGGATTTGGCGAGAAGAGCAAGGGACCGGAGGCGGGGCATGAGGACATCCATGACCTCATCCCGCTGGGCAACCTCGTAGCGCGGATGCAGCGCGGAGAGTTTGACGGAGATGCCGGGGTTCTGGCGGATGTCCTTGTGAGTACAGGCCGACGAGATCGCCGTGATCGCGCGGGAATAGGCGAGGTGGTAGCGGATGGCGTCGCTTTCCGTGCGCGCCGCTTCGCCCAGCATGTCGTAGGAATAAGTGTAGCCCTTGGCCTCCATCCCTGCCGCGCGGTCCATGGCGGCCTCGATGGTTTCGCCGAGGACGAACTGTCGGCCCATCTCTTTCATTGCGCGGCCCACGGCGGTGCGGATGACGGGTTCGCCAAGGCGACGGATTGCGGCGCGCAGATGGCCCACCGGGCCTGGTTTGTCATCGGCGAGCACCTTGCCCGTCAGCATCAGTCCCCAGGTTGAGGCGTTGACAAGGCTGGAGGTGGAATGGCCCAGATGCTTGCCCCAGTCCGACGGGGCAATCTTGTCTTCGATGAGGGTGTCGATGGTTTCCGCGTCAGGTACACGCAACAGCGCCTCGGCCAGACACATCAACGCCACGCCTTCATCGGTGGACAGACCGTATTCGGCAAGGAACACCTCCATCAGCCCCGGATCGGACCCGTCGCGGATGGCGCGGACAAGATCAGCCCCACGCGCAGAAATGCGGGCGCGGTCCTCTGGTGTCAGGGCGGCGCGACGGGTCAGCCGGGAGAGGGTGTCGGCCTCATCCGCGTAAGTCGCGAGGTCGATGGCGTGGCGAGTGTCGGTATCGTAGGGCATGGGCGCGATCCAAAGGTGCAGTGAATTGACCTATGATATCATGGTTTGACGTGATAAATTTCCTGAAGAATGTCTTTCAGTGACGCGATTGCGTGGAAATGAGCATGAAAACTGAGCAAATGAACCTTGATCGGTTCGACCGGGCCATCCTGTCAGCGGTGGCCGCAGACGGACGCATTTCGGTGACGGACCTGGCGCGAAAAGTCGGGTTGTCGAAATCCCCCACACAGGCGCGGTTGAAACGGTTGGAAGCCACCGGCGTGATCACCGGATACCGCGCACAGATTGATCCCATTCGGTTGGGCCAAGATCATGTGAGCTTCGTGGAAGTGCGGTTGCAGGACACGCGGGAGGCCGCATTGGCGGCGTTCAATGCCGCCGTTCTCAAGGTGCCGGAAATTGAGCAATGCCACATGATCGCAGGCAATTTCGATTACCTGATGAAGATCAGAACGCAAAGCATGGCGGATTACCGTCGCGTGCTGGCTGAGCAGATCTCGACCCTGCCCCATGTGGCCAATACATCGACCTATGTGGCGATGCAGGCGGTGAAGGAGACGGTTTCGCCGGATGTGATTTGATTTGAACGCGCGATGCGCCATAGTTTTTGCCATGTCAAAACTTGCTGTCCTCCCCGCTGTCGCCCTGTTGATTGCCACCCCTGTTTGGGCCGAGACCTGCCCGGCCGCGCCCGATCATTCGGCGGAATTGAACGCGCTGATCGAACGTGTGGGTCAGGCGGAAAATGAATTTGAGGCGCAGCAGCTGTCGATCGAGCTGTGGAGGTTCTGGGCGGATGCGCCGGATCAGAGGGCGCAGGACCTGCTGGACGAGGGGATGAGCCGGCGGGCGTCTTTCGACTATTCCGGTGCGCTGGATGCGCTCAATGCGTTGGTGGAGTACTGTCCGGATTATGCGGAAGGGTACAATCAGCGGGCATTTGTCAATTTCCTGCGTCAGGATTACGAGGCCGCGTTGCCGGATCTGGATCGCACGCTGGAGATGAACCCCCGCCACATAGCGGCGTTGACGGGTCAGGCGCTGACGCTGGCCGCGTTGCAGCGAAACGGTGAGGCCGCGCTGGTGCTGCGCCGGGCGCTTGAGATGAATCCGTGGCTGTCGGAACGGGCGCTTCTGCCATCGCTCGAGGCGCAGGAACAGGAGCTTTAGGGCGGGCCCGAGTTTTCTTGCCTCCGGCGGGGATATCTTTAGCCAAAAGAAGCGCCGGTTGTTGGTTTGCTGCGTTTACACTGTGAGGATTGGAGATATGGTGCGGGCACCCTGCATCCGGGGCCCGCGTGGTGGAATGGTAGACACAGAGGACTTAAAATCC
>CAYMEC010000168.1:0-2162 GCA_964389425.1 uncultured Roseovarius sp.
AGCGCTGCCCTCCGAAGGCAGAGGCCAGAGGTTCGAATCCTCTCAGGTGCGCCATCTTTCTTTCTCCACTGCAAATATCCCCTAAAGCCTTGAACGGTAAGGATATTTCTGGTGTTCGAAAACCGGTTTCACGGTCGTATGCCAATTGGTCCGCGAAGGCCAGTTTGAGGACCGTGTGGCGATGTGCCATTCCGCCATTTTCCCAAATATTCCAAGGGTTTGACAGAAACGTCATAGAGTGTTCGAAAACTTCGTCATAGTCTTGGAGCGGTCTCCCGCAATTCGCGATCTTTTCTTCAAGCGCAGCCTTATCGGTTTCCATCGATCCGATGCGCTTTTCCAAAGCACGAACCACGGCATCGGAATCAGCGTCTACGAGCCTGTCCACGAGCTGATCGATCTTGCGGTCAATCTGGGACACCTCGGCTGTCATCGATTTGCTCTCCGCCTTTGAATAGGCGACGCGTTGTTCCCAGAGATCACGGAATAGGGCTGAAGCCAGCTCAAACAGGTCTGCTGAAGGCCTCAGCGACTTCAGGAGCGCCTCAAACTCTTGCTCTACAACTTCCCTGCGGATGGACTTTCCCGCCGCCTCGCAGCCTTTCTGGCGGCAGAGATAGTAGGGATAACTTGCGCGCTTTCCCTTTGAGAAATTCGCTGTCAGTGGCTTGCCGCAGCAGCCACACAGGATGAAGCCGCGCAGGGGGAATTCTTCGTTGATATCTTTGCGCGCTGGCACGCGAGCATTTCCGTTCAAGCGGTCTTGGATCGCCTTGAACGTCTCGATTGAAATCAAGCCTTCATGCTTGGCAGGACGAAAAGACACATCCCATCGAGGCAGTTCGAGATAGCCCGCATAGAGCGGCTGCGTCAGCAGGTCGTTGACCCGCTGGTTCGTAATTTCACCGTGCTTGTTCTTCGGAAACTGGCTTTGGTTTTCGAGGAACCTTTTGACCTCGGCCTGTGTGGAAAAGCGACCGCAAGCATAACCTTCGAGCGCTTCGCGCAGGATCGATGCAGCAGGCTCATCTGGAAAAAGAACTCTGCCTTGTCCTGAAACACGCTCAAACCGAAATCCGATAGGTGCATGGAAGACCCAGAAGCCGTTCATGGCACGGGCGCGCATCCGATTGAGCGTTTGCTCTCCGTTCTTCTGCCGCTGGTGCTGAGAGACACTTGCCAGCAGGTTCTCGACAAGCTGGCTGTCGCTGTCCTCACCGAATTCAATAGACGGTGACTCCAATATTCCACCGGCTTTGCTGATCGCGCCACGCAACTCCAAGTGAGCGTGCAGACCACGGGCGAGGCGGCTGATGTCATCGATCAACACAGCGTGCGGTGTCCGTCTGTTCTCCCGCAAGAAGGCCAACATGGCTTGCATGCCAGGTCGGTTGATCAAGCCACCCGAAGCGTCATCGGTGAAGACACGGACAACATCGTAGCCCCGAAAAGAAGCGAACTCACGGCAGCGCGTTTCTTGGGACGAAAGGCCAGTTCCTCTCGTCGTTTGCTTGGTGTCTGACACCCTGCAATAGATCACTGCTTTGTTGTTGCTTTCGTTTCTGGCCATCGAATCCATCATTCCTCCGCCGACTTCGTCGTGGAGCCTTTCACCTTACGTTGTTTCGCTTTTGTTCCGATTTTAGCATACTCGGGGAGTCGCGGAAGCGCTTTGTTGCCAGATGCATTTCCGGCGAGTTGGACGGGGTGCGCTCCCCACGCGGCATCGATGAAGGCGCACATGATTGCAGATAATCTGTGGATAATTTCCTCGGACTGTTCGTCCGAGTATCCGAGCGCCTTAACGCGGGCGCGGTATTTCTTGACGATATCTCCCATGGCGAGAGCATCCTTTCAAAAGGCCGCAAGCGGACACTCCTGCATCACAGATGCAGGACAATTGGTCCGTCGCGAACGAAATGCCGGAATGAATTCTTCCATTGGGAAGAAGGTCATGGTCCGGTTAAGGTGCGATGCAGCGTGGAACGCTTGCTGAGCAAGGCTTTCGCCTTAACACCTACGATCAATTATACCATAGATTGCAGGAGCTTGCCAAAAACAGCGGCGAAGCCAGAGGGCGTTCAGTCATTGCTGAACGCCCCGGTGGCATTGACTTACCGCTCTCTATCATCGCGTTGACGGCGGCGCGGCTCGCGCTTCTC
>CAYMEC010000169.1:0-2116 GCA_964389425.1 uncultured Roseovarius sp.
GAAAAGTACGCCGCCAAGCGCGCTGAGCTCAAAGAGATCGCGAATGATGAATCGAAGCCGATGGAAGAGCGCTTCAAGGCACGGCTCAAGCTTGCCAAGCTGCCGCGCAACAGCTCGCCCACCCGTCTTCACAACCGTTGCCAGCTGACGGGGCGTCCGCACGCCTATTACCGCAAGCTGAAGGTCAGCCGGATCGCCCTGCGCGATTTGGGTTCTGCCGGCCTGATGCCCGGTGTTGTGAAATCTAGCTGGTAAGGAGGGACAATTATGAACGATCCTATCGGCGATATGCTGGCCCGTATCCGCAACGCGGCTATGCGTGGGAAGTCCACCGTGTCGGTGCCTGCCTCCAAGATGCGCGTTCGCGTTTTGGATGTGCTGGCCGACGAAGGCTACATCCGTGGTCATGAAGCGTCGACCGGTGTCGACGGTCATCCGACCATTGAAATCAGCCTCAAGTACTTCGAAGGCGCCCCTGCCATCAAAGAGATGAAGCGCGTGTCCAAGCCGGGCCGTCGCGTTTACATGGGCGTCAATGACATCCCTTCGGTCCGTCAGGGCCTGGGCGTGTCGATTGTCTCCACCTCCAAGGGTGTGATGTCGGACGCAAATGCGCGCGCGGCCAATGTTGGCGGCGAAGTGCTCTGCACCGTATTCTAAGGGGATAAGCGATGTCTCGAATTGGTAAAGCACCCGTGGCTCTGCCCGATGGCGTCTCCGCGACGCTGAGCGGCCAGACCATTGAAATCAAAGGCCCGAAGGACACGCAGTCTTTCACGGCCACCGACGATGTGACCCTGACTGTTGAAGACGGTTCCGTCACTGTGACACCACGCGGCAAATCCAAGCGCGCGCGTCAGCAGTGGGGCATGACCCGCACTGTGATCGCCAACATGGTTCACGGATCGAAAGAGCCCTTCAAGAAAGAGCTTGAGATCCGCGGCGTTGGTTACCGTGCGCAGGTGCAGGGTAATATCGTCAAACTGAATCTTGGCCTGTCTCATGACGTGGATTTCGAAGTGCCTGCCGGTGTGACCGTCACGGCGCCCAAGCCCACGGAACTGATCATCGAAGGCCACAACAAGCAGCTCGTCGGTCAGGTCGCGGCCAATATCCGCGATTGGCGCCGCCCGGAGCCCTATAAGGGCAAGGGCATCCGCTACAAGGACGAGTATATCTTCCAGAAGGAAGGCAAGAAGAAGTAAGGACGCGAGAAAGATGGCAACAAGCAAAAGAGCTCTGTTTCAGCGACGCCGCATGCGCGTTCGCAGCAAACTTCGCAAGGTGAACGCAGGCCGCGTTCGTCTCAGCGTGCACCGCTCGTCGAAGAACATCAGCGTTCAGCTGATCGACGATGTTCAGGGCGTGACCCTGGCCTCGGCCTCTTCCCTGGAGAAGGGCATCGACACTGGCGGCAAGAACGACATGTCCGCAGCTCAGAAGGTGGGTGCGGCGATTGCCGAGCGCGCCAAGAAAGCAGGCGTGACGGAAGCCTATTTCGACCGGGGTGGGTTTCTCTTCCACGGCCGCATCAAGGCGCTGGCCGATGCCGCCCGTGAGGGTGGCCTGAAAATCTAAGGTGAAGGCGGCCTGATCGGGCCGCCTCGATGATCCGGGGGCTTTGCCGACTGGGATTGGATACACGGGCAGATCGCCCAATTTTGAAAGGACGCCACTATGGCAAGAGATGATAACCGACGGGGTCGCGATCGCGACGAAGCCCCGGAATTCGCAGACCGCCTTGTGGCGATCAATCGCGTCTCCAAGACGGTGAAAGGTGGTAAGCGCTTTGGCTTCGCTGCGCTCGTCGTCGTCGGTGACCAGAAAGGCCGCGTGGGCTTTGGCAAAGGCAAGGCGAAAGAAGTGCCTGAGGCAATCCGCAAGGCCACAGAACAAGCCAAACGCCAGATGGTGCGCATTCCCTTGAAGGAAGGCCGCACGCTGCACCACGATGTGGAAGGCCGTCACGGTGCTGGTAAGGTCGTGATGCGCACAGCGCCGACCGGGACCGGGATCATCGCCGGTGGTCCGATGCGTGCCGTGTTCGAAATGCTGGGCGTCCAAGACGTGGTCGCCAAGTCGATCGGATCCCAGAACCCTTACAACATGATCCGCG
>CAYMEC010000170.1:0-1964 GCA_964389425.1 uncultured Roseovarius sp.
GCCCTTATTGCCCGCAACCACTCCCGAGGCGGCAGCCAGAATATGTGGTGTTGAGCGGTAATTCTGTTCCAGCCGTACCACCGTGGCACCCGGAAAATCCTTTTCAAACCGCAGGATGTTGCCCACCTCGGCCCCGCGCCAGCCATAGATCGACTGATCATCATCACCCACGCAGCAGATGTTTTTGTGCCCGCCTGCCAGCAGCCGCAACCACATGTACTGAGCGACGTTTGTATCCTGATATTCGTCCACGAGGATATAGCGGAACCAGCGTTGGTACCGAGCCAGAACATCCTCATGGGTCTGAAAGATCGTGACCATATGGAGCAACAGATCGCCGAAATCGACGGCGTTGAGCTCCTTCATCCGCGCCTGATATTGCGCGTAGAGCGCAGGCCCTTTGCCGTCATAGGCGGCGGCCTCGGCAGCCGGAACATTCTCCGGTGTCCACGCGCGGTTTTTCCAGTTGTCGATGATCCCCATCAGCATCCGCGCGGGCCAGCGTTTGTCATCAATATTCGCGGCTTGGACCAGTTGCTTGAGCAGCCGAAGCTGATCATCGGTATCCAGAATGGTGAAGTTCGATTTCAGATCGACGAGTTCGGCGTGTCGTCGCAGCAGTTTCACACAGATCGAATGAAACGTGCCGAGCCATGGCATGCCCTCCACCGCCTCACCCATCATAGAGCCGACGCGGTTTTTCATCTCCCTCGCGGCCTTGTTGGTGAAAGTTACGGCAAGGATTTCATTGGGGCGCGCCGTGCCAGTGTTCAGCAAATGCACCAGCCGCGTGGTGAGCGCCTTGGTCTTGCCCGTGCCCGCCCCGGCGAGCATCAGAACCGGGCCATCCAAAGCTTCAACGGCCTCTCGCTGCGCCGGGTTCAGACTGTCCAGATAGGGCATTGGTCGCGCAGCCATGGCACGCGCGGCGAGGGAGGCGTTCTCAAAAACGTCGCTATCGTCGAAACTGCTCATTGCGCTGAAATATAGCGCAGGGCTCAGGCTAAGGAAAGTGAATGTTCGCCTTGTGTTCCAGCGCTTTGCTTATTGTCATCTGTCAAAAGAACAAGGCCCGGGATTAGTTCGCCGGGCCCTGAAAGCATCTACGCCAAAAGAAAGGTTACTGTACGCGTCTCCAAGTCTGGCCGCGGCATATAAAGAGAATGCAACCTTCCACCTCTAGCTGCGACGCGTTCTTGAGCTGCATCTTTGAGTCGTAGGTTTTTTCGTCATCCGGCGCCCAAATTTGTCCGTCGGCGTAAGCCCCGTTTCCCTGTGGCTTCATGGCCCAGATCATGCGCTTGCCTTGGAACTCATGATTGGCAATGGGTTTGTTGTCTGGATCGAATACAGTCTGGATCGTTCCGCACATTTCAGACCCGCAGGGGGCGAGACGCACATGCATGGAACGGCCGGTATCTGCGCTGCGTTCACTTTGCCAAAGGCCGGCAGCGGGGTCGGCAAAGGATGCGCCGGTGGTCAACGTCAGCGCGGCGGCTGCTGCAACTATCTTCTTCATAGTGGGTCCTCCCGAAAAACTGGGCGCAGCGTGGCGCGAACCGCGTCACCGATCAAGAATGACGTTGGGTCGTGTTTTCGGGGTCGCGTTGCAAATGCCGTAGCGTCATGCGACACGGCCTGCGACCGGTTTAGGAAGGCAGACCCCATGATTCTTTACCCCGCGATCGACCTGAAAGATGGGCAGGCCGTGCGCCTTTTGAAGGGGGATATGGACAAGGCCACCGTGTTCAATGATGATCCCGCCGCTCAAGCCATGGCCTTTGTGGAAGCAGGTTGCGACTGGTTGCATCTGGTAGATCTGAACGGTGCCTTCGCAGGGGAACCGGTGAACGCCGCAGCGGTAGAAGCGATCCTTTCGCGCACAAAAGTTCCCGCTCAGTTGGGCGGCGGCATCCGCGACATGGCCACGATTGAGCGTTGGCTGTCCAAGGGCCTTGCGCGCG
>CAYMEC010000171.1:0-1946 GCA_964389425.1 uncultured Roseovarius sp.
TTGTTCTGAAGCTGCCGGTCGAGGAACTGGGCGTGTTCGGCGAGTTGAATCCGCGCCACGTGGCGATCTGGTTCGGCGTGGTGTTCTGTATGAACATGCAGGTCAGCTTCCTGTCGCCGCCCTTTGGTCCGGCGGCCTTCTACCTCAAATCGGTGGCCCCGCCGCATATCACTTTGACGCAGATCTTCCGCGGCTTCCTGCCGTTCATCTGCCTGCAGCTTCTGGCGCTGTCGGTGCTGCTGATCTGGCCACCAATTGTGTCCGTCTTCCTTTAGGGGGCACACAAAACGACGCCGGGGCGGACGCGCGCCCCGGCCTGATCTGAAACAAAGGTGCTGCCATGAACTCAAGCACGACCATAGACCGTCTGCGTGCGGATCATTTCCTGATCCCTTTGCCCGAAGTTCTCGAAGACAGCATGCATGGTCGCATGACCGGGTTCGAGGTTATCACGGCGCGCATCACCGACAGCGACGGGGCGGAAGGGGTCGGATACACCTTTACCTGTGGTGAAAATGGTGGGGCCATTGCCGATATCCTTGGGCGTGAAATGGGCCCGAGGGTCAAAGGCCGTGATCCCGGACTGATCGAGGCGATCTGGAGGGACCTTTGGTGGAGCTTTCACTATGGTGGGCGCGGCGGCCCGACGGTTCTCGCGCTGTCTGCGCTCGATATGGCGCTTTGGGATCTCAAGGCCAAACGCGCGGGCCAGCCACTCTGGCGGCTCCTGGGCGGTTATGATCCCCGCGTACCCTGTTATGCCGGGGGGATCGACCTGCACCTGTCTGCCTCTGAGCTGATCGAGCAGACCCATCAGAACATGGCCCACGGCCATCGCGCCATCAAAATGAAGGTGGGCCGCGACATCCTGCGCGAGGATGTCGAGAAGATGGCCGCCATGCGCGATGCCTTTGGCCCGGACATGCCGCTGATGGCGGATGCCAACATGAAGTATAGCGTCGATGGGGCCATTCGCGCCGCGCGCGCCTTTCGCGAGTTTGACCTAGTGTGGTTCGAAGAGCCCATCCCGCCGGATGATCCGGCCGGTCACCGCCGCATCCTGACCGAAGGTGGCATCCCGATTGCGTCGGGGGAAAACCTGCGCTCGCTGTGGGATTTCAGAACCGCCATCGAAGGCGGCGTGACCTTCCCCGAACCGGACGTGACCAATTGCGGCGGAGTCACGCCATTCATGAAAATCGCCCGATTGGCTGAGGCGTTCCACCTTCCTGTCACAAGCCACGGAGCGCATGACATCACCGTGCAGCTCCTCGCCGCCTGCCCGAACCGCTCGTATCTCGAAGCGCATGGTTTTGGGCTTGAACATTATGTCGAAACCCCGCTGCAGATCACCGATGGCCACGCCGTTGCGCCGAACAGGCCGGGGCATGGGGTCGTTTTTGACTGGGACAAGCTGGACGCGCTGCGGGTTTGAGGATGCTTGGACATGCTGACACAACAACAGATTGACCAATTTCATGCCGACGGCGTGATCGTCGTCCCCGATGTGTTGCCCATGCCCGTTCTGAACGCGGTCAAACGGGAATACGAGCACCTTCTGGACGCGCTCTATGACGGGTGGCATCGCGAGGGCCGGGTTCCTGCGCCGGGTGGGATGGATTTCTGGCAAAAGCTGCGAGTCAGTTATGATGCCGGGTGCGACTGGTTCCAGCCGATGGATATCTCGCTGCCCGGGGACAAGATCGCGCCCGATACGCCGTTTCATTTCGGTCCTGCCGTGTTTGATATGATCACAGCGCCACGCCTGCTGGATTTGGTGGAATGCCTGATCGGTCCCGAGATCACGTCAAACCCGATCCAGCATGTGCGCCTCAAACCCCCGGCCCCAACGCTGCGCGACACGGAAAACCGCGCGCATGTCATGTCGACCGACTGGCATCAGGACCGCGCCGTCGCCCATGAAGAGGGGGACCAGACCCAGATGG
>CAYMEC010000172.1:0-1945 GCA_964389425.1 uncultured Roseovarius sp.
AAACTGACAAGCGCCAGCTTCTGCTCGTCGGGGCCCTTCCCGATGTGGTAGAAGATCAGGCGCTCGACCTGCTGGGCAAGATGGGGATCGATGACATTTCGGTCCTGCCTGCACGCAACGTTGATCAAGACGTCCGCGTGGGGCCCAATACCGTCTTCGCCCTCACCCAGCCGTTCCTCGGTGGCACTCTTGCCGCCCTGGAGCGGCGCGGGGCGCGCCACCTTCCCGCGCCTTTCCCGTTTGGCGAAGAGGGCACCACTGCGTGGCTTCTCGCCGTGGCCCGGGAATTCGGTGTCGATAAGGCGCGTTTCGACGCCGTAACTGGCGCGCCCCGTGCACGTGCTCAAAAGGCGGTGGCCCAGGCGGCCGCCGCCTTGTCTGACAAGTCGGTCTTCTTTTTCCCCGACAGTCAGCTCGAAATTCCCCTCGCCCGCTTCCTCACCCGTGAATGCGGCATGACGGCGGTGGAGGTGGGTGCCCCCTTCATCCACAAACAGGTGGTCGGCCCCGATCTCGATCTGCTGGCCGAAGGGCCGACAATTGCCGAAGGTCAGGACGTCGAATTGCAACTTGACCGCTGCCGCGCCGCCCAACCGGATCTCACGGTCTGCGGTCTTGGCCTTGCCAACCCGCTGGAGGCCGAAGGTCTCGCCACCAAATGGGCGATTGAGTTGGTCTTCACCCCTGTCCATTTCTACGAACAAGCCGGCGATCTCGCCGGCCTCTTCAGCCGCCCCATGCATCGCCGCCGCGCGCTGCGCCTGATGGAGGCGGCAGAATGAGTAATCCCATGTTTCTTCTGGCTAAAAATATCCCGGGGAGCTTGAGGGGCTGGCCCCTCAAAACACGCGCTGAATGAAGTTAAGTGTCTGGACATATGAGGGCCCACCGCATGTGGGTGCGCTTCGCGTCGCGACAGCCATGAAGGGACTGCACTACGTGCTGCACGCCCCTCAGGGCGACACCTATGCTGATCTCTTGTTCACTATGATCGAACGCCGCGATCACCGTCCGCCGGTCACTTACACGACCTTCCAGGCCCGCGATCTCGGCTCCGACACGGCGAACCTCTTCAAATCCGCCTGTCAGGACGCCTATGACCGTTTCAAACCGCAAGCGATGATCGTCGGTGCCTCCTGCACGGCCGAACTCATTCAGGATGATCCCGGCGGCATGGCCGAAACCATGGGCCTGCCCTGCCCTGTCATCCCGCTGGAACTCCCCTCCTACCAGCGCAAGGAGAACTTCGGCGCGGATGAAACCTTCTTCCAGATCACCCGCGCTTTGGCCAAGCCGATGGAGCGTTCCGAGCAGATCACCTGCAACCTCATTGGCGCGACGGGCCTCGGCTTCCGCCACCGCGACGACATCACCGAACTCACTTCGCTGCTTTCTGATATGGGCATCGGCGTCAACGTCTGCGCCCCCTACGGCGCGACCCCCGAAGACATTACCCGCCTGGGTGCGGCCCATTTCAACGTGCTGATGTACCCCGAAACGGGCGAAGCCGCCTGCCGCTGGATGGAACGCGAGCTGGGTCAGAAATTCACCAAGGTGGTCCCCATCGGCGTGGCCGCCACCCGCGAATTCGTGGCCGAAGTGGCCAAGATCGCAGGCGTGGAACCTTACCTCAACACGGACCGCCTGCGCCTGCCGTGGTACTCAAGCTCTGTTGACAGCACCTACCTCACCGGCAAGCGCGTCTTCGTCTTCGGCGATGGCACCCATGTCGCCGCCGCCGCCCGCGTCGCCCGCGATGAGATGGGCTTCGAGGTCGTGGGTCTTGGTTGCTACAACCGCGAAATGGCGCGTCCTATCAGAGCCTTGGCCAAAGACTTTAATGTGAGCGCGCTCATCTCAGACGACTACCTAGACGTCGAGGCCGAAATTGAGCGCCTCTCGCCCGAAATGATCCTCGGCACGCAGATGGAACGCCATATCGGCA
>CAYMEC010000173.1:0-1918 GCA_964389425.1 uncultured Roseovarius sp.
TGCGACAACCCCGAAGCCGAACCGGATCGCGCGGTGGACGAGTGCTTCGATCTTTTTGCCGCACTCGACGCCAATGAAGATCAGCTCGATTTCCCGCATATGTACGCTTCGGGCCGGTCCGGTTGGGCCGATCATGAGTTGGACGGCCCACGCGCCGATCTGTCCGCGCTTTTCGACCTGATCGTCAACCACGTACCCGCCCCGCGGCAGGTTGCGCGGGTCGATGAAGATTTTTCCATGCTGGCGGTCACGCTGGGGGCAGACCCGTTCGTAGGCCGAATCCTGACAGGGCGCGTCGAATCTGGACGGGTGAAAGTGGGCGCGACGGTGCAGGCGCTGTCCCGCATGGGTCAGAAAATCGAACAGTTCCGCGTGACCCGCATTCAGGCCTTCCGCGGTCTTACCATGCAGGACCTGACCGAAGCGGAAGCAGGCGACATCGTCACGCTGGCGGGCATGTCCAAGGCCACCGTGGCTGACACGATCTGTGCCCTGGCGGTGGATGCCCCCCTGGAGGCGCAACCTATTGATCCCCCGACAATTTCCGTGACGTTTGGAATCAACGATTCCCCCTTTGCAGGCCGTGATGGCAAAAAGGTTCAATCCCGCGTGATCCGCGACCGGTTGATGAAGGAGGCCGAATCCAACGTGGCCATCCGCGTGGCCGACACGCCGGGCGGAGAGGCGTTCGATGTGTCCGGCCGAGGCGAATTGCAGATGGGCGTGCTGATTGAAAACATGCGCCGCGAAGGGTTTGAACTGTCGATCTCGCGCCCACAGGTTTTGCTGCGCGATGGCGAAAATGGCGAAACGCTGGAACCCATCGAAGAAGTCACCGTTGACGTGGATGATGATTATTCCGGCGCGGTCATCGAAAAGCTGACTGGCGCGCGCAAAGGCGAAATGACGGAAATGAAGCCTGCTGGCACCGGCAAGACGCGCATCGTGGCATTGGTGCCGTCACGCGGACTGATCGGCTATCATGGTGAGTTCCTGACAGATACCCGTGGCACCGGCGTGCTGAACCGCGTTTTCCACAGTTGGGCCGAACATAAGGGCGCGATCCCGGGGCGGCGTGCGGGCGTTTTGATTTCGATGGAACAGGGCGAGGCCGTGGCCTATGCACTGTGGAACCTCGAGGAACGCGGGCGCATGTTCATCGGGCCGCAAACGCCCATCTATCAGGGCATGATCATCGGCGAACACAGCCGCGATAATGACCTGGAGGTGAACCCGCTCAAGGGCAAGAAGCTGACCAATGTGCGGGCCTCCGGGTCAGATGAAGCCGTGCGGTTGACGCCCCATGTGCAGTTCAGCCTCGAAGAGGCCATTGCCTACATCAATGATGACGAATTGGTGGAGGTGACCCCGACGAGCCTGCGTCTGCGCAAGCGATACCTCGATCCGCATGAGCGGAAACGACAGGCCAAGGCAGGTTGAACAACCGATTCAATCGTTGATTTCGACGATGACCAATTCGCGTTCCGAGGCGTCCTTGGCGTGGGCCAGTGCGGCCTGATAAGCGTCGGATCGATAACAGGTCTCTGCGGCCTCCAGCGATGGAAAGCGCGCCACGACGTTGCGCGGCCGGTCTGGCCCTTCCAGTTGAACATAGCGCCCGCCACGGGCGATGAATTCCCCGCCATGGTCCGCGATCGCGGGCCCTGCAAGTTTCGCATAGCGGCCATAGGCCTCGTCATCGGTCACGCGGACATGGGCAATCCAAAGGGCAGGCATGTCTTTTACTCCTCAAATCCGTCGACCACGACGATGTCGCGTTCGGAACTGCTGAGCGCGATGGGCAGGATGCGCTGATAGTCTTCGGATTGATACCAGGCCAGCGCGGCATCGCGAGTGTCAAAGCGGATGATCACGTGGCGGTCCGGCACGTCGCCTTCCAGCTTGGTCTGTTCGCCGC
>CAYMEC010000174.1:0-1902 GCA_964389425.1 uncultured Roseovarius sp.
ATGTACGACACCTATCAGGTGGCCGAGGCCCGTGCCTGGGGGGCCGATTGCATTTTGATCATCATGGCGTCCGTGTCCGATGCGCAGGCCGCCGAATTGGAAGCAGCTGCCTCAGAGTGGGGCATGGATGCGCTTCTGGAAGTTCACAACGCCGAAGAACTGGAACGCGCCACGCAGCTTTCCTCCACCATGATCGGTATCAACAACCGCGATCTCAACACGTTCGAGACAACGCTGGATACCACCCGTACCCTCGCACGCATGATCCCTGAAGACCGGATGATCGTGTGTGAAAGCGGGCTCTACACCGCTGCCGACCTGTCCGATATGGCGCGCTTCGGTGCACGCTGTTTCCTCATCGGGGAATCGTTGATGCGGCAAGAGGATGTCACCGCGGCCACCAAGACCATCCTCGCAGGCGCGGAAACGACAGGCGCGGTGGGGATATGAGCAAACTCACGCATTTCGATGGCGACGGAAACGCCCACATGGTCGATGTCTCCGGCAAACCGGTGACAGACCGCGTGGCCGAGGCCGCAGGCTACATCAAGATGGCATGGGAAACCTTTGATATGATTACCGAAGGACGCGCCAAGAAAGGCGATGTGCTGTCTGTCGCGCGGCTGGCTGGCATCATGGGGGCCAAGAAAACCGCAGATCTTATCCCCTTGTGCCACCCGCTGCCCATCGCCAAGGTCAGTGTCGACCTGACCGCCGATCCCGACCTGCCCGGCATCCGTATCACGGCCACGGTCAAGACCACCGGCCAAACGGGGGTGGAGATGGAGGCGCTGACCGCCGTCAGTACGGCGGCGCTGACAGTCTATGACATGGTCAAGGCTGCCGACCGCGCCATGCAGATCGGCGGCATCCGTGTGATCCTGAAAGATGGCGGGAAATCAGGACGGTACGAGGCGACATGATCTCGGTAGACGAGGCACTGGAACAGCTTTTTGGCCTTGTAACCCCGATGCGGGCAGAAACTGCCCCGCTGGATCAAGCCGCTGGCCGGGTGATGGTGCGTCCGGCCTCCGCCTTGCGAGATCAACCCCCATTCAACGCCTCCGCGATGGATGGATACGCCGTTCGCACAGCGGATGTGACGGCCGGTGCAAAGCTGCGGGTGGTCGGGGAATCCGCCGCTGGTCACGGCTTCACCGGCGCCCTGCAACCCTATGAATGCGTTCGTATTTTCACCGGAGCCCCTGTGCCGGATGGCGCGGACCGGATTATCATTCAAGAAGATGTCACCCGCGACGGGAATGCCATTACCTTGGGCGATACACTTGACGCAGGGCCATATATCCGCGCCCAAGGGTCCGATTTTGCCATAGGTGCCGGGATCGACGCCCCGCGCCGCCTGCGCACCTCCGATATAGCCCTTCTGGCGTCCATGAACGTGGCGCATGTCACGGTGGCCCGCAAACCCCGCATCGCTCTCATCTCCACCGGCGATGAACTGGTCCTGCCGGGCGAAACGCCAGGGCCCGATCAGATCATCGCTTCAAACACTTACGGGCTGAAAGCGATGTTGGACGCGGAGGGCGCGGAGGCCCGCATCCTGCCCATCGCCCGCGACAACGCCCCTTCGCTCACAGCCGCGTTCAAACTGGCTGAGGACAGCGACATGATCGTCACCATCGGCGGTGCCTCCGTGGGGGACCACGATCTGGTGGCCGATGTAGCCCAGACGATGGGACTGCGGCAGGCCTTCTACAAGATCGCCATGCGCCCCGGCAAACCGTTGATGGCGGGCAAAATGGGCGATGTGCCCATGGTCGGTCTGCCCGGAAACCCGGTCTCTGCGCTCGTATGCGGCAAGGTGTTCTTGGTGCCTATGCTACGGATTATGCTAGGTTTTCCCGGCGCGCCCGCGCCTCGCTTGCGCGCGTCGCTCGCCCA
>CAYMEC010000175.1:0-1864 GCA_964389425.1 uncultured Roseovarius sp.
GCAGGCACATCGGCGGCCTGCGCTTTCAACTCCAGCGCAGTTTCCGCCAGACGGTGATCCTGCGTGCTCAGATAGGCAAAGGCCTCGGCCCCGGTCAGCGCCTCGATCCGCCGCACCCCGGCAGATGACGCAGAATCGCCAAGCGTGACAAACACACCGATATCGCCCGTGCGCTGCACATGGGTGCCGCCACACAGTTCCAGCGAATAGGTGTTGCCGTCATTGCCTTTGCCCGATCCGGTTTGCGTTCCCATGGACACAACGCGCACTTCGTCGCCGTATTTTTCACCAAACAGCGCCTGTGCGCCAATCGCCCGCGCGTCATCTGGCGTCATGATCCGCGTCTCAACCGGCGCGTTCTGCCGGATATAGGCGTTCACCTCCGCCTCGACCCGCTGCAACTCCTCCAGCGACAGCGCCTTGCCATGGCTGAAATCAAACCGCAGCCGGTCCGGCGCGTTCAGTGACCCGCGCTGCGCCACGTGATCACCAAGCGCCGCCCGCAATGCCTCGTGCAACAGGTGCGTCGCCGAATGGTTTGATCGGATTGACCGGCGCCGACCGTGATCGACCTCAAGCTGCACCGCTTCACCCTTGGTGAAGGTGCCCGACTTGACCGTGACCTGATGTGCAAACATTTTGCCACCGCCCATGCGCTGGGTGTCGGTCACTTCGGCCTGATCGTCTTCATTCTCCAACCGGCGCAGCCAGCCCGTGTCGCCCACCTGACCACCGGCTTCGCCGTAAAAGGGTGTCTGGTTCAACACGACCCAGCCGGTTTCACCCTCGCCAAGTTTATCAACCTCAGCACCGTCCTTTACGAGCGCCAGCATCTGACCCTCAGCTTTTTCTGTGTCATAGCCCAGGAAATCCGTTGCACCATGGGCTTCGGCCAGGTCAAACCAGATCGCCGCATCCGCCGCTTCACCCGATCCTGACCACGCCGCGCGCGCCTTGGCTTTTTGCTCTGCCATCGCCGCGTCAAAGCCATCGGTATCCACCGTCCGGCCCTTTTCGCGCAGCGCATCCTGCGTCAGATCCAGCGGGAAACCATAAGTGTCATAGAGCTTGAACGCCGCCGCACCCGGCAAAGGCGCATTCTCAGCCAGCCCGCCCAATTCGTCATCAAGCAGTTTTAACCCGCGATCCAGCGTTTGCTTGAACCGCGTTTCCTCCAACCGCAACGTCTCTTCAATCAGGGCCTGCGCTTGCCCCAATTCCGGGTAGGCCGCCCCCATCTGCCGCACGAGTGCAGGCACCAGGCGGTGCATCATCGGATCCTTCGCGCCCAGCAAATGCGCATGGCGCATCGCGCGTCGCATGATCCGCCGCAATACGTAGCCGCGCCCGTCATTCGACGGCATCACACCGTCTGCAATCAGGAAGGACGTGGACCTCAGGTGATCAGCGATCACCCGATGATGCGTCTTGCCGGGACCATCCGGATCAGACGAGGACACATCCGCCGACGCCTCGATCAACGCGCGCATCGTGTCGGTGTCGTAGTTGTCGTGGCTGCCCTGCAGCAACGCGCCAATCCGTTCCAGCCCCATGCCTGTGTCAATCGACTGCATGTCGAGCGCTTTCATCGAGCCGTCTTCGAACTGCTCGTTCTGCATGAAAACGATGTTCCAGATCTCGATGAACCGATCGCCATCTTCCTCCGGGCTGCCCGGAGGGCCGCCCCAAATGTGATCGCCATGGTCATAGAAAATCTCGGTGCATGGCCCGCAGGGCCCGGTCGGCCCCATCTGCCAAAAGTTGTCAGAGGTCGCGATGCGAATGATGCGGTCGGCCGGCACGCCAACCTTCTTCCAGATCTCAAAGGCTTCGTCGTCGGTGTGGTAGATCGTGACGTAAAGCC
>CAYMEC010000176.1:0-1778 GCA_964389425.1 uncultured Roseovarius sp.
CGTCATCAACCTGATCGACTTTGTTCATGAAAACGACGATCTTCGGAATGCCAACCTGACGGCCAAGCAAGATGTGCTCGCGGGTTTGCGGCATCGGGCCGTCCGCGGCGTTCACAACCAGGATCGCGCCGTCCATCTGGGCGGCACCGGTGATCATGTTCTTCACGTAGTCGGCGTGACCGGGGCAGTCGACGTGCGCATAGTGGCGCGCGTCAGTTTCATATTCCACGTGGGCGGTCGAGATGGTGATCCCGCGCGCCTTTTCTTCCGGCGCCGCGTCGATCTGATCATAGGCTTTAAACTCGCCAAACTGCTTCGTGATCGCAGCCGTCAACGTCGTCTTGCCGTGATCCACGTGACCAATGGTCCCGATGTTCACATGCGGTTTCGAACGGTCAAACTTTTCCTTCGCCATATCTCAGAGCGCCCTTTGTTTTGAGGGCCATTTGGCCCTGTCATCTACACTGCGCGGGCATGTATTGGAGTCCGGGGCGGAAATCAAGCGTTCTTGTGGGAAAGGGTCAAAACCAGCGTCGGTTTCACGTCGGTATTGCGTCGGTATTGCGTCGGTATTTCAGGAGCGCCGGTCAGATCGCCAGATCAGGGCTTGGACCGCATCAGGTAAACGTGTTGTCCCGTGGGAAGCCGCGCGGGGCCATGCGCCCGGCGCTGGCGCGTTTGGCAACCCATTCGGCCAGCGCGTTTTCCGTGCGGGTGCGGCCGGCCGGGTCGCGCCAGCTGAGACCTTCGGCCAGAACAAAGGTTGTTGCATCTGACAAACCGCCATCCTTGTAGCGTTGCAGGCGGACGCCCTTGCCTCGGCCCATCTCCGGCAATTCATCCAGCGGGAAGATCAGCACCTTGCGGTTTTCGCCCACGCAAGCGACATGATCGCCTGCGATGGGTTTGCAGACCATCGCGCGCACGCTGTCGCGCACGTTGAGCACCTGACGTCCTGTGCGGGTCTGGGCGATGGCGTCGTCTTCGGACACAACGAACCCGTCCCCGGCAGAAGATGCCACGAGCAACTTGCCGCCCGGGCGGTGGATCATCAGGGCCACGATCTCCGCCTCGTTGGGCAGATCGACCATCAGGCGCACAGGTTCCCCCATCCCGCGCCCGCCGGGCAGGTTGGACGCGGCAAGTGTGTAGAAACGCCCGTTGGTGCCGAACAGGAGCAGTTTGTCGGTGGTTTCGGCGTGGAAGATGAAGCGGCTTTCGTCGCCGTCCTTGAACTTCAACTCACGGTCCAGATCGATGTGGCCGGACATGGCGCGGATCCAGCCCATTTTGGAGCACACCACAGTGATCGGTTCGCGGTCGATCATAGCCTCCAGCGGCACCTCTTCGACCTCGCCGGCCTCTTCGATCCGAGTGCGGCGCGCGCCGCCTTCGTAATCCTTGCCGAAGGTCTTCTTGACGTCCTTGAGTTGGTCGGCGATGGCGGCCCATTGCAGGGTTGCATCCTCCAGCAGGTCCTCCAACCCAGCGCGTTCTTCCATCAGCTTGTCGCGTTCACTGAGCAATTCCATCTCTTCAAGCCGCCGCAAGCTGCGCAGGCGCATGTTGAGGATGGCCTCAGTTTGGATTTCGGTCAGGCCATCAGCCTCGCCCCCTGGGGCGGGGGTCACATAGTCGCTCTCATCCGTGGCACGGGTGAAGTCCTGCCCCCAGTTTTCGCGCATAAGCGCGGCTTTGGGATCCTCATCGTAGCGGATGATATCGATCACGCGGTCGAGGTTGAGGAAGGCGACGATCAGGCCTTCGAGCACTTCGAG
>CAYMEC010000177.1:0-1641 GCA_964389425.1 uncultured Roseovarius sp.
CCTCATGATTGCCCCGTCGCGATCCGTAGGAGTTGAATTCCCGAACCGGCACCTGCCGTTCAATCAGGTATTGCCCGGCAGGCGTGGTGTCCTTGAACGATCCGGCCGGAGAGATGTGGTCGGTCGTGACCATATCGCCCAGAAGCGCGAGCACACGGGCGTTTTCCACGTTCTCAATCGTACCGGGCTCCTTGCCCATTCCGCGGAAATAGGGCGGGTTTTGCACGTAGGTGGACGCTGGTGGCCAATCATAGGTTTCGCCGGTCGATGTTTCCACGTCGCGCCATTTGTCATCGCCCTTGAAGACATCTGCGTATTTTTCGATGAAGGCCTCTCGCGTGACGGTCTGTTCGACGATCTCGGCGATCTCGCTTTGGCTGGGCCAGATATCCTTGAGGTAGACATCCTTGCCCTCTGGCGTCTGGGCAATGGGATCACGCGCGATGTCGATATCCATGGACCCGGCCAGCGCATAGGCCACCACCAAGGGCGGCGAGGCCAGATAGTTGGCGCGCACATCCGGGCTGATCCGGCCTTCGAAATTGCGGTTGCCGGACAGAACAGAGACCGCGACAAGATCGCCCTCGGCAATCGCCTCGCTCAACTCTTTTTGAATGGGGCCGGAATTGCCGATGCAGGTGGTGCAGCCATAACCCACCAGGTTGAACCCGATCTTGTCGAGATCGTCTTGCAGCCCCGCGGCCTCCAGATAAGCGCTGACCACCTGAGAGCCGGGCGCAAGCGATGTCTTGACCCAAGGCTTGCGATCAAGGCCAAGTGCTGCGGCCTTGCGCGCCACCAGCCCTGCGCCGATCATCACATACGGGTTCGAGGTGTTGGTACAGGACGTGATCGAGGCGATGACCACGTCCCCCGATGACAGGGTGTAGTCTTCCCCTTCAACCGGCATTTCCTTGTCCATGGGGCGTTTGAAGGTCTCTTCCATTTCGCGCAGGAATTCGGATTTCGCCTTGGTCAGCGGCACGTAATCCTGTGGGCGCTTGGGGCCTGAAATGGCGGGTACGATCGTGCTCATGTCCAGATGCAGCGTGTCGGAATAGATGGGCGCGTAATCCTCCCCGCGCCAGAAACCGTTGTCTTTTGCATAGGCCTCCACCAGCGCAATGCGCGCCTCATCCCGGCCCGTGGTGCGCAGGTAGCGCAAGGTCTCGTCGTCGATGGGGAAGAACCCGCACGTTGCGCCATATTCCGGGGCCATGTTCGCGATGGTTGCACGATCAGCCAGCGGCAGGCGGTTGAGGCCTTCGCCGTAGAATTCGACAAACTTGCCCACGACGCCCAGTTCGCGCAGCATTTCCACGACCTTGAGCACGAGGTCCGTGCCGGTCGTGCCCTCGATCATGGACCCGGTCAGTTCAAAGCCCACGACCTCCGGGATCAGCATCGAAATCGGCTGGCCTAGCATTGCGGCCTCTGCCTCAATCCCGCCGACGCCCCAGCCCAGAACAGCCGCGCCGTTCACCATCGTGGTGTGGCTGTCGGTGCCCACGAGCGTGTCGGGGTACGCAACCCTCTCTCCGTTTTGGTCCGTGTCCGTCCAGACGGTTTGCGCCAGATACTCAAGGTTCACCTGATGGCAAATCCCGGTCCCGGGTGGCACCACGCGGAAATTGTTGAACG
>CAYMEC010000178.1:0-1566 GCA_964389425.1 uncultured Roseovarius sp.
GGGCGCACGCGGCTGTCCAGCAATTCCTTGATCTGGCCCACGATTTCGGAGTTTTCGCCAGTATGTTCCGCGTGACCGCTGGCGGGCTCATGATCGCCTGCCATGACCGGATCGCCGGACTGGTAATGCTCCATGATCGCGCCCAGAATCGCGGGTTTGATGTGATCCCAATCGACGCTTTCTTCCTTGGTGACGGTGACAAAGTCATTGCCAAAGAACACGCCGGCAACGCCCTGAATGCCAAACACGCGCGTGGCAAGTGGCGATTTGTCAGCCGTATCCGCGCTTGGGAAGTCGGCAGTGCCCATCTCCAGAACGGTCTGGCCGGGCAGGAATTTCAATGTGGCCGGGTTCGGCGTGGATTCTGTTTGGATAAACATGTGGCGGCCTCCTAAAGCGCGGTCCTTCCCATATGCTCAGCGCATGGCGGGAAGTCAAGGTTTGGAACGATTCTAAACTGATTGCGGGCAAAGGTGCAAGGTAAACTCAACTTTACCTGGTTTTGCGCGCATCATCCCGCGATGCACCACCGCTGAAGATCAGCTTCAGAAGGGTGGCATGGCGCACCGGCATCAGGCGCTGGATCAGGTCGATGAACTTGGCATCGCTGCCCACAAGGATCCGCGCGCGGCGCTGTTCGACACCGCGCAGAATGATCTCTGCCGCTTTGTCAGGGGCCAGTTTCAGGTTCTTGCGAAACTCCGCCGCGCGCGCCTCTGCCTCGGCGGGATCGCCGGACAGGATGGCGTTTTTCACGATCCGGGTGTTCACGCCACCGGGATGCACGGTGCTGACGCCCACGGTGCTGCCCTCCAACTCATTGCGCAGCGCCTCGGAAAACCCGCGCAGGGCGAATTTCGATGCGGCATAGGCGGTTTGTTCCGGCGGGCCGATCAGGCCAAACACGCTTGAGGTGTTGACGATCTGCGCCTGATCCTGCGCTTCAAGAATTGGAAGGAAGGCTCGGGTCAACCGCACAGGTCCATGAAAATTCACCTGCATCAGCCAATCAAACCGATCCTCGGGCACCTCATCAAAGAACCCGCCCAAAGCGACGCCTGCATTGTTAAACAGCATCGTGGCGCGGCCATGCTGTGCCTTGACCTCGCCCAGGAGCCGGGTGGCCGTATCAGGTTTGGCGACATCCGCGACATGGGTGGAGATCCGTACGCCCCGATTGCCAAGCCGCGAGGCAACCTGGGCCAGCCGGTCTTCATCCATGTCAACAAGTGCCAGATGCGAGCCTTTTGCCGCCAGTCCCGCAGCAAGTTCAGCGCCAATGCCGCTGGCCGCGCCTGTCACGACAGCTACTCCGTCCTGGTAGGGGAATTTGGCCAAGGCTTGTCCTCCGGTCAGCTATGGTCTGCCAGAAAGCGCAAAGCGTCCCGCTCAAATCGGGGCCATTCCGGGTCATTGTCGGGCAGAACGTGATTGTTGGTGTCGTACCCGATAAACCGGGCATTCGGCAGTTTCTTTGCCAGAAGCCGCCCTTGATCAGCGGGCTGCATGCGGTCTCCTGTCCCGTGGCACACCAGGCAGGGGGCTTCCACATTTGCCAATATCTCC
>CAYMEC010000179.1:0-1560 GCA_964389425.1 uncultured Roseovarius sp.
CGCTGTCATGATGGCCGGCCCTGCTGGCGGCGACGCCGGTGGTGCAGGCGGCGGCGAAGAGCAGACCGAATTCGACGTCATCCTGAAGTCTGCTGGTGCGTCCAAGATCAACGTGATCAAGGAAGTCCGCGGCATCACGGGCCTGGGCCTGAAGGAAGCCAAGGAACTGGTCGAAGCCGGTGGCAAAGCTGTCAAAGAGCAGGTTTCCAAAGAGGAAGCAGAAGAGCTCAAAGGCAAGCTGGAAGCAGCGGGTGCCGAAGTCGAACTCAAGTAATCGACATCGCGCTTTGACGAAGAACTGGCCGGGGTTTGCCCCGGCCTTTTCTTTTGGTGATCCGGTGATTGGTTCAAGTGGCCGCGAAAATGAAATGGAGCGACTTGATCTAGCGCAAGACCACAAAATTTTCTGGATGCTAGTTTTCCTCACGGATTTGGACACATGTCTCGGAGGAAAAAATGTACAAGAACATTCTCATACCCGTTGTTTTTGATGATGATCACGATACGGCAGCGTCTATGAAAGCGGCGCAGACACTGGCCGATGATGGTGCGGCCTTTACCGTGATGCACGTCATGGATGAGATACCGGGTTACGCGTTTTATCAGGTTCCATCTGAGTTGCTGGAAGACGCGCGCACGCGGTCAACAGACGATCTGAAAAAAATGGCAGAGACCCTGCCCGGAGCGAGCACCGTTTTGGCATCCGGCCATGCAGGGCGACAGATCGTCAATCAGGCGTCCGATCTTGGATGTGATTGTATCATCGTGGCGTCGCATGTGCCGGGGTTCGAAGACATCTTTCTTGGCTCGACGGCCGATTGGGTCGTGCGCCATGCCAAATGCGCGGTGCATGTGATCCGGTAGCGTGCGGGGCGCGGCACGAATGCGCCGTCTCAGCGTTGGAAAGTTGCGTCGACACGGGGCAGGATTGCGGGTGTTTTGCGGCCAAGTTCCCACGTGCCCATTGCAGATGACGATCTTGACTTCATCAATCCCAACGACCGCTGTTACCGGTGAAAGCTCTGTGACATCAGGCATCCGCCATATGCTGGACCAATGAGGTCAGTTGCCTGTCGCCATAGCCATCGTCCCAAGCCGCCCTGGTGCGGTCATGCATCAACCGGATGAAATCCGCCGGAGCATCAAGTGACAGATAAGTCTTCAAAGCATCCTCTTGTGCCATCGCGTAAACCTTCAGGGACGCTTCGGCCCTGTCGTAATCCCCGACCGGAACGGTTTTGGCAAAAAGGTCATGGTAGTCCGTGACCAATTTGATCGTCGCAGGGAGTTGATCGGCATAAACCTGCATCGGGATACCGGCTTTGTCGCACACTAGGGCACCATAGATCATGCCGAACATGAACCCCTGTCGAACCGTGAAGAGACCGGCAAAGAGCGCGGCAAGTGCAGCAGGTTTCGTGCCAACATGGGCCGATTTTCCGCCCAATTCTCTGATGATGCCGCCAAAACGGTCCCAGGTTCCAGAACTGCCCACCGTGAGGATCGTGGTTTCGTCACCGCCAATACCGGAAGGGTAGGCATTGATCATGCCCAGCATGT
>CAYMEC010000180.1:0-1362 GCA_964389425.1 uncultured Roseovarius sp.
GCGCTGCTGATCAAAGGTCAGGATCGCCAGCCCGGGGCCTGCCAAACGCGCGGCTCGAACGTCAAAGGGTAGGGTGGGGTTCACCCCACCATCACCCAAGAAACGGTAACCAGCGCGATACAGCTTCGATAAGTTGCTGGAGTTTGTCTGCGTTTGTAGTGACCCAAATCGCGCCTGCACCCGCGCCAACGGCTCCACACGCCGAAACGATTGCAGTTTTGACGCCAAGGTGCGCGATCTTGGCGATTTCCACGCCACAGGCTTTCATCACTCCAGCCACCGCACTCAACGCTTTGACGACGCGGCTCTTGTCGGCTTGCGCAGAATGCGCTTGTTCCTTCAATTCCTGCGCCGCCGCCCAAATGATTGTCACACCATCTGACATGCCGATCGCATCATCTATTGAAGAAGGAGGATTGTTGTCCCCAATCCCTCTCCGCGCAGCTAGTGCCGCAGAAGCAGTACTAGCAATCTCAGCGGCGGTACTTTCAACCTCAAAAGCCGCCTCAATCCGCTCAATCTCGGCCGCTACCAGCTCAGGTCCGGCTTGCCAAATTGACTCATCAATCCGTGCCACTCTGTTTTGGATTTCCCACGCTATGGGATCGCCATTTACGAAGCTCTCAAACCACTTTTCCCAAAACCTCCAATGCGCACCGGATTGATAGAGCGCTTCAATCACATTCGTGACCTCAACCGGCAGAAATCCTTCAGGGTCTTCATCACTGTATTCCGTTTCATAAATTGTATCGGAAAGGCCGTTTGCCTCATCAAGTGCTGAGACATACTCGTCTAAGTCGTCGAACAGGTAATTCGGATGTGTGCCCGCAAGTTCCGTCATAGAACTGCTATGCAATGACTGTCTTGCGTAAGAGGCGCTCACCCTTCCTTCGGTGCTTACGCAATCAATTAAACTGAGTAGAGCATTAACTACGAGTAAGGAATGTGGATTAATCGACGTAGTGTCTTCCAAGCCTTGATAAGCACCTTGCAAGCTGCGGGCCAGTTCTTGGTCATTTGTTACCATAGACGCTGCGGAGGTGATTAGCGCCCTTAAAGACGCCAAGCAAACGTCAGGAGCATCTTCAGCTTTCCACTAATCATGTATGAACCCAGGTTCGAATTCCGGAGACAAACCGTCTAATGATCGAAATACCGAGCGCCATACGAGTTGTTTTTCATGGATTTCGCACTCGTCCGAGATTAGGTCGTTAACTTCTATGTCTGGCAGATATTGCGGACCATCAGACTGCGTCATCACGCCGAGTACTCCCTAGATATTCATGCCTTGACCGATAATGGAAACCCTTCCATATCCCAACCATGACACCGCTCAGCCATATCCGCAATTTCTCCATCGTC
>CAYMEC010000181.1:0-1299 GCA_964389425.1 uncultured Roseovarius sp.
TGCCGGGGCTTGGGAAAGACATCCTTAAAGGTCAGGTCAAAGGCCGCGTCGTGGTGGATGTGAACGCCTGATCCGGTTGTTACGGCCCCCAAATGGTTAACAGCTTTGTTTTGCTGGGATTTGGGGGCGGTATTGCATCGGTATCACGTCGGTATTGTGTCGGTGTGGGTTGTTTTCAGCATGCGAATTAATGAAGCGTGCGTTGCGGCGAGTGGTTGCGTTAGAGTGTTAGACTTGTGCTGTCGGGAGCATCGGTTGTGAGATATTTTTACGCCTTACTTTGTGTCGCTTTGATTTGCGCCGCCGTGGTTGCTGTGAGCACAATCTGGAACCAATCGTGGTTCAGGGATGTGGATAGACCGGATCCCGAGTTTCTTGCCCATGACCTTCATTTCATGTTGGCTGGCCATCGCATCATGATCCCGGCGGTCGCTCTGGCTGGTGGCGGTTCTTTTCCCATTAGACTTGGAAGCGAGAGTTTTACGAGCATCCATACGCGCAATCATGAGACGAACAAGTACAAATTTGCTGTACTGGAAAAGGCTGGCGACCCCGACAATCCGTTGCAGGTTAACAGACTTCGGGTGAGTCTTCATCGTTATGAAACCCACGGGGAAAGCGGGCTGTCACAGGATGTGTGTCCGCGCCTGAGTCAAGACTGGAGCTTCAGCGCTTGTTTAGGCGAGCTTAGGCAAGCGCGACCAGATTTGCCGCAGTCTTTTGAATTGGTGACCGATGGGCTGCTCGCAGGACGCCTGGAAAAAGCAAGCTTGTTAGAATTTGCGCTGGTCGAAACCGCGGAGGTGTCAGGGATCCAAGGTATTCTCTGCCCGGATAACGGGAACTCTTGCAGTGCTGTTTTCCCAATGGCGGCTGGTGTTTTTGCCAGCACATACTTGTCGTGTTCGGACCACTCGGATTCAGATTGCTTGCTGTCGATCAGAAATCGGTCACGTGCAATCTATGACTTTGTGACGCGTGATATGTCTGTCTTTTAGAACATCGAATGCTTAGTCCGGGACATGGGCAACATGGAGTTTGTTGCCATATGTGTCACGGCAATAGGTGCCGTAGTAGCCCGGTTTGTAGTCGCGTTCGCCCGGGGGGCCTTCGTCGGTGCCACCCAGTTTTAGGGCTGTGGCATGGAACCGGTCGACCGCTGCGCGGTCGGGGGCGGCGAAGCTGACTTGGGTGCCGTTGCCTGACGTGGCGGGTGCGGCGTTGTAGGGCAGGTTGATGTAGAAGATCGGTGGCGTGTCAGGTGCGCTGTAGCCGGCCTCGGTGGCGTTTTGCGCGGTG
>CAYMEC010000182.1:0-1261 GCA_964389425.1 uncultured Roseovarius sp.
CCCATGGCAATCACCTCATCGCCCACGCGCATGGCGTCAGAGGATCCGAAGGCCACGGTTGGCAGGCCAGTGCCCTCGATGTCCAGAAGCGCAATATCGGTCAGGGGGTCAGCGCCGACGACAGTAGCTTCTTGCTCGGATCCATCGGCGAAGGTGACGGTCACGGTTGTTGCGCCGTCGATGACGTGGTTGTTGGTCACGATCAGGCCATCCTCGGAGATGATGAAGCCCGATCCAAGGCCCTGCCGTACGGGGGCGTCCGGCATTTGCGGCAACTGGGGCATTTGATCCCCGAAGCGGCGTTGGAATTCCTTGAAGAATTCGTTGTTTGGCATTGCGCCTTCGGCATCGGCGGGCGTGACCTTTGCGCTGACTTCCACGAGAACGACAGCCGGGCTGAACTGTTCGATCAGATCGGCATAGCCACCGGCCGGACCGGCAAGAGCGGTCGTGGGTGCGATGGCCACAAGACTTGTGGTGCCAAGAGCGGCAACGAGAGCGGCCGCAGTGCTTGCGCGGCCCAGTGATTTTCTACGAGACATGTAAACCTCCATCTCGGGTGTGGTGAAGATGGAAGTGGCGATGCGATCTCAGGCTTGCCTGACAAAAGCTATACAGATTTGTAACGTCACGTTTTGGTTATCTTGCCGAGAGGACGCGTTCCACGGCCCGATCGGGCGGCCCGACGGAACACAGTGTCATGGCGGTGGCCAATCCGATCACCAGAGCCCGCCCGGCTTGCACGGTCATCGGAGGCCGCAGGACATTACACAGATGTAATGCGTGCGTCAGGCTGATGTGGTCACGCCGGCCCATATTCCATTTCAGTCAGAACAAGGAGACTTCACATGGAACGGATCAAATCTTTTGTCACCAGCGCCCTGATCGCCCTGATCGTGTTTGCGGGCTTCGGTTTCGGTATCATGGCCGTCGGCTTTGCCATCATACTGGGCACTGCTTTTGCCCTGGCCCTCAGGCTTGCGGGTCCGAGCTTGATGGCGGCCGCTGAAAAACGCGCGGCCGAGATGTCCGTGGATCCGGCTGAGGTCGAGCCGACCACGACCTGACGATCCCTGGAAAACGAGCTTGGCAACGGCGGGGTAACCCGCCGTTTTCATTTGTAAAAACAGTTTTTGGCGACATAACACGGATGTAATCTGCGCGTCAGGCGATGTGCATGTGCGCCCTATAGATCAGTCTCATCGGACGGGATGGTCCCGACCAGAAACCAAGGAGACTACACCATGAAACGCAACAAGAT
>CAYMEC010000183.1:0-1152 GCA_964389425.1 uncultured Roseovarius sp.
CCATTGAATCCAACACTGGTGAATGGCCTGACATTCTTGAATTCATGCTTGGTTCCAGCATGGAAAGCGTGCGCCGTTGTGCAGGCGAGATGCTGGCCAAACAGCAAGACAGCCCGCGCGAGTTCGGAAGTATCGTCGGTGAACTCTACGCCTACTTGAACTTCCTTGATGATCCGATGCTTCAACGGGCTCTTGAGAACCCGCGCGCTTCGCTATCGGCAACCTGTGATCCCGCACAACCCGCGACGTGGTTCATCAATGTTCCTATCGAATACGTCTCAATCTGGGCTCCCGTGCTGCGGACGATGTTCACGGTTCAGATGCTCTACAAATCTCGAAATCCGTCCTCACCTCCGGTGAATATGATCATCGATGAGGCGGGACAGCTCGGCAATTTCGATGCGCTCTTGCGGTCCTTCACCTTCGGTCGTGGTGCTGGAGTTCGTGCTTGGGCATTGTTTCAGGATGCGGGGCAGATTACCCGAAACTTCGGCCCAACAGGATTGCAGGGCTTCATGGGGTCAGCGGCCTTGCGGCAGTTCTTTGGCGTGCGCGACTATCAGACCGCACAACTCGTATCGTCGATGCTCGGACAGGAAACGCTGGAATACGATGATACACTGCGCCAATCGCAGGCGCGTCAAGCCAAGCGCCAAGCTGCCATGAGCATCCTTGGCGGAAGTGATCCGTTCGCAGCCGCTCAGAACTTCCGTCACCACGCGTTCGAAGAGACGCACCGAACCAAGCAAGCACGTGCATTGATGACGCCTGATGAAATCTTGGCAATGCCCGAGGATAGGCAAATTTGCTTTGTCTCAGGCAAGAGCCTAGGGCCGATCCTTGGTCACAAATATCCGTACTACACGCGTACTGAATTTGCGGGGCGGTTCCTGCCCAATCCATTTCATCCGCCGCTTGATTGCGTTCCTATCCCCCGCAGGTGGGGACGTGGAACGGCTAAGGTGATCACGGAAGCGGTGCCAAACAAGTTTGCGCACTTCCCTCAGTATGACGCCGGCTCTTGGTCTTACGTCCAAGGTTATCGCCCGCGCTAAACCCAATCAGGAGAAATCTATGTCCCAAGAAAGAGAGGAAGACAGGCGTCCAAAAGTGCGTCACCGCGACGGGCTTGTGGAAGTCGCAGTCTGGGAA
>CAYMEC010000184.1:0-1151 GCA_964389425.1 uncultured Roseovarius sp.
TGCAGCGTTGGCAGAAAGACGAGAGGGAGGTGGCGCGCTACAACGCCGCCAACGCCATCATCGTCTGCTCCCTTGCAGACGTCGACCCGATGGGGGTGCATACCGGGGACAGCATCACCGTGGCCCCTGCCCTGACGCTCACGGATAAGGAATACCAGATCATGCGCAACGGCTCGATCGCCGTGCTTCGCGAGATCGGCGTGGAGACGGGCGGTTCCAACGTGCAATGGGCCATCAACCCCGATGACGGGCGCATGGTTGTGATTGAGATGAACCCGCGCGTGTCGCGGTCCTCCGCACTGGCGTCCAAGGCGACTGGTTTCCCGATTGCGAAAATCGCGGCGAAGCTGGCGGTTGGCTATACGCTGGATGAGTTGGACAATGACATTACCAAGGTGACACCTGCGTCGTTCGAGCCGACCATCGACTACGTGGTCACCAAGATCCCCAAATTTGCGTTTGAGAAGTTCCCCGGTTCTGAGCCGTACCTGACCACCGCGATGAAATCGGTGGGCGAAGCGATGTCCATTGGCCGCACCATCCATGAAAGCCTGCAAAAGGCGCTGGCAAGCATGGAATCGGGACTGACGGGGTTTGACGAAGTGCAGATCGAAGGCGCGCCCGACAAGGCGGCCGTGATCAAGGCCATCTCCGCCCAGACACCTGACCGGCTGCGCAACATTGCGCAGGCCATGCGGGAGGGGCTGAGCGATGATGAGATCTTCCTCGCCACGAAGTTCGACCCGTGGTTCCTCGCGCGGATTCGCGAGATTATCGAGGCCGAAGAAGAAGTGAGGCGCGCAGGCTTGCCGAGCGATGAACAGGGCCTTCGGGCGCTGAAGATGCTGGGTTTCACGGATGCGCGGCTGGCCAAGCTGACCGGCCGGGATGAGGCCAATATCCGGCAGGCGCGGCTGAACCTCGGCGTGCGCGCCGTGTTCAAGCGGATCGACACCTGTGCCGCGGAATTCGAGGCCCAGACGCCCTACATGTATTCCACCTACGAGGTGCCCATGATGGGCGAGGTGGAATGCGAGGCACGTCCATCGGATCGCAAGAAGGTTGTGATCTTGGGCGGCGGGCCCAACCGGATCGGGCAAGGGATCGAGTTTGACTATTGCTGCTGTCACGCCTGTTTTGCGCTGACGGAT
>CAYMEC010000185.1:0-1117 GCA_964389425.1 uncultured Roseovarius sp.
GATTTCTCGCCTGCGAAAAGCGGCTTGCCCTCTTTCCAGATCGACATGTTCACATGCATGCCGGTGCCGTTGTCGCCAGCGATAGGCTTCGGCATGAAGGTTGCCGATTTGCCATAGGCCTGCGCCACGTTGTGGATGACATACTTGTATTTCTGAAGCTCATCACCCTGCTTGGTGAGGCTGTCGAAGATCAGTCCCAGCTCATGCTGACAAGAGGCCACCTCGTGGTGGTGCTTGTCCACTTTCATACCCAGACGCTTCATGGTGGACAGCATCTCGGAGCGGATGTCCTGACCATCGTCGATGGGGTTCACGGGGAAATAGCCACCTTTGACACCCGGGCGGTGGCCGGTGTTGCCCATCTCGTAGTCCGTGTCGGTGTTCCACGACGCGTCCAGCGCGTCCACTTCGTAGCTGACCTTGTTGATAGACGTGGAAAATTTCACGTCATCAAACAGGAAGAATTCCGCCTCAGGGCCCATATAGGCCGCATCACCGATGCCGGAGGCCTTAAGGTAGGCCTCAGCCTTTTGCGCAGTGCCGCGTGGATCGCGGTTGTAGGCTTCCCCGGTGTCGGGCTCCAGGATGGAGCAGTGCACGCAGAGCGTCTTTTCGGCGTAAAACGGATCGATATAGCCGCTGTCGGTGTCGGGCATCAGTTTCATGTCGGAGGCTTCAATGGATTTCCAGCCCGCAATGGAGGAGCCGTCGAACATGAAGCCTTCTTCCAGGAAGTCCTCATCGACCTGGTCGGCCATCACAGTCACATGCTGCAACTTGCCGCGCGGGTCGGTGAAACGGATGTCCACGTATTCGACGTCTTCATCCTTGATGGTCTTGAGCAGGTCTTTTGCGCTCATGGTGTATTCCCCTTGGTTGGTTGGATTGGAATGGATTACAGCGCTTGTATCAAAGCGCTTCCGGGCCGGATTCCCCGGTGCGGATGCGAATGGCTTGTTCGATGGTGCTGACAAAGATCTTGCCGTCGCCGATCTTGTCCGTTTTGGCAGCACCAACGATCGCTTCAATTGCCGCGTCGACCTGGTCGTCGGGCAGAACGACCTCGATCTTCACTTTAGGCAGGAAGTCGACGACATACTCGGCGCCGCGATAAAGC
>CAYMEC010000186.1:0-1000 GCA_964389425.1 uncultured Roseovarius sp.
ATTTATCCGACGCGCCGGACCGGCCCTGTCACGAAGCCGATGAGATCGCACGCCGGCAATTGAAACTCGTTGAGCAGAGGATGGAGCGGCTAAAAGCGTTGCGCTCGGAATTGAAACGTATGGTCAAGGAATGCAGCGGTGACAACGCCTCGCAATGCCGTGTCCTTGAGGTGCTCAGAGACCATTCAGAGTGTTTGACTGATCATGATCGGATTGGCATCTAGATATGCACAACAAACGGAACGCGATTTCCACTTGAGCCTACAGTGACTGTAGTAATTATCTATGTCCCCGAACGATTCGAGGAGGCCCGTTGTGGCACATGAGGACCCTTTACTGGCGGCAACCCCAATCCTGAACTTTGGGGCCACTCCCATCGCGCAACTGATCGATGGAAGGGGCTGGCGTGATCTGTCTGACACCGACAAGATCGAAGCCGTCTATGATTTCGTGCGCAACGAGATCGCGTTTGGATACAACCAAGCCGACGACATTCCAGCGTCCGAGGTGCTGTCCGATGGTTACGGGCAATGCAACACCAAGGGCACGCTCCTCATGGCGCTTCTTCGGGGTGTGGGAATACGATGCAGAATCCACGGGTTCACAATTCACAAGGGCCTTCAGCGCGGTGTCGTGCCGGAACTGGTCTATCCGATTGCACCCGAAGAGATCCTCCATTCGTGGATCGAAGTCGAACTGGACGGCAGGTGGATCAACCTGGAAGGTTTCATCCTCGACAGCGCGTTTCTGAAGGTGCTGCAATCTTCGTTTGCCGGCCGCGAGACCCTTTGTGGTTATGGCGTCGGAACAGATTGCCTGAGCGCGCCGCCTGTCGAATGGACCGGACAGGACACCTACATCCAGGACACCGGGATCGTGCAGGATTTCGGAACGTTCGACACGCCCGACGCCTTTTATGCAGAGCATGAGCAGAAGTTTGGTCGTCTCCGTGGATGGCTCTATCGCAACATCATCCGGCACTGGATGAACGCGCGAGTGC